>DJNY01000122.1:3219-16612 GCA_002441865.1 Lachnospiraceae bacterium UBA6452 | reverse complement strand
ATGAATCCGGGGTATGTAGAGGAGGAGATCACAGGTATCAAGACATTTGAGCCTTCCTTCCATCTGCCGGCTGTCTGGATCACGGAAGGACAGAGGGAACGTGCGGAAAGTCTGGGCTATACGGTAGTTGATCCGCCATCCATCATTGCAACGCATCTGACGGAAGTGATCCGTCAGCATATTGCTGAGCTCCTGTCCCGTCAGGATGTCCAGAATCTGGTGGACAACTTAAAAGAGAGCAATCCTTCCATTGTCGAAGAACTGGTACCAAAGATGCTTGGACTGGGAGAAGTACAGAAAGTATTGCAGAATCTGCTTCGTGAAGGTATTTCTATCCGGGATCTGCTGACTATTTTTGAAACACTGGCAGATTATGCTCCGTCAACGAGGGATACGGATGTTTTGACAGAATATGTCAGACAGAGTCTGAAACGTGCGATCTCTGCAAAATATTTCCCTGCAAATGAAACAACAAGTGTGGTAACACTTGATCCGAAGATAGAGCAGGAGATCATGAGCAGTGTGAAGCAGACGGAACAGGGCGCATATCTGACGCTGGCACCGGAGCGGACAAAAGCGATCATGGCAAGCGTCCAGACGGAGATCGACAAGCTGGAAAGCCTTGGCAAAAATCCGATCATTATTACTTCACCGATCGTTCGTATGTATTTTAAACGGTTGACAGAGGATTATTTTAAAGATTTGATCGTTGTTTCCTATAATGAAGTGGAGACAAATGTTGAATTACAATCAGTTGGGATGGTGACCGCATAAATGATCATAAAAAAATTTCAGGCAAAAACAGAAGAAGCAGCACTGGAGCTGGCAAAAAAAGAACTTGGCAGCGGCATTGTTGTCATGAACGTAAAAAAATTGAAAAAGAAAGGCCTGTTCAGCATATTCAAGCCGCAGCAGGTAGAAGTGACAGTGGCACTGGAAGAAGAGGAAAAACAGAATTTCAGGGAAGCGGTCGCAAAGGTCAGCGAGATCGCCAGACAGAGTGAGGCGGCAGGAAACAGCCAGAGTGTGAAAACGGATGCGGTGCAGATGGCAAAGCAGGTAAAAGCAGAACCAATGCCGCAGCCGGAGAAAACAAAACAGTCTGAGAAAGAAGAAAAGATAACTGACAGCAGACAGGAGACTACGATCGAAGAAAAACTGAGCACATTACAGAATCTGCTGGAAAAACAGATCAGCAGCGCCCAGGAGGAAGAAAAAGACAATGCGGAAGAAGAAAAGAAGGAAGACAGTAATGTAGCATTCTTCCAGCTTCTGTACAAGATGCTGCTGGATAACGAAATCGAAGAAGCCTATGCGGATCAGCTTGTGGATGAACTGGATGGCAGCGTGAAACCGGATATGCCGATCGACTATCTGCTTTCCGTTGTTTATCAGAAGATGGTGCTGAAGTTTGGTCAGATCAAAACGATACAGCCTGCGGAAAAAGGCCCGAAGCTGATCTATTTTATCGGACCTACAGGGGTGGGAAAAACGACGACGATCGCAAAGATCGCATCCCGTTTCAGCGTTGTGGAAAAGAAAAAAATCGTGCTTCTGACAGCGGATACCTACCGGATCGCAGCAGCAGAGCAGCTTCGTACATATGCCAATATTCTGGATGTTCCGTTCCGGATCATTTATACACCGCAGGAGATCAGAAATGCGATAGAAGACTATGCGGCGTATGATTACATTTTTGTGGATACTTCCGGACATTCCCAGAAAAATACGGATCAGCGGGATGATACGCTGGCACTTTTACGTGCGGCTGACGGACAGGCGGAAAAGGAAGTTTATCTGGTTGTCAGTGCCACAACCAAATACAGAGACCTGCTGAATATAGCAGATACTTATCGGGAACTGACGGATTTCAGACTGGTATTTACAAAACTTGACGAGACACAGTGTCAGGGAAATCTCTTCAATCTGCGTTTACATACGGATGCACCGATGTCTTATGTGACATGCGGACAAAATGTACCGGATGATATCAGTGAATTTGACGCACAGAAAACGGTAAAACTATTATTAGGTGGGAACCGGTTCGAGTAAAGGGGGATGGTCATTTGGATCAGGCATCACAGCTTAGAAATATCATAAAAATGAATCAGGAGCGTCCCCGTCCGCTTGCGCGTGTCATTACAGTCACAAGTGGGAAAGGCGGCGTAGGAAAATCGAATACAAGTATCAATCTGGCGATCCAGTTAAAGAAAATGGGACAGAGGGTCGTGATCCTGGATGCAGATTTCGGACTGGCAAATATTGAAATCATGTTTGGCGCAGTGCCACAGTTTAATCTGAGTGATCTGATCTACAAAGGAAAAGATATCACGGAGATCATTACCTGGGGACCGGGCGGCATCGGTTTTATATCGGGCGGATCCGGTATTGCAGGACTTTCCAATCTGAACCGGGAATATCTGACTTACATTATCCAGAATCTGGCAAAACTGGATTCCATAGCAGACGTGATCATTGTGGATACAGGAGCAGGCATTTCAGATGCTGTACTGGAATTCCTGGTAGCAAGCAGCGAGGTGCTTCTGGTGACAACGCCGGAGCCTACTTCCATCACAGATTCGTATTCTTTGTTAAAGGCACTCAGCCGTCATCCGCGTTTTTCCAATGAAATGACAAAAGTCATGATGATCGCCAATAAAATGGAGAAAATAGAGGAAGGGCAGATTCTTTATCAGAAACTGAATACGGTCGTGACAAGATATCTGAAAATGCAGATCTCTTATCTTGGTGCAATTCCGCAGGATGTACAGCTGGAGAAGGCAGTGATGCAGCAGATGCCTGTTTCTTTACAGAATGAGAATGCGAAGTCTGCCAGGGCATATGAACAGATCGCGGAGAAACTGATGCATCCGGGAGAAGACACGCCGGCAATAAAAAAACGTGGCATGGCTGCATTTTTTGCACACTTTATCGGCACTACACAGCAATAAAAACAGGAGAAAGATATGCTGACAAAATTGATTTTACCGGGAGAAAAAATCGAATTACAGTCGATGGAGAAGAGTATACTGGGCAACTCTTCGGATAAGAAAAGCTATGTATCCAGAATCTATGATGTGTTATCAGACGATCAGTTTGAGGTTTTGATGCCGATGGAGCAGACAAAGCTGATCCTGCTTCCCGTAGATGGAGAGTACGATGTATGTTTTTATACAAAACAGGGACTGTATCAATGCTATGTCAGGATCGCGGATCGTTATAAAAAGGATAATACATATATTTTGTTATGTGAAACCATCTCCAATCTGCGGAAACACCAGAGAAGGGAATTTTACCGCTTTTCCTGTATTCTCAATATGAGCAGCAGGGAGCTTGTGGAGGAAGAATTGTCTGCAATAGAGCAGAATCAGCAGTATATTCAGGCGGGGCTTCCGCTCCGGCAGAGTGTGGTGGTGGATATCAGCGGCGGAGGGATCCGCTTTGTATCCGATTATAAATACGAAAACGGAACACTGATCTACCTGACTTATAATCTGAGCAGCGAGAAGATCAAGAAGACTTATAATCTTGTGGGAAAGATACTTTCCGTGCGGGAACTGGAAAACAGAAGAGGAACGTATGAGCACAGGGTACAGTATGTTAACATAGATAACCAGCAGCGTGAAGAGATCATCCGCTATATTTTTGAGGAAGAGCGGAAGAACAGGCAGAGAAAGAATGGATAAAAAGAAAAAAATACTGGTCGTAGATGACTCTGCACTCATGAGAAGAATAGTATGTGATATAATCAACTTGGATGAGCAGTTTTGTGTGCAGGATATGGCTGCAAACGGACTGGAGGCTATTCGTCTGATGCGGGAAAATACATATGATGCGGTAATCCTTGATATCATTATGCCAAAGCTGGACGGGATCGGTGTCCTGAAGGAGATCAATCGTCTGGGATTACAGGAAAATGTGGTGATGTTCAGTTCCGAAACAGGAAAAAATGCAGAGATCACTTTGCAGGCACTGGAGCTTGGAGCTGTGGATTTTATCCATAAACCGGATTCTGTTCTGGAAGCTAAAAAGGATACTTTTGTCAGAAGGTTTCTGGCAATTTTATCTTCGGCTGCATCGGGCAGACCACAGCCGGGAAAGCCGGTGGCGGCATACGGCAGAAAACAGCCGTCAAGGCAGTCAGGTGTACCGGTCGGAAATACGGTCGTGGCAATCGCCTGTTCTACGGGAGGACCGAAAGCACTGGCAGAGATCATACCGAAGTTACCGGGCAATCTGGATGCACCGGTTCTGATCGTACAACATATGCCGGAGGGCTTTACAAAGTCACTTGCACAGCGTCTGGATGAACGCAGTCCGCTCCATGTTATGGAAGCGGAAAATAATATGGAGATCCGGAAAGGATGTGCCTATATTGCAAGAGGCGGCAGACATATGGAAGTTGTACAGCGGGATGGAAAGCATTATCTGATCTTAAAGGACGGTCCTGTACGGGAAGGTGTCCGGCCATGTGCCAACTTTATGTATGAATCACTTGCAGAGTCCGGCTACGCACGCGTCGTGTGTGTGGTACTGACCGGTATGGGACAGGATGGAACTGCAGGCATACGAAATCTGCATCAGAAGAAACCAATTTATGTGATCGCACAGCAGAAAGAAAGCTGTGCAGTATACGGAATGCCGCGGAGCATTGTGGCATCCGGGTTAACCGATCAAATTGAACCGGTAGAAAATGTGGCAGATGCCATTATAAAAAGCGTGGGGGTAAAGTGATATGGATGTAACGCAATATCTGGAGATCTTTCTTGACGAAACAAAAGAACATTTACAGAGCCTGAGCGATCAGTTTATGATCCTCGAGCAGGAACCGGACAACATGGATACCATCAATGAAATATTCCGTTCCGCACATACACTGAAAGGTATGGCAGGTACGATGGGATATAAGCGTATGCAGACACTGACGCATGATATGGAAAATGTATTTTCGGAAGTCCGCAATAATACGATCAAAGTCGACAGTGCCATGGTAGACCTTTTGTTCCAGTGTCTGGATGCACTGGAAGAGTATACGGAAAATATCCAGAATACAGGCGATGAAGGTACGAATGACAATGAACACCTGATCAAGGCACTGAATGATTATCTGGCAAAAAACAGCGGTGACGGTGCAAGCCAGCCTGCGAAAGAAGAAAAGAAGGAGCCTGCAAAAGAAGAGACAAAGCAGGAAGCAGGCGCAGATGCAGGCAAAGAAAAATGGCGTGAGATCAAGCTCGGAGATACAGAGATCAGCGTCATGACAGAGGCAAAAAAACAGGGAAAGAAATGTCTCGGTGTAACGGTTTATGTACAGGAATCCTGTATTTTAAAAGCCGCAAGAGCATTTCTGGTATATAAAGCACTGGAAGAACTGGGTGACATGATCGTTTCCGTTCCAAGTGCACAGGATATCGAGGATGAGCGCTTTGATTTTGATTTCAGTGTGATCATCCTGACAGATGCGGATGCAGAAACTGTGAAAAAAGCAGTTCTCAATGTATCAGAGATCGAAGCCGCATATGTAGGAGAGGTAGAGCTTACAAAGCCGGAAGAGACGGCAAAGCCGGCAGAAACCGAAACACAGACGAAGGCAGAAGAACAGCCGAAGACGACTGCACCTGCAGCACCGGCAAAGGCAGCGGATAAAAAACCGATCTCCAAGCCGATCGTCAACAGAACGGTTCGTGTGGATATCGAAAAGCTGGATGTCCTGATGAATCTGGTCAGCGAGCTTATCATTGCGAAAAACTCTCTGGTATCAACTTCCTCACAGGAAGGTATCCTGACAAACAATACATTTAACGAACAGATCGAGTATCTGGAAAGCGTGACGACAAACCTGCATGAATCTGTTATGAAAGTACGAATGGTTCCGATCGAGACAGTCGTACAGAAATTCCCGAAGATGATCCGTGATCTGTCAAAAAAACTGGATAAGAAGATGCAGCTGATCATGTCCGGTGAAGAGACAGAGCTTGACAGAACTGTTGTAGACGAAATCGGTGATCCGCTGATGCATCTGCTGCGTAATTCCGCAGACCACGGTCTGGAATCCGCTGAAGTCCGTAAGGAGAGAGGAAAGCCGGAAGTCGGCTCTATTTTCCTGGATGCATATCAGGATGGCAATAACGTTATTATTGAAGTAAGAGATGATGGTAACGGAATCGATATAGAAGCAGTCAAGCAAAAAGCGATCGAACGTGGCACGGTCACACCGGAGCAGGCAGAAAATATGGCAGATAAGGATGTCATAGCACTTCTGTTTTTGCCAAGTTTCTCTACGGCGAAGAAAGTATCCGATGTATCCGGTCGTGGTGTTGGTCTTGATGTTGTTAAATCAAAGATCGAATCCCTGAGCGGTGAAGTAGAAGTAAAAACAAAACTGGGAGAAGGCAGTACCTTTATTATCAGACTTCCACTGACACTGGCGATCATACAGGCACTGATGGTAGAAGTGGGCGGCGAAAAATATGCCATTCCGCTTGGTTCTATCCAGACGATCGAAGATGTCGAGCCGGCAGAGATCAAATATGTACAGGCAAAAGAAGTGATCAACCTGCGTGGTACGGTTATTCCGCTGATCCGGTTAAATGAAGTGCTGGATAATGAATCCACAAAGAAACCGGATGAGAATCTGCTTGTGATCATCGTCAAGAAGGGTGACAAGCTGGCAGGTCTTGTGGTAGATGAACTGATGGGACAGCAGGAGATTGTTATCAAGTCACTCGGTAATTATATCAATAAAAATAAGATCATCAGCGGTGCAACGATCTTAGGTGACGGCGAGATCGCTCTGATCCTTGATACGAATGCATTATTATAAGGAGGGGCAGTATGGACGAATTAAAAGAGCAGTATATGACAACACAGTTCATCGTAGTCCGTTATGGAGATGAGCAGTTTGGTATCGATATCAAATATGTGGATAATATTGTCCGGATGCAGCGTATTACACGTGTGCCAAAGGTGCAGAGCTACATAAAGGGTGTGATCAACCTGCGTGGTGAGATCATTCCGGTCATCAGTCTGCGGCTGAAGATGGGACTTGCCGATGATGAGATCACAAAAGCAACACGTATCATCATCATCAAGCTGGAAAGCGGAGACAGTATCGGTGTTCTGGTGGATGCGGTAGAAGAAGTGGTAACACTGGAGCATTCCCAGATTGAAAAGGTTGCCTATGATTCCAAGGATACAAAGGCAAACTTTATCAACGGAGTCGGTAAGGACAGAGACAGACTGATCTCCCTGCTGGATGTCAATGCTACATTTACAGATAAAGACGGACAATAGATGCATTACATTTAGAAAAGGGGGGTATATATGAGTAAATTTGATTTAAATCATGTATCCCAGCAATATTTTGACATTCTAAAAGAACTGGGCAATATCGGTGCCGGCAATGCGACGACTGCACTGGCACAGATGCTTGGCTGCAAGGTGGATATGAAGGTTCCGCAGGTCAAACTTCTGGAGTTTCAGGAGGTTGGTGCGGTTATGGGCGGTGAGGAACAGATCATGGCAGGTGTTTATCTGCTGGTAGAAGGTGATATTACCGGAAGTATCATGTTCCTTCTGAAAGAAGATGCAGCCCATGATCTTGTGAATAAGCTGATGGGCGTATCCGGACCGTCAAGCGGCGAGTTTTCTGAAATGGAACTTTCCGCATTGAAAGAGATCGGTAATATTATTACGGGTGCTTATCTGAATTCCTTATCCATGCTGACTAATATGAAGATAATTCCATCGGTTCCCGATCTGAGCATTGATATGGCGGGAGCGATCCTGAGTGTTCCGGCGATAGAATTTGGTGCGCTGGGTGACAGGATCCTGTTGATCCAGACACAGTTTACGGATGATAAAACGCTGGACGGCTTTTTCATTCTCGTGCCTGATCTGGAATCCTATGATAAGATCATGGCATCCTTGGGATGCAATTAGTAGAAAGTGTAACAGGGTAATGGAATGAGTGAGATAATAAAAGTGGGAATGGCAGATCTGAATGTCTGTATCAGTCCGGACGGCATTACAACACTTGGACTCGGATCCTGTGTGGGAATCGCACTGCGGGATCCGGTGACGGGTATAGGAGGGCTTGCCCATATCATGCTGCCTGACAGTACGCAGATCAAAGACAATTCCAATATTCCGAAATTTGCTGATACCGGAATTGAAGAACTGGTCAGGCGGATCGTGGCAGCAGGCGGCAGCAGATCGCGGCTGGTCGCAAAGATCGCCGGCGGGGCACAGATGTTTGCATTCCAGAACAAATCCAGTATGGTACGCGTGGGTGAAAGAAATGTAGAGGCGACAAAGGCAAAGCTGAAACAGCTGAACATACCGATCCTGGCGGAAGATACAGGAAAAAACTTCGGTAGAACCGTTATTTTTTATCCGGGAACGGGTGAATTTCAGATCAAGGCAGTTGGAAAGGAAACGTATACAATATGAATACCAGAAATATACCGGCGCTTGTTATGCTGACAGCAGGACTGGTGGCAGGCATAGTCATGTTTCGGATGCATTATGATCTGTATACGATGTCCTGGGTGCTTCTTCTTGTATTTGCGGTTTTTTATGTGCTGGGCTGTGTGATCAGGCTGATGTTTGATAAGTTCGGTATGCAGCAGGAAAAGAAAGAAGCACAGCAGCAGGAAGATGCAGCTGCACAGGAGACAGAGCAGCAGAAAGAAAAACAGCAAAGTGAGGATGGCGCTGTGATCGAAAAACAGTAGCCAAGGAGGGTAATCTATGGAGGAAGCGGCAAGAAAGCGTCTCTGGGTGGATTATGCGAGAACAAAGGATCCGGGCATCCGGGAGAAGATCATCCTGGAATACGCACCGCTTGTAAAGGTGGTGGCTGGCAGGCTTCATATGTATCTTGGCAGCAATGTGGAATATGAAGAACTGGTAAGCTATGGGATTTTTGGACTGATCGATGCAATAGATAAATTCGATTCTTTAAAAGATGTGAAATTTGAAACTTATGCCAGTCTTCGTATCAGGGGAGCAATTCTGGATCAGATCCGGAAAATGGACTGGATTCCCCGTACAATAAGAAAAAAACAAAAACAGATCGAAAGTGTGATGCGCCAGGTTGAACTGGAAAAAGGCAGAGAAGCAACAGATGAAGAGATCGCACAGGGACTGGGCATAACGCAGGAAGAATATACGGACTGGCAATCCAGTATGAAGATCACGGGTATTGTTTCCCTGAATGAATATCTGGAGCAGGGAAGTGATATTTCAGGAGACGGGCATCAGGTTTCCAGACATTTTGCACAGCCGGAATCCGTGGTAGAACAGCAGGAGCTGAAGGCAAAGCTGGCAGATGCGCTGGAGCTTCTGACAGAGAAAGAAAAGAAAGTGATCGTTCTTTATTATTATGAGGATCTGACGCTGAAAGAAATCAGCAATATATTGGAAGTATCGGAATCCCGCGTCTCCCAGTTACATACAAAGGGGCTTTCCAAGATGAAGAAAAAGCTTGGAAATTATATGGGAATCCTGCATGATACCGTGTAGTCCGGGAGAAAGGGGGCTTATATGAACGCATATTTTCGATTGATCATATCACAGATGGGAACAGCGATTGAACTGATCCCACAGACAAACGGCGGCAGTCCGCTCAGTATCGATGAGATTGCAGCGTATCTGCAGCTTAAGGGGATTTCGGATTATGATATCAAACTGATCTATCAGACAATCGGAAGGCTGAAAGATAAGCCTGTACAGATCCCGCTCTGTGGCATACGCGCTTATCAGGAAAATGAGATGTGCTTTTTCCGTATGTCAGAGGATAAGATGACCGTGACAGCACGTTTTATCGCACCGAGCAGCGCAGGAAACCTGATGACAAAGGATGAGATCTTAAAGGATCTTTTGGCAAGGCAGGTCCGGTTCGGGATCGATGAGGCGGCGATCGACGCATTTTTGAAGAACAGAACATACTGCACGGATATCGTGGTCGCGAGGGGAAAAGAACCAAGACATGGTGAAAATGCATGGATCGAATATTTCTTTGAAACAGATCTGCAGGCAAAGCCGACGAGACGGGAAGACGGCTCGGTTGACTTTTTTAATTTGAATACAATGAACCATTGCAGGAAAGGAGATCTTCTTGCAAGACTTCATCCGGAGGATAAGGGGGAAGAAGGCTGTAACGTACTGGGAGAGCGGATCAGACCGCGGGATGTCAAACATCTGGCGCTCCGCTTTGGCAGGAATATAACCATATCGGAAGACAGACTGGAAATATATTCCGATATCAACGGACATGTGGTTCTGTCAGGGGATCAGGTGTTTGTTTCCAATATCTATGAAGTAGAGAATGTAGGAACTGCTACGGGAAATATTACTTCCGAGGGCAGTGTGATCGTAAATGGCAATGTACAGGCAGGATTTTCTGTAACAGCGGCGGAAAATGTGCAGGTCAAAGGCGTGGTGGAAGGTGCCATCATCCAGGCGGGCGGTGATATCATCATCGAACGGGGCATGAACGGGATGGGACGAGGCAAACTTCTGGCAGGCGGCAGAGTAGTTGCCAAATTTGTGGAAAATGCAGTGATCGAAGCAGGTACTTATGTAGAGGCGGATTCTCTGATGCACAGCAAGGTAAGCGCCAAAACAGAAGTAAATGTAGATGGCAGAAAGGGGTTTATTGCAGGTGGTATAGTGCGGGCAACCGTCAAGGTATCCTGTAAAACACTCGGATCAGAGCTTGGGGCGGATACTGTGGTAGAGGTTGGTGTCAATCCGGAGCAGAAGGCAAGATATGTGGTGCTGCAGAAAGAACTCGTAGAACTGCAGAAAAAATATACGACAGTAAAGACAACCCTGACAGGGGCTGCGGCAAAGATCAAAAGCGGCGTTAAGCTTTCGCCGGAGCAGATGAAATATGTACAGACATTGCTTACCGCCAGTCAGCAGATGGAAAAACAGCTGGCAGAGGACAATGCAGAATTTAATGAACTGGAAGCTTTGCTGGGACAGAAGACAGAGGCCTGTGTCTGTGTGCGGGATACCGCATATCCCGGAACAAAGGTTGTGATCGGGGATGATTCCATGACACTGAAGAGCAAAGTACAGTTCTGCCGTTTTGCCCTGGTTGGCGGAGAAGTGAAGTATACCGCTTTGTAAAGGAGGAAACAGTATGGCACTTGGACCGATTGAGCTGAATATGATAGTGGGACGTGCACAGGATGTTTCCGCGATCAAACAGAATGAAGATATCAGACCAATGACCGAGCAGGCAGCTTTTCAGAATCAGATGGAAAAAGCGGAAAAAGAGCAGGCAGGTCAGGTCAGACGTTCGGAAGAAACAGATACAAGGCAGAGACGTCAGGATGCGAGCGAAAAAGGGAAGAATGAATATTTCGGAGACGGCGGACGCAGAAGAAAGAAAAACGAGATCCCGCCGGAAGGAAGGGTCATTAAGGGAAAAGATCAGATTTCCCATTTTGACTGCTCCGTTTGATACTTGCACAGGAAAGAGGAAAACAGTATGACAACATTGGAAATTTTGCTTCTGATATTAGGTGCGGTTATTTTTATTGCAAGCTTTATCGTACCGGAAAGTAAAAGTGAATTAGATGCAGCAGACAGACAGCTGACACAGGAAAAACTGGAGGAACTTCTGCAGGATGAAATGAAAAATGTGCGTTCACAGGTGGCAGATGTTGTGGATGAAACCGTTCATTATTCCATGGAAAAAACAGAGCGGGGACTGGAACGCCTGACAAATGAGAAGATGACGGCGGTTTCAGAATATGCACAGACGGTTCTGGATGATATTCATAAAAATCATGAAGAAGTCATGTTTTTATATGATATGCTGAACAACAAGCATGAAAATCTGAAAGAAACGGCAACGGAAGTATCTATGGCGGTGAAGGAAGCAAATGCCAGGGTCAGTGAGCTGGATGCAACGCGTACTGCAGAGCCTGAAATCGATCCGGATGTTCCGGTTGAACCGTTGATGGAAGATGCCAGAACAGGAGAACCGATCGTGGAGGAGAATTTTGAGCCGATCAGTCTTTCCGGGATCGAAAAGCTGAAACGCAGGGAAGACAGTCTGCATGAGATGGATAAGGCCGCAGAGTCTGTTGTCAAGAAAGCAATCGCACAGAGTCCTGTGATACCAAAGGAGAAAAAGGCTGCTCCGGCAGCTGAGAAAGCGGCAAAACCGGCAGAGACGGAGAAAAAAGCCGCAGCAAAGCCGGCAGAAAAAGCAAAAACTGCAAAACAGGCGAACAGCAAACCGAAAAAAACGACGGGAAAAGCAAAAACAGAAGCAGATACACAGCCACAGAAACAGGAAAGCGGAGATCTCGCACTTTCCCTGCAGCCGATCACGGATAACAGCAGTAAGAATGAGCGTGTACTTGCGCTTCATAAACAGGGAAAAAGTAATGTGGCGATCGCCAAAGAGCTTGGACTCGGTGTCGGTGAAGTAAAGCTGATCATTGACTTGTTTAAGGAGATGTAAGGATGAAGTTACGATATTATATGCGGGGGCTCGGTATTGGCATACTTGTGACAGCGATACTCATGGCTGTCACAATACATGGCAAAACAGAGCGTCTGACAGATGAACAGATCATAGAACGCGCCGAGGCACTCGGTATGGAAATGAAATACAGCAGTGACGTGCTGGCGGATACTGTGTCGGAGAATGCGGCAGGCAGTACAGAAACAGGGCTGTCTGATCAGGTGAAAGAGGAAACATCTCTGGCAAATCAGCTGGCAGCAGAAGAGAAAACAGAAAATCCGCTGCTGAATATGGACACGGAAAATAAGCCGGCTTCTGAGGATGACGAAAAAACAGACAGTCTGCAGCAGGATATTTATCACGAAGATCCGGATGCGGCAGAGCGTACAGAAGCGAAAGATGCACAGACAGATAGCAGTTCAGAGGAAGATGCTAAGGCTGAAAATGCAGCGGATGCGCAGGACGAAAGCACTGCAGATGATACAGAACAGACTGATGCAGCGGGAAACAGCGATGCGGCAGATGCACAGGCTATGGCCGGCAGTACAAAAGAGATCACGGTCAGCAGTGGTGACGGTTCCGATACCGTAGCCGGAAAGCTGTATGAAGCGGGACTGGTCAGTGATGCAGCCGCCTATGACAAATATCTCTGTCAGAATGGTTATGATAAGAAGATCTGCACAGGTGTCAAGGTGATTCCTGCAGGTGCCAGCGATGCAGAGATCGCAAAGATTCTGACAACGCGGTAGAATGGGAGAAATTTCTGATTGCATTAAAAGTGCATTACCAAAGTGTCGACAGGAAAGCAAAGCACTTTACTGCAGCAAAGTGTGTAGAAAATAAAGAAACATATGATATTAAATTGACTGAGGATAGCAGAGATGCTATCCTCAATTTATACAA
>DJNY01000122.1:0-3132 GCA_002441865.1 Lachnospiraceae bacterium UBA6452 | reverse complement strand
TCCATGCTTTTACAACAAAATATATAAGACGGGAGTTCTGAAGGCAAGAATTGGAAATGCAATGGGAATTCCTGCCGGAAAGGAGCTTACATGCAGAAAAAACAGGTACAGGTTATTTTCATCAATTTGGGGGAGGAGGGGATATCCGAAAGCCCGGCAGAAAAAGAAAGACTGACGGATGACGGCGGCAAAAAAGAGAATCAATATGATCTGCCAGAAAAGAATCGGACGTCTTTATTTGTAGGCGAGGCAGGAAGCCAATATCGGTATGATTCCCCAAAAGAGGATGTATTCAAACAATTACAAAGCCGTTATACGACAGAAACCGATATTGCAGAAGCTGCATATAAATCCGTTATGCAGGATGCTTACCGGTTCTTAAACGAATATAAGGTGGCACGTAACCATAAGGATCTTCTGCTTCGGGCAATTTTCAGGAATAAAGAAGAAATGCTGAGTCTTTACAACGGGCTGAATGGATCTTCTTATACGGATGCTTCTGCTTTAGAGATTACAACACTGGAAAATGCAGTTTATATGTCTGTACAAAATGATGTATCGTTTGTATTTCTGTCAGAGGTTTATATGATCGAGCATCAGTCCAGTGTCAACCCGAATATGCCGCTTCGCAATCTGCAATATATTACAAAGGTGCTTTCAAAGCTCACGGCAGAGAAAGATATTTATGGCAGCAGGCTGATCAGCCTGCCAACGCCGCGATTTGTAGTTCTGTACAATGGAACAGAGCAACTGCCGGAAAAGACTGTTTTGAGGCTTTCGGATGCATATGAAAAGAAGCAGGAAGAACCAGAGCTTGAGCTTATTACAACAGTATTAAATATCAATGAGGGCTATAACGAAGGATTGAAAAATGCCTGCAGACTGCTAAAAGATTACACGATATTGATCACAAAGATCCGGGAAAAACAGAAAACGATGGAACTGCAATATGCGGTTTATCTGGCAATTGAGGAATGCATCAGGGAAGATGTACTAAGAGAATTTCTAATCAAATACAGAGCGGAGGTCATTGCGATGATGTTATATGATTACGATATGGAGAAACATATAAAAAGTGAAAAAGCGTATGAGTATGAGCGGGGGATGGAGCGTGGGCGAGAGGAAACAGAAAAGGCTCTGGCGACAAGATGGTGGCAAAAAGGGAAAAGTCTGGAAGAAATTATGGATGATCTGGGAAAGTCAGAACAATACGTCAGAACATTGTTGGGTAATTAAAAAGTATCTGAAGCTGGAATGAGATATGCAAAAAGACTATAATCGAGACTCCATATAAAAACAGCCGCACTTCGGCACCTATGGCAATGAAGTGCGGTTTTGTATAGCAAAGATAAAATCAGATATTGTCACATTGCGCTTTTAATCGACTCACAGCTTCTTTGAAAATGGAGGTTGTCTCTTCTATGCTGTAAGTCAGGTCGTGACTGACAGCATGTCGCAGAAATGCCTGAAATGAATCAATTATAGTATTTTCTTTCAGAATACAGATACTGGCATCAGATGCAAGAGAATCTGTAAGACTGAAAAGAACAGATGAATTATATGTGAATATTTCAAATACAGGGTGAAAATGAGTATCCTTTATCATATAAAATTTCTTTGCACCCGTTTCATTTGCATCGATCAGACGTTGCAGCATCTTGATACGATCCTGTAAGCAAGGCGGCTGGTACAGCTCCAACGGAACCTGATAGACAATTCCTTTTTCTACGAAATCATCCAGTCCTCTTTTAGAAAAAACAGAAATAAAATCCGATATTCTCTTCAGATTGCTGCATTGTCTTAAAAGTGTTGCGGTCAGAAGCTGCTGCTGTGCTGCAGGCAGCGACTTATTTATAACATTCTGTATGATTTCTTCATCAACAAATGCTGTCAGGCATGGCTGCAGCTCCAGCATATAAGAACGGCTTGTTTCAGAAGAAAGCTGTATAAAAACAGAAAGCAGGGAGGCTGTATCTACTGTATTTAACAATGGCAGAGAAGCCTGTAATACTGTGAAAAACTGCTCTTTAAAATAGGATACAGCATCACTTTGTAAAATAACTGCATTTTCACAGTCTGCAGACAGCAGAACAACATACTCCGGCATAACAATAGAGTGTGAAAATGGAACAGTGGAGATTTTTTCGGCAATTCCTTCTTCGTAGCAGTAATAAAAACTGAGATTGTCATTTCCTGCTGACATGACAAATGGCATCAGGTAAGAAAGTGTTCTGAGGTTATACAGGGAAGCAGGATCGTTATTAACTGAAATGCCGGAAAAAGGAACAATATGTTTCATTTCTACAGATAAATAGATATCTGTCTTGAGCTGCTTATAAAGAGCAGGAAAAAAATCATTGTGAAAGCTGGATATACTATAAAAATACACTTCTTTCCGGTGGTTTACTTCATAAGTAAGAAGATTACAAATCATATTTATAATCTGAAAGGATCCGGTTATAAAGTTACCATTCAAAGAATTCGGATCTATGGCAGCTGGATGCATCTGAACCGGATATGAATGGGACAGACTGGCAGCATTAGATAACAGATCGCGGATATACATATTTTTCTGATAGGAAATCTCGCCTATTTCACTGATAAGAATAGATTTTTGAAGTTCCTTCTGCTCAGAGACGGTCAGATGAAGATATGGAATCAGCTTATCAAGAGTATCTCTGCTGATCGGACGCTGCCCGGAAACTGCCTTTTGCAGTGTGGAGCGATTTATATCACAGACTTTTGCCAACTGGTAAACGGTATAATTACTCCTGTCAATCAGCTCTTTTAAAAGTACATGAAGAGGTGTTGTATTGTCAGAATAATTCATTTTGAGTATCCCCCTGTTCCCGTAATTTACTATTGTAGATGTTGTTCCGCCGGTTTGGCGGTCTTTTCTATTATAATATTATTCATAGTGAAAAGCTATAGGGGTTTTGTGATTTTCGGCTTTTCAGCTTTTGCAATTTTAAACTTTCTGTATTTTTAGTGAGATAAAGTATCAGATACATTCGCCGGATGATAAAACAACTGCTTAAAAAAGTGTCGCAATGCTTGTCACATATTTGGTAAATGAGAGGAATATGCTATTCTGAAATGGAAATTAAAGGTAAGCATTCCTATAGAATATGA
>DJNY01000119.1 GCA_002441865.1 Lachnospiraceae bacterium UBA6452 | reverse complement strand
GAGGAATTTGGAGAGGAATGCAGGGAATCATTCAAGAAAGAGTATGAGATGGCGTATGAAGAGTTCCTGAAAGAATATGAAAAGATTTCACGAATTTTTCATATGCATTGACCGGTGTTGAAAAGCCGGCTGAGAATAAACGGATGTCAATGAAAAGCAGATGTGAAAACAGAAAACCATAAAAAAAGAGGTAGCGGTATGGAAAAAGATTGGTACAAAAGAATGGCATTTTACCAGATATGGATCAGAAGTTTTTATGATGGAAACGGAGATGGGATCGGCGATCTGTACGGTGTTTACGAAAAACTGCCTTACATAAAATCGCTGGGAGTCGATGGTATATGGTTTTCACCGCTTTACCCTTCCCCGAATGCGGACTATGGCTATGATATTTCCGACTATAAAAATATCCACCCGGATTATGGGGATCTGGAGCAGTTCCAAAAGGTGCTCGATAAGGCACACAGCATGGGGATGAAGGTGATCATGGATCTGGTAGTCAATCATACCTCCGATGAACATCCGTGGTTTCTGGAAAGCAAGAAAAGCAGGGATAATCCGTACAGTGATTATTACATCTGGCGTGATGGAAAGAATGGGAAGCTGCCAAACAACTGGGACAGTCTTTTTGAGGGAAAGGCGTGGGAATATTGTCCGGAGCGTGATCAGTATTACCTGCACATTTTTGCAAAAAAACAGCCGGATCTGAATATGGACAATCCAAAAGTGCGGGAGGAAGTCAAAAGCATCATGCGGTTCTGGCTGGACAGAGGTGTAGATGGATTCCGGGAAGATGTGATCACCTTTATTTCAAAGGCTGATAATCTGCCAAACGGACTGCCGTTTATTCCGGCGGCGAATGGTCTTCCTTTTTATAAAGATGGTCCGCATATTCATGAGTATCTGGCAGAATTCCGGAAAGTATGTGAGGAATATGACTGCTTTCAGCTGGGGGAAGGCCCGATGACAAGTACGAGGTCTGCGCTTTCCTATCTGACGGGCAGGAATAAGTCGCTGGATCTGATGTTTCATTTTGATCATATGTTTGCCGATTGTATTTTTACGGAATACATGCAGCGGCCGTTCCATCTCAGAAGCCTGAAGCATGCATTCAGTAAATGGCAGAAAGCATTGAACGGAAGGGCATGGAATACGTTGTATCTGGAAAACCATGACCACCCGAGAGTCATCAGCCGATACGGAAATGAAAAGTATCACAGGGCAAGCGGCTCGATGCTTGCGGTCTGCTATCTGTTTCAGCAGGGAACGCCTTTTGTATACCAGGGACAGGAGATCGGTATGACGAATATAAAGCTTTCGTCTATTGACCAGTATGTGGATGTTTCTTCCCATAACAATTATCATACGTTCCATCTGAAAGACAGTGTGGAGAAGCGGATGGAGCGGATCCATGCATCCAGCAGGGATTCTGCACGTACGCCCATGCAGTGGGATGACAGCCAAAATGCCGGATTTACGACCGGTAAACCATGGTTTTATGTCAACCCGAATTATAAAAAGATCAACGTTGCGGCGGAAGAAGAGCAGCCGTTCAGCATTCTGAAGCTTTACCGCAGATGCCTCCATTATCGGAAAAACAGTGATGTGGCACTGTGGGGCGACTATAAGGAATACGATAAGCGTAGTAATAAATTATATGTGTACAAGCGGACCTATCGGCATAAGAGCCTTCTTGTGGTATGCTCCTTCAGTGCACATAGCCTGAAGTGGCATAACATAAAAGAGTTCAGGGGCAAAAAGGGAAAGCTTGTAATATGCAATTATCCGAATCCCGTGCATGGCATGTTGAAGCCGTATGAAGCAAGAGTATACGAATATAAGGAGTGATATTTTATGCAAGGCTTGCCTTTTTCCGCTGCTTGTTTGTCACAAGGTATACGGAGAAGATCGCAACGAGGAAAATACACTGCATACCGATATATTTCCAGTAATTTGCCAGAGAGTAACTTTCTCCGGACCAGCCTGTTACCATGTTGATGATCCTGATATACCAGTAAGCCGGAAGAAACTTTGCAACGGCTAAAACACCGGTGCCTAAATACCACTGCGGTACAAAAATGCCGCAAAGGAAGCTCATGCCGATCCCAATGATATTGGAGACCAGGTTAAGGGCATTGTCTTTCAGTCCGAAGGTGCTCAAAAGCAGTGTGATCGCAACGCAGATCAGGGTAAATACAAAGCTGTTTAAGATACAGAGCCGTCCCTGCTGGGAAAAAACGTTTTTCGGACCGAAGAACAGGACAGCGGCAAGGGTGAAAATAAGCCATGTCAGAATGCTGTAGCAGATGCATCCGAGTCCAAGCTGCAGGGTACGCGCCTGCGCAGGCAGGGCAGAGCAGGCGATCCGGGCACTGACATCTGTCTGCTGGAACGTTACAAGGATCGGTACCAGACTGAGGGAGAAGATCATCAGGAAGATATAGCTCATGTACTGGAACCAGTAAAACATGGTTGTGTTCCCGCTGTCTGCCGTCTTTTGAAAGGAAATGGCTTCTACCTTCGGAGAATCTGCCAGATTCTGATCGGTGGCGGCAATGGCGTCTGTCAGGGAGTAGCCGCCTGTACAGTATAAGGAGATCGAATCCAGATAACTGTTCAGCTGTTCGTTGACGAAAAAGCCGTTCGCATTGTCCTGTCTGATGCTGTGCGACAGCTTCAGGGGTGTATCTGTCAGAAACTGCTTTTCAAATCCTTTGGGAATCGTCAGTACAAAACTGATCTGCTGGTAAAAAAGATTATCTGTCAGGGATTCCGCATCTGTTTTCTCAAGTGTTACCAGATTGTGACGGGAGCCAAGGTAGTCCTGTATGCTCTGGCTGAGCATGGAATGATCCTCGTCCAGTATGGTAATATCTATCTTTTTGGCACTGAAATCACCGCTCAGTGCTTTGGACTGAGAGATGCTCATCAGGAAGATGAGGATCAGAAAAATACCGGAAAAAATAAATACCTGCCCTAAATGCTTTTTAGAGATTTTAAAAAATATTTTAAATACCTGCATACCGAGACCTCCTGGTTTTCAAAATACCCATACCGATAAAGAGAACGGATAAAAGAAGTAATGTTACAATATTCCGTGTGTATCTTGCATGTCCTTCAAAAATGCTCAGACAATAAAAGCTGTCTGTGATCAGGGCAGCAGGATTGATGCGGTTGATTACTGGTGCGAAACGATCAATGAGGACACGCATATTGCCTACCATAAGACCACTTAAAAAGCACAGTGGCATAATAACGGCAAAGATGAGTCCGTTCTTTTCTTCTTTTCCCTTTTTTCCAAGTGTGCCAAAGAAAAAGCCGAGGGATACGCCGGTCAGGACACCGGTAAACAGCGACAGCATTGCATACGGAAGCTGGGCATCAACACCGACCTTCAAAATATAGGCAAGATAGAAAAAACCGACCAGATTCATAATAAATTCAACAAAGGTTGCTGCGATCAGTTCGCCGATGATCAGGGTGGATTTTTTCCGGGCAGAAACTGATTTGCGTGCAGCCAGTGTGGAAAGATTGCCCTGATTTTCCACAGCTACGGTCACACCGGACATGGCAGTATATAAGCATGCCATAGCGAGCAGGTTGTAAAAATACTGTGTGTAAGTACCCACGTTGGGATTTTTCTGTAAGGACACTTCCTCATTAAAAGCATGTGGATTCTGAAAAGCAGAGAGCACTTTCATGGCATTTTCCGGATGCGTCTGCATGGTATCGATCAGCAGATCACAGCGGAGGTTGAATTCTTCCACGAAAGCTGCCAGAATACTCTGCTTGATATTATCTGCGGATGTATTGGCGGAAACACTTAGCTTTGCCTGACTGCCGCTTAAGATCATACCACAGACATCGCCGCTTTCCAGAAGCTTTCGTGCTTCCTCTTCGGAGCAGAATGTAGTGTCCAGAAAGGGATCGTCTCCTTCGGAAAGCTGTGTGACGGTCTGTTTGAGTGCTTCACCATAATAATCATCGGTGAGAACAACCGCCACCGGAATTGTGCTCATGGATTCTGATGCACCGAGGTTGGAAAAAGCAATATAAAAGAAGGTGCCCAGAACAATCGGAAAGACTAAGATCCAGAACATGTTTGTTGTATTACGAAGCAGCCGCTTAAAGCTGAAAAGTATAATCTGTATCATATGACCGTACTCCTTTATGAACTCTATAATTTAATCGCGCAGCTCTTTGCCGGTAATTTCCAGAAAGACATCGTTTAAGGAAGGCAGTTCCGAATGGACATAGCCAAAGGAGTAGTTTTTCTGCTGCAGATAATCGAGCACGTGGATGAGATTGTGCTGACCGCCGCTGCAGAGAACCGTCAGCTTATGCTGGTCAAAGCTGACTTCATATACATGCGGCAGTTGTCGGAGAGCAGCAAGATCTTCTTCTGTCAGAGTGAGAATATCAATTGTTATGATCTCACTTTTTTTGATCAGCTTTTTCAGTTCCTCTGTTGTGCCAAGTGCCAGGTTTTTGCCCTGATCGATGATGGCGATGCGAGAACAGATCTGTTCCACTTCGTCCATGTAGTGGGAGGTATACAGGATCGTTGCCCCGCGTTTGTTCAGTTCGACGATTCCTTCCAGAATTTTGTTGCGGCTCTGCGGATCGACTGCAACAGTCGGCTCATCCAGAATGATAAGCTTTGGCTTATGGGCAATCCCACAGGCGATATTCAGACGCCGGAGCAGTCCGCCGGAGAGCTTTTTCGGATAAAATTTTCTGAAATTTTCCAGCCCAACAAAAGAAACAGCCTCTTCTACATATTGCTTTCTGATCGTTTTATCACGGATATACAGACCACAGAAATAATCAATATTTTCAGCGACGGTCAGTTCATCGAAAACCGCGACATTCTGCATAACAACACCGATCTGTGACTTGAGTTTATAATTGGTCGGAGTGATTTTTTCACCGAAGATTTCAATGTCTCCTTTATCATAGGAAAGAAGAGAAAGCAGACAGTTGATCGTAGTTGTTTTCCCACAACCGTTCGGACCGAGCAGACCGAAGATCTCACCTTCCCGGATGGTCAGGTTTAAATGGTCTACAGCAATGACCTCACCGTATCGCTTTACCAGATTTTCTATTTTGACTGCTGTGTTTGCCATAAGTAACCTCCAGATTGTATGATATAATTGTTCGGATTATTCTGTATGAAAAAAGTATAGCCGGTTCTTTGCCGGAATTGTAGTAATAAATGTTAAGACCTGATATGACATTTGTCATAAGCTGCTTCTTTTCTATTATACTATTTGCATGATCTGTGATAGGATAAAACTGACCGGGCATGATAGTGATATTTGTATCAATCACGAAAAAGGAGGAAAGCATCGGATGCAAAAAGCAATAGATAAACATGTGATACTGGCGATGGGACTTCTTTTTCTGTCAGACAGCAGTATGACGTATGAACCGGTTATTGCATTTCTGGCAGCGCTTATTTCAATGGAACTGATCATTTATGTGGAAAAAGATGCTGTCTTTTACGGAATTACGGCGGTATATGTGCTGGCATGTTTTTTTTCACCAAGCCTGATCTTCTTTTTGCCGGTGCATATTTATGAATTTATTTACAGAAAGAAATGGTGGGGGTGTTTTGCCGGTGTGTTGTTTCTATACAGGATTTCCCTGTTTCATGAGACATGGCAGATTCTTTTGTGGATCGTGACTGTAATGCTGGTGGTTCTTCTGGCAGGCAGGACAAGACAGCAGGTACAGGAACATGCTGCATTTTTAAAACTCAGGGACAGCAGTGTGGAAGAACAGGCAAAAATGAAGCGGCATAACAAAGAACTGCTGGAAAAGCAGGATTATGAAATAAGAGTTGCAACATTGTCGGAACGAAACCGGATCGCACGGGAGATCCATGATAATGTCGGGCATATGTTGTCACGCTGTATCCTGCAGCTCGGTGCACTCATGATGGTGCATAAAAAGGAAGCAGCACTTTACGCACAGCTGTCGGGTGTGAATGCATCTTTAAATGAAGCCATGAACAACATCCGTGAAAGCGTGCATGATCTGCATGATGAATCTGTGGATCTGAAGCAGGCTGTTATGGAAGCAACTTCCCAGATGCGTCAGAATTATGAGCTGCAGCTTGTATACGATATGTCTTTACAGGTTCCGAGAAATGTGAAATATGCCATGATCGCCATTGTGAAGGAAGCTATGGCTAACATCATAAAGCATTCCAATGCGACAAAGGTATCAGTCATGCTGCGGGAGCATCCGGGTTTTTACCAGCTTCTGATAGAAGATAACGGAACGAAGATCAGTAAAAATGAACAGCCCGGCATCGGGCTTGCCAATATGCGGCAGAGAGTAGAGGCACTGGGAGGCAATATCCGTTTCAGGACAGATGCGGGCTTTGCCATTATAGTATCGGTCAGAAAGGAAATGCAGGAATGCGGGTAATTGTAATCGATGATGATCAGCTCGTGGAGATGTCGCTTACGACGATCCTCGGGTCGGATGAAGAAATAGAAGTAGTGGGCAGCGGTCATGACGGGTCAGAGGCTGTCACACTTTATCAAAAAGAAAAGCCGGATGTTGTACTCATGGATATCCAGATGCGGGAAATGAGCGGCCTGACTGCAGCAGAAGAGATACTTAACATGGATAAAGCGGCAAAGATCCTGCTGCTTACTACCTTTTCGGATGAAGAGTATATTGTTAAAGCACTGGGGATCGGTGTCAAAGGCTATATCTTAAAGCAGGATTTTGAGGCGATCATTCCTGCACTGAAAGCAGTTTACGGCGGACAGAGTGTATTTGGCGGGGAAGTGGTATCCAAGATTCCGGTGCTTACGGCTGCAAAGCGGGATTTTTCCTATGCGGATTATGATATCGGAGAAAAGGAGCAGGAGATCATCGGGCAGGTAGCAATGGGAAAATCCAACCGGGAGATCGCACAGAGTCTCTTTTTGTCCGAGGGGACAGTCAGAAATTATATCAGCGCGATCCTGGAAAAGCTGTCCCTGCGCGACCGCACACAGCTTGTTGTGTTTTATTTTACGAAAATATGTTAACATTCCACAAAGACAATAAAAGAAAAGAGGAACGCTATGTTTTTACCAGAAGATAATTCTTACAATGATATCCGGGAGAAGTCACTAAACAGCTGGCTTTCGGAAATGGAACAGCATGAGGATCTGGCGGTGCGCGGCGGTGTCAGGCTTGCCAGGGAATATATGCAGTATTTAAAGGAAGAAAATAAGAGACTGCAGGAGGAGAATGAACTGAAGAACAGATATTTGAAGAAAATGGCGAAATGCCATGCAAAAAAAGGAGAAAAAGTATAAATGGAGATGTATTATACAGCAACGACTGCAATGATAGTGGTCTGTATGCTGATCATGCTTGTTTCAATTAATTTTAATATCGGGCTGAAGGCAAAACAAAAACAGACATCTGCTATTCTGTTCGGGCTGATCATTCTGGGAGTCTTATGCGAATGGTGCGGTGTGATGTTAAATGGACAGGAAGTATCGCAGATCCCGCTGCACAAGCTGGTAAAGGTGATAGAGCTTTCCTTTTCGCCGTTTATTGGTCTGGCATGCGGAAAGAGTTTCGGAGATTCCAAATGGGAGAAACCGTTTTTCTATTGTTTATGTCTTAATGTGATTTTTGAAGTGATCTCTGCCTTTACAGGCTGGGTATTTTATGTGGATGCTGATAATATCTATCACCATGGCCGCTTTTATATGATTTATCTGATCGCTTATATATTGGGATTTGTCTATTTCATGGTACGTGGTATTGCCATATCCAAAAATTTTCAGGGAAATTACGGGCTTTCCATAATGGGTGTAGTGATTTTTGCAGCTGCCTGTATTGTGACACAGACAATAGACAGCAGTATCCGGGTCGACTGGCTTGCGATCGCGATCAGTGCGATCATGCTCTATAAGTTTCATGGGGATATGCTTTTGCAGACAGACGGTCTGACAGAACTTCTGAACCGTTTCAGTTATGAGTATACGCTGCAGAATATTTCCCGTAAGGCGGTTGTTCTGTTCTTTGATGTAGATAAATTCAAACAGGTCAACGATACTTACGGACATGCATTCGGAGATTTCTGCCTGCAGACTGTGGCAAAATGTATGCATAAGATATATGGCAATTACGGGATGTGCTTCCGTTACGGCGGGGATGAGTTCTGTGTGGTGCTGTACCGGTCACCGGAACAGGCAGAAAAGCTGAACAGAGATTTTTATGCAGCACTGGAACAGAAACGGAAAAAAGAAAAAAATCTGCCGTCGGTTTCTTACGGTTATGCGTTTTTTGATCCACAGACGGACAAGATCGCAGATACAATGAAGAAGGCAGACGAAATGATGTATCAATATAAGCAGGCAAACAGTAAATAAAAGAAACCAGAGCAGCGGGCTATGCCTGCTGCTCTTTCAGGTATTCGATCACACATGTAAGCTCGGGCGAGATCCATTTATTGCGGTGATACAGAAGCTGGCGCCAGATGCCCGGCGTTGGCATATCGCTGACAGGCAGGCTGACAAGCCTTCCGCTTGCAAGATCTTCCTGTACGACAAACTCCGGCAGATAGGAAATGCCGATATCCTGGCGGAGCAGGCTGCAAATCAGCTGCGTATCACCTGTTTCCATGGCAGGCGTTGTTTCCAGCCCTCTGGCAGCAAGTATCTCATCCAGTATCGCGCGATAACTCATATTCTTTTCGGTCAGAAGCAGTGGATAGTCGAGTAGTTTTTCGATATCCACTTTTTTGGACTTTGCAAGTGGGTGATGGGGGCTGGTAACAAAATGAATATCGACCGGTGCTTCCAATGCTGTCATGTAATGGTGGCTGTAAATACGGCGATCCA
>DJNY01000105.1 GCA_002441865.1 Lachnospiraceae bacterium UBA6452 | reverse complement strand
TCTACAGTGCTGGAGGTTATCATGCAGAAGAAGCAGTTTTCTCCTGTCGGCAGCGGACGTTTTGCACTGGTGCTTGCCAGAGGGGCAAATGAATCGTGCTATCAGGCAGCACAGGATGCCATGGCAGGTGCTTCGCCGGTCGGAAACTGTCTGTTCTTCCGTACGCCGATCCCGGGGCTGACCGGACAGCAGATCGGGGGACATATCTTTTATTAAGGATTGGATAGTAATGTGAGAAATAAACAGGAACATTCCAGGAACGCAATCACGTTTGCCTACCCTATTGATTGCTTATCCCAGGATGTTCCTGTTTTGTATTGATATTTCTACTTCTATTCAAATATCGAGTCGGCAAATTTATATATTTAAGGGGGAATTTGAAATGAAAATAATCTGTCCACATTGTTGCGGCGAGCAGCAGTATTCTATCAATGTTCTGATACATCCGGATTGTAAAAAATGTGGTAAGAATATGACATGTTCCATTAACAAAAAATTCAGCCGGTGTAAGGGAATTGCAAGATGTCTGGCACTTTTGCCGATAGGTATAGGTCTATTTGCAAAATCTGCATTTTGGAGCATATTAGGATTGATTATTTCTCTGTTTCTATTTGCTCTGGTAGAACTGATCTTTATGAAAACAGCGCATAAATTTAAGAGTTAGGTAATAGTATATTTGCAGTTGCCTGCATTTGGCATCTATGCTAAACTGATTGCAAGCAGAAAGTCAAAATCATATTTTATGTGGGATGGTCTGCCATCCCATTTTCTATTTATTATAGGTAGCTCTGAACAGTTACTATGATATATCTAAATGTTTCAAGAAACTTCACTGCTTAAATTCCACAAACAAATGAATAGCAGGGAGGTTTCAAAGTGTAGTGAGACCTCTCTGGGTAAGCGCGGCTTACAGAAGAGGAGGTCATATGACACAAAAAAGAAAAGATGTACCAGGTAAAGGGACTGTAAAAGGCAGAACGGAGACGATCAATTTTGATGAGATTGGTATTACCAATGATTTCATGTTTGGGACAGTATTCCGGGATAAGGAAAAATGTAAAGAACTGCTCCAGAGAATACTGAAAATCGAACTTATTGAGGTTGAGGTTGTAGAGCCGCAGAAGATAATGAAAACAACTCTTATCGGAAAAGGGATCCGTATCGATATTTATGCAAAGGATAGTGAGGGCAATGTGTATGATATCGAAATGCAGACGACAGAAGAAACAGATCTGCATTTAAGAACGCGTTACTATCACAGTGAAATGGACAGTTACCAGATTCGTGCGGGACAGAAGTACTTTAATCTGAAACAGTCGGTTGTGATTTTTATCTGTACCTTTGATCCTTTTGCAGATGACAGAAGTATTTACACATTTGAAACAATATGCAAAGAAAATAAAGAACTGGTACTTGCGGATAAGCGGCAAACGTATTTTGTAAACATAAATGGGAATAGAGAAGGCATTAGTGAAGATACAACGAAATTACTTGATTATTTCAAAACCGGACAGCCAACAGATTCTTATACAGAAAACATTCAGAATCAGGTAAAGATTATAAGAGAAGATGATGATTGGAGGGAGAACTATATGACAATCGAAATGAAGATGGATCAAAAATATGAGCAGGGAAGAAAAATGGGTCGGAATGAGGGAGAACAGAACCGGGACAAAGAACTGATCACCAGATGGCTGCAAAAAGGTAAATCAATTGCCGAGATTGCAGAGAACCTGGATCGGACGGAAGAATACGTAAAAAAATTTATATGAGGTGATTGCTTTGAAAAAATTATTAAATAATTCCAAGTTTTTGATTGTAGTTGCCATTGTTGGAATTGTATTCTGTACTATTTCGTTGATAATATCGATTATCAATCAATATATTCCTGGCTCTATTATTTTTCTTTTATTTAATTTATGTTGTACTGATTTTATTATAAAAAATATA
This sequence comes from Lachnospiraceae bacterium UBA6452, assembly GCA_002441865.1. Lineage (GTDB taxonomy): Bacteria > Bacillota > Clostridia > Lachnospirales > Lachnospiraceae > CAG-194. The sequence continues at coordinate 5,638 of DJNY01000105.1, read as the reverse complement.
AAAGATAGGAGAAAATAGATGCATTTATATGTCAATATGAAGCAGCTTGGGAAGCGTAAAAACACGGTAGATAAGGTGGCATTTTCTTATGAGAGAACGCCGGAGGATCTGCGCGAGCTGATCGGTGAGATGGTAAAGATCTGTGTAGCCGATTATATAGACCGCATGGACAAGGGCGAGGCGGTGCTTTCAGAGGAACAGATCGAGGATATGTCACAGATCGGTAAGATCGCATTCGGGATCGTATACGGGGAAAAGAAACCGGATGTACAAAAGGCGGTTGAGACGGCTGTGCAGGGATTTGAGGATGGATTGTTCCGTGTCTTTCTGGGAGACAGAGAACTGGAAAATCTGGATGAAAAAGTGGAGTTTGCAGAGGGTAACGAAATTACATTTATCCGCCTGACAATGCTGGCAGGCAGAATGTGGTAAAGGTGTGAAAGGGGCTGTACATGGGAGAAGGTAAGAAAACAAGACAAGAGCTGGAAGAGCAGAAGAAAGTTGCAAAAGAGGTAAGACAGGCATTTGATAAGGCTTCGCGGGATCTTAGGAATGGTTACAGCGAGCAGGTAAGACAGGTGCTGGATGAAAGTGACAGCTATAGAGGAAGTGTGTCCTCCGCAGTGATCGGAAAGCGGCTGAGAACCTTTCTTGAAAAGAAAGGAGCCCGTCCGTCCGAGTTCTTCAGAAAAGAGTTGAAAAATATGCCCGGATGGCTGCCCGATGCGCTGCTGGAGGATTTTTATATTTCTGTAGACAGTGTGATAAAATGGCAAGTGAGTGAGTACTATTACAGGAGAACGATGCGGACAAAGCGGTATACGACCTTTTTGGACAGATATTTCCGTATTTTAAAGGCATACCATGAGATGGGCATCTATCAGACAGATATTGTGTCCCTGTATAAAGAAGAACTGCCTGCGGACAAGCTGTGTTTTTACCGGAATAAATGTGCTACTGCGGGATACAGTGCTGTATCGGAATACTGGATCGCTGCAGAGCTTGACCGGGGCAATGAGGAACTTGTCAGGTTTCTGCTGGATGTGCTGCTTGGTGAAGGTACGCAGACAAAGCTGACAACAAGCATGCTCCGTGGTATTTTCATGAGCGAGAATACGGAGCTTTATGAGGCTGTCGGAAAACTTCTTCTTGCGGCGAGATTGCAGGAAGGGCTTCGTCAATCAATCTGTGAAAATATGGATTACGGAACTGCGCAGGCATTTATGACACTTTTTCAGGTTATAAAAGGAAATGACCTCTTGCGCTATTCCTCTGTCATGCGGGCAGTTGCGACATGGACAGGACTGATCGCAAGCGAGGAAAGTAAAATTGACAGGATCCAGAAAAAGCAACTGTTATCCATAGACACTTATCTGCATGATGAAAAAGCGAGAAAAGAAGCACTTGCGGGCGAGGATGCCATGCAGATTTATCTGGCTCTGTGGAGCTATGGATTTTTCGATTTGGATGAGGCGTGTGATGTCATGAATAAGCTGGCGCTAACCGGCAGCAGGCATCAGAGAATGGTTTTTGGCATGTATATCAAGTCGATGAATCTTGGCAGGGTATACACCCATAAAGTGGCAAAGACATTTATCCGGCAGTTTTCGGATGAAATGGATACCATGACCGTTATGCTGCCAAGTTTTATGCCGGATTTTGTGGTTTATATGAATGCGCTGATCTATGAGGAGGGGAAAAGCTATAGTGGTGTGCTCCGGAAAAAGACATATGCGGAGGTGGAGAAATACTTTGACAGCAGACAGGAGTGTCAGGAAATCTATGATATTCTGGAAGATATTCTGGCGCGTATTCCGAAAAAACGGCTGGAGATCGATCCGTGTGTATTCCCATGGAATGTAGAATATCTTGACCGCTCAGATGTGATCATGCGCCTTGCAATCTGCGCAAGTGCTCTGCAGGATGAGGACAAGATCACGCATGTTGCTGAGATGCTGCAGGAAATAGATATTTCCCATTATAGCAGGGATACGCTGCTGCTTTTTCTGGTCAGAGAACCTGCAAATGACAGACAGAGAGAAATATTGGTGGATGCGGTTGCGGATAAAGAGACTTATACGCGGCAGAAGGCTGCAAAGCTGGTCAGTGCCATGAAACTTTCAAAGGCAGATTATGCAAGGCTTGAGGGAATGCTGAAGTATAAAAAATCTGATATCCGGGAGACAGTATTATCTATCCTTTATAAGCTGGATGGAACAGAGATGGAGCGGATGATCGGCAGACTGCTTACCGATGCAAAAGAGGAAAAGAGAACAGCAGGACTGGATATCCTTCTGCAGCTTAAAAATGATGCCAAAAGACAGAACCTGTTTACCGCATGTGCAGGCTATATAGATGAAATGGAGCAGAAGGGGATCAAAGTTTCCACGAAGGAACAGATCCTGATCCGGGAGATCCGAAATGAGACAGCGGACAAAGCAGGTGCTGCACAAGGGTATGGGCTGTATGATGTAAATGCAGACTATACGCCGGTATTTGATGAAGAATATCTGGCAGAATGCAAGGAAGTTTATAACAGATATTTTCCGGACAGTGGGATTGCCACAGGGAAACTTGCAGGAAGTGCAGGCAAGCTGGCAGGAACCTTACTGAAAATGAAGGACAGATTATTAAATGGAGCAAAGTCAGGAATAACAGATCCGGGAGAAATCCTGCGGAAGCTGGATGCACTCATTGATGCCCATAAATATGATGAATATGAAAGCCGGAACGGAGAAATCTGTATGCTTGGCGATCAGCCGGGGATTTATGTCGCGGCGGACGATGAAAGCATTATATTGGAAGATCTGTGGCTGGGTTTTTATGAAAAGACGATACAGACGCCGGAAGCATGTATGCAGGTTTATGTATATTTACAGGGATATAACAATGATAAGGAAGATTTTAAAAAGTACTGCGAGAGCTTTGTGGCAGACCTGTTCGGGCGGCAGTATACAGGAGAGAGAGTTAACCTTGGCTACATTGCACATATCAGAGCGGTTATCAGCTATCTGTATCAGAAATTTGTACCGGACAGTGATGAAAGAAAACTGGCTGTGGTTACAGCGGACTACCTTTTAAACCGGAAGGCAGATCTGATCTATACATTCCGGGGGAAAAAACGCAGAAATCATTTTATAGAAGAAACAGAGGAACAGGAGACATTGTGCCACCGGAGCGTGCTGACGCATGAACAGATCATGATACTGGCAGGCAGGATCTCACCTGTCCACAGTGGTGGCGGAAAAGCATCGGATGCGGAGACTGGTTCTGCGGAGGCAGCCTATAAAGAGGAAATGTTTGTCAGGTTGTTCCCATACAACTATGCACTGGCAAAGGTGCATAATTTCGGGATTCCGGCGGATGTGATCAATGAACCGGGATATCATTACTGGATACATAGCTGGAATATAATGGAAATACCGAGTCTTTCTACTTATATTGCGGCGCACAATCATGGACTGATCAGCCGGGATTATATGTACAAGATGGCATTTGAGGGCAATCCGCTGGATAAGAGCCTGGAATGTGTATCGAATGTAATGCAGTATATTACAGAACACGACAGACAACTGCAGGTCAGAGGCTATGAATGGAAATGGGGCTGGACGGAAAGAAAACGAATGGACAGCGTGAAACAGATCCTGCTCCATGCACCGTCTGAAGAATTGCCTGAAAAGGATCAGGCATGTCTGGAGATTGCAAAACGGCTTTACACCGATATGTCGACACTTGTGATGGAAGCGGAGCTGACGAGGGGAGATACAGAGACAGAATTTTCGCCATATGTGTACGGACTGAAAAGAGTATACGGAGCAGCGTATTTTGTCAGAATACTGGCTGCGCTGGGGAAGGAAACGCTGGAGAGATCTACCTATTTTAGCGGCAGTTATAGCTATGGCAGACGGCAGAAGGTCAGCAAGAAGAACAGCCTGTCGCATCTGCTGCAGGTTTGTATGCCTGCTGTAAATGATAATGCGGACACACTGCGGTCTTATCTGGAAGGAACGGATATCAGCAAGGCGCGTCTGATCGAGGCTGCTATGTATGCACCGGAATGGATCGACATTGTCGGAGCATATCTTGGCTGGGATGGATTTACGGCCGGCGGCTATTACTTCATGGCGCATATGAATGAAATGTTTGACGATAAGAGAACGGCAATGATCGCCAGATACACGCCGCTTGAGGTGGATGAGCTGAATGCGGGCGCCTTTGACAAGAAGTGGTTTACGGAGGTGTATGAAAAGCTGGGGGATCAGCGCTTCCAGCTCATATACAAGGCTGCAAAATACATATCCGACGGTGCAAAACATACAAGAGCCAGAAAGTATGCGGATGCTGCACTTGGTAAATACGAGGAAGAAAAGCTGTTTTCTGAGATCGAGGCGAAGAGAAATAAAGACCTGCTTATGGCAGTCGGTATCCTGCCGATCGAAAATGAGACGCAGATCAAAGACAGATATCTGTTTCTGCAGAAATTCAAAAAGGAAAGCAAGCAGTTTGGTGCCCAGCGGCGGGCAAGCGAGGCGGCAGCAGTAGAGATAGCCATGCGTAACATGGCAGTAAGCGCCGGCTATCAGGATGTGACAAGACTTACTTTGCGCATGGAGGGGCTGGTAGCACAGGGAATGACGGAATATTTCAAGCCGCATGAGGTTGGGGAAATATCCATATGGCTGGAAATGGAAGACGGTGGCAAATGCGCTGCCATTTGTGAAAAGAATGGCAAGCAGCTCAAGTCCGTTCCGGCAAAGAGCAGGAAAGATCCTTATGTGCTGGAGCTGATGGATGCCAAGAAGCAGTTGACAGAGCAGGCAAGGCGAACAAAGGCTATGCTGGAAGCTGCGATGGAGAGTCAGGAAATCTATGCGTATTCGGAAATAAAAGGAATGCTGGAAAATCCGGTCGTACATGATATGGTCGCTGCGCTGGTGTTTAAAATGGAGAATGACATACTTGGTTTTACCGCAGAGGATGGATTTTATGTGCCGGCAGAAGACGGAGAACCGCAGCAAATACAGCTTACTGACGATACAAAACTGACCGTGGCACATCCGTTCCAGATGTATACGGCGGGCAAATGGCATATGCTCCAGAAGTATGTATTTGATCATCAGATCATACAGCCGTTTAAACAGGTATTCAGGGAATTGTATGTAAAAACAGAAGAAGAACTGAATATGGAGCACTCTCTCCGCTATGCGGGCAATCAGATCCAGACGAAGAAAACGCTGGGCTGCCTGAGGGCAAGGCATTGGGTGGCAGATATCGAAGATGGTCTGCAGAAGGTATATTATAAGGAAAATATCGTGGCAAGGATCTATGCGCTGGCAGACTGGTTCTCGCCAACTGATATAGAAGCACCGACGCTGGAGTGGGTTGTATTTACAGACAGAAAAACGGGGAAAGACCTGAAACTGAAGGAAATCCCGGATATTCTGTTTTCTGAGGTAATGCGGGATGTGGATATGGCTGTCAGCGTGGCACATGCAGGCGGTGTGGATCCGGAGACTTCTCACTCTACGGTGGAAATGCGAAAGGCGATCGCAGAGTTTACAATGCCATTATTCCGACTGACTAATGTGACTTTCACAAAGAACCATGCTGTGATAGAAGGAAAACGCGCAAATTATAC
>DJNY01000193.1:3418-8652 GCA_002441865.1 Lachnospiraceae bacterium UBA6452 | reverse complement strand
TTTTATCACAATCTCATTTTACTTCTGTATTTTTACACCCTTTGTATATTTTTACCTTTCAGCAGTTTTGTGTATGATCTCAGCTTCTTTTTCGGCACTTTAATCACAGCTTTTTTACTGATACCGGTAAATGCTTTACTGCCTACCTTCGTCAGCTTCGTGCTCTTAACCGTAACCTTTGTGAGCTTCTTACATCCATAAAAAGCCTTGCTTCCGATCACACGTACTTTGCCCGGGATCGTTACTTTTGTAAGTTTTTTGCATCCATAGAAAGCCTTGCTTCCGATCTCTGTTACTGTCTGCGGAATATCCACTGATTTCAGCTTTGTGTTCTTATAAAAAGCCTTATCATCGATCTTGGTCACTTTATATCTTCTGCCGCTTTGATATACATAATCCGGGATTGTCACATCTGACGTTTTCTTTCCGGATCCGGTATATACAGCTTCATTTCCGTCTGTTTCAAAGTACATATTCCCAACCGTTATAGCGATACTTTCTTCTGTATCTTCCCCTGGCTTAGTGACTGGTTTACCGGATGGTTTTACTGTATCATCTTTTTTCGGTACATCCGGATTCTGGGACGGCTTTACAGGATCCGGTGTCTGTATATCTGCCGATCCGGTTACAGTTACATGGAATGTTACCGATACCTTATCTCCATCTATTGATGCAATCGTAATATCTGTCTCTCCTGCTTTATTCGCTGTTATGACTGCCATTCCGCTGTTCGGGTTAATATCGCTTGACACGGCATTTCCAACCTGTGCCACTGACGGATCACTTGATGTCAGTTTCAGCCTGTCTTTCCAGCCATCCATACTCGGTGATGCATCAAAATACGTCTTATAGGTCTCTCCCTGCTTAACCGTTACATTACCATTATATACCTGGATATCTCTTATGGCAGGAAGCACTGTTACCGTGATATCCTTTGTTACTTTACTTCCGTCCAAAGTAGTCATGGTAATAGTCGCTGTCCCTTCCTCTACTGCAGTAATAACGCCTTGTTCAGATACTGTAGCAACATAAGAGTTACTGCAGCTATAGGACAGTCTCTTATCTGATGTATTTTCCGGTAATACCACGGCATTTATCTGGTATGTCTCTCCTTCATAAAGCGTTACGGTATCTTTATTAGTCGTAATACTTTCTGCCAGCTTGCCTACCGTCACTTTACAGGAAGCACTTATCTGTTTTCCATTTGTGAGCTTACTGTCTTTATATGATGCAGTGACAGTGACACATCCTGCTGTCTTTGCCGTTACCTTTCCAGCTCCATCAACAGATGCGACATTTGTATCAGAGCTTTTCCATGTCAGCTTATCGGCACTGATGCCTGCAAATTCTTTTGTAAATACCGGAGTAAGTTCTACGGAATTTCCGGTCAGGAGCGATTTATCCTGCAGCGAAAATCCTGTGCTGTATACCGTTACATGGCATTTATCCGTACTCATTCCATCATAGCTTGTTACAATGATATCGCATTCGCCATAGCCTGCTGCGGTTACATTCCCATTTGCATCTACTTCTGCAACAGAATTATCCGTTGATCTGAAACCATAGGTCTTATTTGTAGTACCTGCAGGTAATACATTTGCTGTCAGCTTCTTACTATCAGCTTCTGCAAGCGTGATACTGTGCTTATCAAGTGTGATACTTGTAGATAAAGTAATGCCGGAGGCTTTATTTGTTAGTCCTCTGATACATGGTGCACCTACTTTATTGTAAGGAGAGTCTGCGTTATCAGATAATGAATCCAGCGAATATCCAGTGTAAGTCTGACCATGATCCTGATAATAACCTCCAGAACCAATAGATGAACCTCCGGCTGATGTAGCCTTATCTCTCTCTGTCTCTATACAGATGCCATATGTCATGCCATCCGGCACATAAATATTCCGGCTTTTTAAATCGATCGTATAAAATCCCTCATAATCGCTACACCCGGAAAGAGCTTCGCTCTTTCCGGAATAACCTACCAGTTTGCCACTTTCGACAACAGGGTTACTATACACTGTTACCGAAAATGGCATATTTGCCGCAAGGTATGTCATAACGCCATCGATCTTTTCTACTGATCCTGTTCCATATGCTTTTGCCTCATAGATGTTTAAAAACGTGGTGCCCTTGTTTGCATTAAGATTGACCATGTTGCCGCCATCATAAGCGTACAGATTAGCATAAGTATCCTTATTATCGTAGTCTACTGCAGCGATTTCACTGATTGTTTTGTCATAGTAAGAAATCCATACATAACCACTGGATTTATAGTATGTATTTGCAACATAGGGATCCATGATATAAGTGTCAGCCCATGAATTTTTTACAAGCCATGCTCCATCTGCTTCCGGAAGTTTTACATTACTTCCGGCATGATTAAAATTATCTTTTGAATAATTATCATCCCATCCTATAATTTCTACTGCATGATTGGCTGCAGCTTTATATGCAAAATAATAACTTGCATCTTCTCCTGTTCCTTTGCAGGTATATTCACTTCCTTCTGACTGATAATAACTCATGCTTACACCACCGTATGTACTGATAAGTTCTTTTACATTATTTAAGTGGTTTATATCATAATCACAAAATCTTGCTCCCTTAAAATGCCAGTTACTTGATCCGGCACACAGCTCCTGTCCCAATACAGCATTGTTAATAGCATTTTCGTCATATTCGATTCCGCCACCCGGAAGTGTTTTACTATATACCGGAGCCTGAGATTCCAGTACCGGTCCGGTCCACTTAGAAAGGAAGGATATTGCTGCTGTCGGCTGACCACCTTCATCAAACATTTGCACATTAGTTCTACCTGTGTCAGAGGTATCATTTGTATAAATTCCAAGAGGATCTATATTTTTATGGTTCATGAAATATATAAGCTGAAATTCAGACAGATCAACGGAACTGTCTGCCAGTCCCTTTTTAATAAGATTGGATTCTGCCGCTGCAATAACTGAATAAGCCCAGCAGGAACCAAGATACTGATTTCTTACTCCAGATACGCCTTTAGGACGAGGATCATACTTTGCAGAGAAACTAACATATGTATCAGCATCAATATTATTTTCTCCACCGGCTGCGTTATGATCTGCATAACCATAGCTTCTGCCGGAGCTGATCGTTCCGTTAGGCGGTGTATTAAAACTAAAATCACTGCTTTCTTCCTCTGCGTTAATATCTAATACTTCCTCCGTTTCCTCATCATCTTCTGCTACCTCAGCAGCATATTCATTATTAGAAACAGTATCAGATACGTCCTCAATTTCAACAATATTTACATCAGCAAGTGCCGGAGTAATCATGTGCAATGTTATTGAAATTGCCAAAAGAACTGTAAATAATCTTTTTTTCATAGTATTTTCCCCCAATCCTTTGGTGAATACATAGTGTATAACAATATAATATTATCATAAAAAATATATCAGTGATAGTATATGAAATACTAATTTACAAAATAGTTTGGGAGTTATTGTCAAATTCGTGCTACAATATTGCTGAAGTAATATCTGCTGGGAGGTTTTTATGAAATTACAACGCTTATTAAGCCTGACAAGGCAGGCAATAGATACTTATGATATGATTGAGGAAGGTGATAAAATTGCAGTCGGAATATCCGGTGGCAAGGATTCCCTGACGCTTTTATATGCCCTGCAGATGCTGAGCCGGTTTTACCCGAAGCATTTTGAGGTGTATGCGGTAACGGTGGATCTAGGGTTTGAAAATCTGGATCTGACACAGATAAAAGCATTTTGTGAAAAGCTGCAGGTGCCTTATACGATCATCAAAACACAGATCGCTGAAATCGTGTTCCAAACACGCCGGGAGGCTAATCCGTGTTCACTATGTGCAAAGATGCGGAAGGGTGCTCTAAATGATGAAATGAAGCGTCTGGGCTGTAATAAAGTGGCTTATGCCCATCATAAGGATGATGTCATTGACACAATGCTGCTTTCTCTCCTGTTTGAAGGAAAATTTACATCATTCTTACCAAAAACATATTTGGATCGTGTACAGTTGACCGTGATCCGGCCGCTTATTTATGTGAATGAATCAGATGTGATCGGGTTTGTACACAAATACGATCTGCCGGTAGCCAAAAGTCCCTGCCCGGTAGATGGGGCTACCAAACGGGAATATGTGGATCAGCTGTTAAAGCAGCTGATCCGTGAAAACAAAGGGGTAAAGGAACGGTTATTTTCTGCCATAGAAAATGGAAATATAGAAGGCTGGCAGAAAAACACTTCTTCTCAAATAAAGTAGCATAAGGTATTTTTTTGCAATGTAAAGCATAAACCATAATGGCTATGTACTTTACAAACTATTTTTCTCCTATTAAAATAATGACAGAAGAAAAAACAAAACATACTATGAAGGTAAAAAATGAGCGAACACAGTTATCACGATCAGGTCAATAAAGATAATATTGAAAAAATGCGTGCAGTCCTGCAGGAACTCCCAAAGTTCTGCAAACAGTTTTTCCGCGGTATCGAAAACACAACTTCTACACGGACGAGACTTGGCTATGCGCTGGATCTGCGCATTTTTTTTGAATTCATCCAGCAGAACAACAATGCCATGAGACGGATTCCAATCCAGGAGTATCCTCTCAGCCTGCTCGATCGGCTTGGCAGAGAGGATATCGAGGAATATCTGGATTATCTGGAATTATATTATAAAGATGATAAAGAATATCGTAACGATGAGCGCGGAAAATCCAGAAAACTGGCCAGTCTGCGTAGTATGTACCACTATTTCTACACAAGTGAACTGATTGAGAAAGACGTGGCATCTCTTGTACCTATGCCCAAACTGCATGAAAAAGAAATCATCCGGCTGGATCCGGATGAAGTTGCTATGCTTTTAGAGCTTGTGGAAAACGGTGAGGAACTGACTGAAACAGAAAAGAAATATCACAGAGTCACAAAAACAAGAGATCTGGCACTTCTTACACTTCTGCTTGGCACCGGAATCCGTGTTTCGGAATGTGTAGGACTGAACCTGAATGATGTGGACTTTAAAAACGGGGGAATCAGGATCGTACGAAAAGGTGGTTATGAAGCGGTTGTTTATTTCGGCGAAGAGGTAGAAGATGCACTCCTCGACTACTGGGAAGAACGCACGCATAAAACACCTGCTCCCGGGCATGAAGATGCATTGTTTTTGTCTATGCAGAATAAACGGATCAGTGTCCGGGCTGTAGAAAAACTGGTGAAGAAATATGCATCGAA
>DJNY01000193.1:187-3295 GCA_002441865.1 Lachnospiraceae bacterium UBA6452 | reverse complement strand
TGGTAGCAGATGTCCTGGGGCATAAGGATGTCAATACAACCAGGAAACATTACGCTGCCCAACAGGAAGAAAACCGGAGACGGGCGGCAAATGCAGTCAGACTCAGAGAACCTTAATTCTATACTACCGCTACTTTATAAATTCATTGGAATAATATGGCACGATGATCCGGTCTCCGGCTTTGATCGTGTCATTTTTTAATGAATTGATCGAACGCATTTCCTTTACGCAGTCCTGAATAGCTTCTGCAGAACCATCTGTATATGCTTCTGCGATTGTCCATAAGCTGTCTCCCTTGGAAATTTCTACACTCTTGTAATATTTATAGGTATGTGTCAGAGCTTCTTCCTTTGTGGTTGCCTGTGCACTGATCGCATTGATCGACACTGCAAGAAGAATCACTGCACAAAGTGTAAAAAGACTGTTTCTGATCAATCGCTTCATCCGCATGACCTGTCTGCGGCGCTGCGCTGCTCTTCTATTATTATTGAAAGATCGTGCAGGTGGTATTACGGTATATGTTTCCTGCTGCATAAAATCCATGATCTGAAGTCCTCTTCCTGTTGTTTCCATACTTAACGCCCTCCAATTTATCGAACATATGATACGAACACTCGTTCTTTTGATTGCATTATATCGAACAAACATTCTACTGTCAAGTAAAAAATCGAACAAAATTTCGGAATATATGTTTGCTTTTACAATAGTTATCTGTTATACTCAATTTAAACAATGAATGTCCGTGGATAATAACAGGGAGGATATAGAATATGGCAAACGGAAAGATCAGCAAAAAACAATCAGAAATTCTCGAATATATAAAGGAACAGATTTTAGAGAAAGGCTATCCACCTGCTGTACGTGAAATCTGTGAGGCTGTGCATCTGAAATCCACTTCCTCTGTACATGCCCATCTGGAAACACTTGAGAAGAACGGCTATATCCGCCGGGATCCGACCAAACCGCGTGCGATTGAAATCTGTGATGACAGCTTCCAGCTTGTCAGAAACGAAATGACGAGTATTCCGATCATCGGTACTGTTGCAGCAGGCCAGCCCATCCTTGCTGCAGAAAATATTGAAGGGTATTTCCCGGTTCCGGTCGATGTGGTGCCAAATGCAGAGACTTTTATTTTAAAGGTAAAAGGTGACAGTATGATCAATGCCGGCATTTTCAGTGGAGATCAGATTTTTGTGGAGCGTACCAATGTAGCCAGAAACGGCGATATGGTTGTTGCACTTGTAGATGATTCTGCAACAGTCAAAACTTTCTATAAAGAGCAGGGGCATATCCGTCTGCAGCCGGAGAATGATACGATGGATCCTATCATTGTAGATGACTGTGATATTCTCGGAAAAGTATTCGGTGTGTTCCGGTTATACCGCTAATAAAGAATATGCCATAGCACATGAAAATCCCGGCAGCTCGTAAACTGCCGGGACTTCTCTTTTATTCTGCACTTTTTAACTCTTCTTCCGTGACTTCTTTCCCGTCTCTCCAGATTCGTTCCAGATCATAAAAGCTTCTGCTTTCCTTATCAAAGACATGAATGATAATATCTTTAAAATCAAGCAGGATCCAGTTTGCACTGTCATAACCTTCGATCGGTCTTCTCTCATATCCGAGTCTTCCCAGAAGTTCTTCCACATTATCGGCAAGTGCCTGCACCTGATTGCGGTTTGTTCCGTTTGCAATGATAAAATAATCTGCCAATGGGGAAACTTCACTGATATCGATCACACGGATATCTTCTGCTTTTTTATCTTCCAGTGCGTCGATCGCTGCAAGTGCCATCTTTTTTGATATACTATTCGTCATGGGTATCTCCTTTTTGTGCTTCGTTATCATGCTGCATGCGGTTTTTATAATAAGTGTACGTTTCCATTGTGATCTGATCGATCGCTGCACCCTTTTTCTCTAAAAAAGAAAGAGTACTTTCCAAAATGTGCACCATACACGCATCAAGATCTGTGAAGGCCAGCTTTCTGGTCACTTCCATACCGGGAAGTTTTTTCCTGTTGATCTCAATGTAATCGGCAATATAAATGATCTGTTCCAGTGTTGTCATCGCCGGTTTTCCTGTCGTATGGTACAGGATAGCAGAGAGGATCTCGGGATCTTCTACCTGATATCTTTCCCTTGCCAGGAAGCTGCCCAGCTTTGCATGCAGCAGATCCGGATTTTTCTGTTCCGCATCATTTATTTCAATCTTATATTTATCGCATAGAGCCAGTTTTTTCTTATCCTCGATACATTTTGCATTATCATGCAAAAGACCTGCCAGATAAGCCCTGTAAGGGTCTTCATCAAAGCGCATTGCCATACAGGCTGCGGTATCTGCAACAGAAAGTGTATGGATATAGCGTTTCTTATCCAGTCTGTTCTTTAAATCTTTGCTGATCTTCTGAAATGTACTCATGTCTGTTTGTCCTTTGTCATTGTTCGTTCTTCATACATTATTTTCAGATGATATTTTCTGCTGATATAAGTGATTTTTCTGTATAAAACGTATCACCTGGTCAGGCAGCATATAGCGGACCGATTTTCCTTCCTGTATCATCTGCCGGATCTTTGTGGAAGAGATATCCATTCTGTTTGCAGGCAGGATTCTGATATCGGCCTGATATTTGTCCTTTAAATAGGTGATCTGTTTTTCAAGCCCTTCTTTGTCACAGTCATCACGCACTGCCACAAGAAGTATACAGTCTGCCATCAGACGGTCAGGATGCTTCCAGCGTTCGATTTCCAAAAGCGAATCAGCACCCATGATAAAATAAAAATCAGTCTCCGGCTGTTCCTTTTTGAGCTCTTCTACCGTTTCGTAAGAATAGGAATTTCCCTCCCGGTCGATCTCAATGGTGGACAGCGCAAAATCGGGATTATCTTCAATTGCCATACCTGTCATGGAAACACGTTTGTTTTTTGATAATACTTTTGTGGATTCTTTCAACCATGGTGTTCCACTCGGAACAAACAGGATCTCATCCAGAGAGAAAGTATCCAGTGCGTTTTGGGCAAGCATCAGATGTCCATAATGGATCGGATCAAAAGTTCCGCCCATAATACCGACTTTTTTATTTTGGCAGCTCAATTTTCTTATGCTCCTTT
>DJNY01000193.1:0-143 GCA_002441865.1 Lachnospiraceae bacterium UBA6452 | reverse complement strand
AAAACGATCTTTTTACCGATCACCTGTACGACCTGTGCATGTGTTCTTTCCGCAAGCATACGTGCGATCTCATTCGGATCATCCATACAGTTTTTCAGAACCGTGATCTTGATCAGTTCTTTTTTATTAAATGCTTCTCCGAT
>DJNY01000168.1 GCA_002441865.1 Lachnospiraceae bacterium UBA6452 | reverse complement strand
CATAGGCATTTTTCTGATCTTCCTCAGTCTGTTTTGCTTCGTTATAAGAAGAAAGTGCATCACTGACAAGAGCCGCCTGCTCCTCACTGCCTTCCGTATACGCATCCTGTGCATCCGTTATGCTGTCTTTTGCATCCGCAACGGATTTATTTGTCTTGGTCTCTTCCAGACTGTAGTTATCCTGTGCGGTGGTAAGCTCATCACTGAGCGCGGAAGAATCCAGTGTAACGATCGTATCGCCCGCATTCACATAATCGCCCACACTCACATTGACTGCTGTAACTTCCACATCCTTCACAGAAGCGGAAACATCCCGCGCATCCGCACTTGCGATCGTTCCTGTTACACTGATGGAGGAAGAAATATCCTGCTTTTCCACTGCAGCGGTCTGCTGTGTGACCACTCCTTTCCGGTCTTTCATGCTCCGCATCTTTTTCTGCTGAATAAAAATAACCGTACCTATGATACATAGCAGCACAATGAAAGCCGCTGTCACAAATACCTTTTTCTTAACTTTCTTTTTCTCCTCCATGGGAACCTCCTCTTAATTTCGTAAGGCGCCGAAAATGATCTATGATTTCTTCGCCACGAAATGAACTATGAAAAGCATAAAGAACAGTTGTGTGCAAATCCGGAATTTTCTGTGTAAAATCTGTGATTTTCTATTTGACATTTCCGTCTTTTTGTGCAAAAATGGCTTCGGATTGAGGAAAGCTCGTAAAAAAAAAGAACCTCTGTTAAACGATTAAGTAAGGTTCTTAGGAGCTGTCATGAAAGAATTAACAAAAGGTAATCCGACAAAACTATTATTATTATTTTCTCTTCCCATTCTTCTGGGAAATATCCTGCAGCAATTTTATAACTTAGGCGATACGATCATTGTAGGGCGGACACTCGGTATTTCCGAATTGGCTGCAGTTGGTTCCACGACTGCCATTGTCTCTCTGCTGTTCAGCATGATCAATGGTTTATGTATCGGTTTTTCCATCCTGACCGCCAATGCATTCGGTGCCAGAGATGAAAACAGGATCAAAGAGACGATCGCAAAAAGTATCGTTTTGATGACACTGATCACGATCAGTATGACAGTGATCGGACTTTTGATCATCCGTCCGCTTCTGACCGCTCTGCATACTCCTGCGGATATCATGGAAGATTCCATTGCCTATATCCAGGTGATTTTCCTCGGCCTGATCGTAACTGCTGCTTATAACCTGCTCAGCAATATGCTGCGTGCACTCGGAGACAGTGTTTTTCCGCTGATCGCACTTGCGATCTCCTCCACTTTAAATCTTGGGCTTGACCTGTTATGCATCAAAGGTCTGGGTCTTGGCATCCGCGGTGCGAGCATTGCAACTGTCATCGCCCAGCTCATTTCCGTGATCGTCTGCCTTGTATATGTCATCCGGAAAATTCCGTATATGCATGTCAGACCGGAGCATTTTAAATGGAACGGAAAGGCTTTTACGGATCTTCTGACCTCAGGCGCGGGAATGGCTCTTATGTATTCGATCGTCGATATCGGATCCATTATCCTGCAGAGCGGTATCAACTCTCTTGGTACAGAGATCATCGCCGCACATACTGCTGCCCGTAAGATCTTCTCCTTCTCCATTCTGCCGATCTCCACACTGGCTGCTTCCCTGGTTACCTTTACCAGCCAGAATACAGGCGCAGGAAAACCGGAAAGAGTCCGCGCAGGCATAAAATCAGCGACCATCCTTGGATTCGTCTGGTCGCTGATCGCATTTTTCTTATTATATTTTGGTGGTGCAGCACTTGTCCGTATGATCACGGATTCCGATACTTTCGTCATCGGAACTGCTGTGAAATACCTGCGGATCAACGTACCGTTTTATGTGTTCCTCTGTATTCTCTGCTTTTTCCGCTCTACCCTGCAGGGACTCGGACAGAAGATCATTCCCGTGACCGCCAGCATCATTGAATTATCCGGCAAAGCGGTCATCGTATTTGTACTCGTACCGCGCATGGGCTATCTCGCCGTCTGCATCTGTGAACCGATCCTCTGGATCCTGTCAGGTATTCTGGTATCCGTTCCGATGTACAAGTTTTTAAAGAAAACGCGGATTACGCGTTCTCCTGATTTAACACAAACGTGTCAATAACTTTGACAATGCCATCCTCATCATTGGAATCTGTAATGAAATCCGCTGATTTCTTGACTTCTTCCTGTGCATTTGCCATGGCAACACCGACACCCGCATATTTGATCATTGAAATATCATTGAAGCCATCTCCGCAGCAGATCGCATCTTCTCTTGTCAGTCCCACTGTCTCGAGCATGCGGTCAAGTGAGGTGGCTTTATCTACGTTCTTAGGCATTACTTCAATAAAGAAAGGCTCTGAACGGTAAATGCTCAAAATATCGCCATACAGCTCATTCAGCTTTTCCACATGGCGTGCAGCCGCCTCCGGCTCTGCTGTCATCAGGCATTTATTCAGGTTATATTCGCCGTAAGCTGCAAAGTTTTTGACAGGCTTGCATGGCATCGCATTGATCCGCGATTCCAGATCGATATATTCATCCATTCTTCTGCCGACCAGAATATCATCTCCCATATAGGTAATGATACCCATATCATTTTTGCAGGCATATTGGTAAAGCCCGGAAATGACATGCGGCGGAAGGGTACGCTGGTATACGATCTCACCGGTCTTGCAGTTGATGATCCTGCCTCCGTTAAAGGAAAGCAGATAGCCGCCGTAAGCAGCCAGCTCCAGCTCATCCGCATAGCGGCGCATGCCCGGTGTCGGTCTGCCCGATGCAAGGATCACTTTATGTCCGCGCTCCATAATATGGATAATACCGCGCTTTGTTTCCGGCGTAATCTCCTTCTTGGAATTTGTCAATGTTCCGTCAATATCCAGTACCAGTACTTTTGTTTTCATTTTATGTCCTCTGTTTTCTCTTGTATCAATTTTATATTTGTAATGACTTAGCTCTACAAATTATATCCATTCCACGATTGCTTGTCAAAAAATACAAGAAAAACCCTCTTTATCTCTTTTCCGGCAAAGCGGCGTATGCTATCATATTACTAAGTACACTCACGAAGGAATGGCAGTTTTCTGCCGCAAAACGGAGTAAAAATATTATGCAGGAGGTTTAAAATATGAAATTCCACTTTAGTGGTCATATCTTATCCGAAAACGGAGAACTGAAAATAAATATACCTTTTAATGTATGGGAGGTCTGCGACAGCCAGGGCGTTCTTACGATTTCAGTAAACGCCATGGGGCTTTCCTGGGAATGTAATCTGACGCCGCTTGGAAAGGGCTATTACACGATTCCGGTCACAGAGCAGCAGGCAGAGGGACATATGGAGGAAGAATTCCCGGTTGTATTTGAAGTCTTAAACCGCAGCCCGCATTACCGCGGCGATTCCCCTTATTCCGCTGCACAGCCGATCCGCAAGATCGATTCCGTAAAGCTGATCACACAGCCAAACGACGGCTTATGCGGACAGACCTGTATCGCTATGCTGGCAGGAGTTACACTCGACGAGGCGTGTGAGATCATGCACTGCAGAGACTGGCAGGCAAGTATGGGAAAAATGGTCGATACGCTTGATTATCTCGGACTGGAGCATGAAAATGTGATCTACTATACACAGGGGGCAGAGGTCACACTTCCAAAATGTGCGATCCTGATGGAAAAAATGGGGCGCTACAGCCACTATCTGCTCTGCTATGACGGTACATACTACGATCCGACCATGGGCATTTTAGACAGCTTCGATCAGAAGAATCTTGTCGGGTATCTGGAAATTAAAACTGCATAAATAACGTGTAATTATTGGGGGATTTTATGAAACGTAATTATCGTATTTTCTTTCTTTTTCTGGGACTGATCCTGCTGATCTGCCCTTCTTTATCTGTCAACGCAGCAGGGAAAAGCATGACTTTACTGAAAGGGGAAACAGCGACTTTTTCAGCAGGCAGCGGTTATACTTATACTTCTTCCGCCCCGTCTGTTGCGCGCATCAATCAGAAGACCGGGCGTATTAAGGCAAAAAGCGGTGGAAAAGCGGTGATCACTGCAAAAGCAGGCAAGAAAAAGATAACCTGCACCGTGACCGTGAAGGATAAGGTAGATATTATTGTGTTTGCAGGGCAGAGTAATATGACCGGTGTCGGAAATGCAGCTTTGGCACCAAAGCTCAAGGATCATGCAGGCTATGCATACAATTATGTCACAGCCAGAAACAAATTTTCCACTCTGAAAGAGCCATTTGGCAGAGGACAGGATGATGAAAATCTGCAAAACTATGATTATGCCAAAGGTTCTATGGTGACTGCTTTTGTCAATGCCTATTATCAGAAGACAAAGACGCCCGTGATCGCCGTTCCCGCTTCCGCAGTCGGAACAGGCTCTGTTTCCTGGGCGGATTTCCGATATAAATCTGTGATCACCAGAGTCAATGCGGCAAAAAAACTTGCACAGAAAAAAGGACTGACTGTCAGACATACCTATCTGGTATGGATGCAGGGTGAAAATGATGCATTTGCCGGTATGTCCGCGAAAGCACATACATCCAACCTGAAATCCATGTATCAGAAAATAAAAAAGAAGACCGACATGGAGCAGTGCTTCATCATCGGACTTCCGAAATATTATAATGATGCCAAAATAGCCAAGGGCTATACCAGAATACGAAATGCACAGGCAAAGCTTTGCAAGAGCAGCAGCTCCTTTACGATGGGCTCTGCCAAAGCCGCAACACTTTCCGCCGCCTATCTGCAGGGAGATGGACTTCATCTGACGCAGAAGGCACTGAACCTGATCGGAACAGATGCGGGCAGAAATGTCGGCAATTATGCAAACTGCGACTGATACATTTCATTTAACCAGTCTACAGCTTCCTCCTTACCCTCCGGGGTAAGGGGGAATTCTTTTTGTATCTTTTTCTCCGATGCTGTTTTGGAAAAGCAGAACGGCTCCGGCCATGCATAGGCAGTCAGTACCGTATCCTCATCCCTGCTTTCTTTCCGCAGCATATAGCGCATTCCCTGATAACCGCCCGTATATTCCAGTTTTTTGATAAAATTCAGCGATATTTTTGAAGAATCAATCATGTTCTTCCTCCCACTTTGCATAATAGAGCGCACAGTCTACCGCGCGCTTCCAGCTTCTGACAAGCTCCTGTCTCTTTTCCTGTGGCATGGAAGCAGTAAATACCCGGTCAAGTTGCCAGTTTTCCTTGATCTCTTCCGTATCTTTCCAGTAACCGACTGCCAGTCCTGCCAGATAAGCCGCGCCAAGTGCGGTTGTCTCAATGCAACGCGGACGCTGCACATCCACACCAAGCAGATCTGCCTGAAACTGCATCAGAAAATCGTTGGCACTTGCGCCGCCATCCACCTTCAGCTTCAGCAAAGAAAGCTCCGCATCCGCACGCATGGCAGTGAGCACATCCATCGTCTGGAATGCGATCGACTCCATGATCGCCCGTATAAAGTGCTCTTTCTGACAGCCTCTTGTCAGTCCCGTTACCATACCTCTGGCATACGGATTCCAATAAGGAGCACCCATTCCCGTGAAAGCGGGAACGATCATCGTGCCTGCGGTATCTTCTACCGATTCGCAGATCTTCTGCGTCTGCGGTGCCTGCTCGATCAGATGCATTCCGTCCCTGAGCCACTGGATCGCAGCCCCTGCCACAAAAACACTGCCTTCGAGTGCATATTCTGCTGTTCCGTCCGCCGATGCGGCGATCGTTGTCAAAAGTCCTGCGCGCGATTTTACAGCTTTGTCCCCTGTATGCATCAGCATAAAACAACCTGTTCCGTATGTATTTTTTACTTCTCCCGGTGTAAAACAGCATTGCCCGAACAACGCTGCCTGCTGGTCGCCCGCTGCACCGGCGATCGGAATACTTTCTCCTAAAGAACCCAGATTTGCATAACCATAAACATGGCTGCTCGGCTTTACCTGTGGAAGCATGGAAGCGGGAATATGGAAATAATCCAGTATTTTCTGATCCCAGCACAGCGCATGGATATCAAAAAGCATCGTTCTGGATGCATTTGTATAATCTGTCACATGTACTTTTCCTCTGGTCAGATTCCAGATCAGCCATGTATCAACCGTTCCGAACAGCAGATTTCCCGCTTCTGCTTCCTGTCTCGCATTTTCAACATGATCGAGGATCCATGCGATCTTGGAGGCGGAAAAATACGGATCCGGCAGAAGTCCCGTCTTTTCCATGATATAGGCAGAAAGTGCAGGCTCTTCTTCCTTTAAGCGGTCAATTTCCTTTGCCGTTCTTCTGCACTGCCAGACAATGGCATTATAAACAGGCTCACCCGTCTGCTTATTCCAGACGATCGTTGTCTCACGCTGATTCGTGATCCCGATACCGGCAATACATTCATCCTCACCCAGCATTGTCAATGCTTCCGTCATGACCGAATACTGGGAAGACCAGATATCCTTCGGATTGTGTTCTACCCAGCCTTCCTGCGGATAGATCTGCTTAAATTCCTTCTGTGCTTTTGCACGGATATTCCCCATTTTATCAAACAGAATACATCTGGAGCTTGTCGTACCCTGATCGAGTGCCATCATATATTCCTTCATACCATTCTCCTTATGTTTAATAATCAGCTTTAAAGATCAGCTGAATGATAAAATACTGTCCATCATTCATGACTTCTACACTGCCACCCATGGATTTCATGATCTTTTCCACAATTTTCAGTCCGATCTTCGTGCTTTCCACCTTGGAAGTATCCTGTCTGACACCGTTCTGCACCATCAGAAGCAGTTCTCCCGGCTGCAGTGTATAGCTGATATTGACAGGAACCGTATTATCTCCGTATTTCCGCAGATTGTGGAAAATATTATCAAAGATCCGGGCAAATTCCTCCGGATTGATCATCATCCGGAACGATTCCTGGATCGGCGAAAAGGAAACAACAAAGCCCTGGCTGTTGATATAGGCGATCTGTTCTTTCAAAACCGAATTCAGCAGTGCCTTGCCATCTACCTCCGACTGCTGTACTTCCTGCTGCTGTCCGCCAAATGCCAGGAAATACCGGAACAGCTTATCTGTCGTATCCTTCATGATAAATGCATTGCTTCGTGCCTTCTGGATATAATCAAAGAGTTCCTCTTCCTGCGTGAACTTGCGCCGGTATAAAATCTCCAGATAACCGATCTGCTTTGTCAGCGGTGTCCGCAGGTCATGCGACATCGCTGTAATGAGCTCATGATTTGCCGTAATGGCATCTCTCTCTGTCTGGATCTTATGCAGCACATTCCGCCGCAGATTATTGATGCCCTCTCCGATCTGTGACAGTTCATCGTCTCCATTTACCATAACTTCGCGATCCAGATCTCCTGCCTCAAGCAGACGCAGGTCATCCCGCAGTCCCACCACGTAAGAAATCCTCTTTTTCATGCACTGCATCAGCAGAAAAATAAAGAACAGAGTCGATATCAGCACAGAAACAACAAGTGCGACTGTTGTATAGCGTTCCGTCATTCTGTCAAGGATTGGTTCGCACAGGACAACCGCATCCTTGAAGCGCACCTCATATGGCTGTATCTCCTGCGGTCTTTGATAAATCGAGATCACGGAATTATTATATTTTGCCTGCAGCGTTTCAAGCTCACGGATCGTTTCTTTTGTCCCCAGAAAGGAGATCGTCACGCCCTTTTTCTTTTCCCACTGCAGGATCTCCTTTTTATTGACTGTGGAAAGTCCCCGCTGGGAAACAAAAGCCTGCAGCTCCGCCATGACCTGATCCTTCTGTGTCTGCTGTACATCCTGCTTTGCCATGTGATGGTATATGATGCTCCTGCTGCCAGAGAAAAGCAGAGCAAGCAGCAAAACAGAACCGGTTGCTGCCCCAAGACAGCAAAAATAGAGCTTTTTCCAGAGCTTTGTCTTAAATACGGAAGTATAGATCCCTTTTTGCTTCTTTTCCTTACTCAATATAGTAGCCTCTTCCCCATTTATTCTTGATCAGCTCGCCCTGTCCTTCTTCCTGCTTGAGTTTTTCCCGCAGATTTCTGATATGCACCATGACCGTATTGCTCGCGGACGGTAAAAATGTGTCCTGCCAGACTGCTTCATAAATTTCCTGCAGAGAAAATACCTTGCCCTTATTTTCGGAAAGCAGCAGTAAAATACCATATTCCGTATTCGTCAGCTCAACATTTTTACCGTTTTTCGTTACGGAAACCTGATCCTTGTCGATGATCAGATCGCTGATAAACACCTGTTTTTCCTTCTGTGGATCCGACTGTCCGCCGTATTGTCTGTATCTGCGCATCAGACCGCCCACCCTGGCGATCAGCTCTGTATAAGAAAACGGCTTCTGCATATAATCATCGCCGCCTGCCAGAAAGCCTTCTACCAGATCGGTCTCTCTGTTCTTCGCCGTCAGAAACAGAACCGGAACCTGCGAGATCTCACGGATCTGTTTGCAGACACTGTATCCGTCCATATCGGGCATCATAATATCCAGAATGATCACATCCGGTAAAAATGTCTTTTCCTTCAGGATCGTTAGCGCCTGCATACCATCTGCCACAGTTTTTACCGTATATCCTTCACTTGAAAGAAGAACCTGTACGATCTCACGGATCTCCGCATCATCATCAATGACTAAGATATTTCCAGTTTTCATGCATTTTCCTCCTGTTTTGGACAACAGCCCATTGTTTCCTGTAAAAGCCACTGCTTTTCTTCTTCCGTCAAATAAGGTGCCAGTGTCTCATATACCTGTTTCTGGTAACCTTCAAACAACTCTTTGTCCCGATCGGAGAGCATCTCCCAGTCGACCGCCTCCGGGTCAAACGGTACAAAAGTAAGCGGCTCAAATTTCATAAACTGCCCGTATTCTGTCTTTTCCGCATGGACACACAGGATCAGGTTTTCCAGGCGGATCCCATATGCACCTTCTATATAAAGCCCCGGCTCATCGGATGTGATCATACCCTGCTTGAATACGCCATCCTCTGCTACACGGCTGCGGATCGCATTCGGCCCTTCATGCACATTCAGCAGATAACCAACACCATGCCCCGTTCCGTGCTTGAAATCAAGCCCCATTCTGTATAATGGCTCTCTTGCCAGATAATCCAGATGCGCTCCGTTCAGTCCATAGCGGAATTTTGCATCCATCAGACGCAAGTTGCCCATAAGCACCGCAGTATAATGCTGTTTCTGCAATTTTGTGACCGGACCCATGACAATTGTCCTTGTGATATCTGTCGTTCCCTCCAGATAATGCCCGCCCGTATCTGCCAGAAGGAAGCTTTCTTTTCCGATCGGGATATCTGTTTCCTGTGTCGGCTCATAATGCACGATAGCACCATGACTGCCATAGGCTATGATCGGTGCAAAGCTCTGTCCCAGATAATGCGGCATCTGCTTCCTGCAGCCTTCCA
This sequence comes from Lachnospiraceae bacterium UBA6452, assembly GCA_002441865.1. GTDB lineage: Bacteria > Bacillota > Clostridia > Lachnospirales > Lachnospiraceae > CAG-194. Next base: position 6,148 of record DJNY01000168.1, on the reverse strand, counting down.
GCTTTTCAGCGGCGGAAAGCTCGGTAGCCTCTTCTTTCCCGGTTCTGACCTCCGTTTTCAGCCAGCGGATAAACCGTGTCACCGCAACGCCGTCCCAGATGTGCGCCTGTTTTTCATTTTCTACTTCTGTATGGTTTTTCACTGCCTTTTCCAAGGCGATTGGGCTTTTAGAAATTACAATATTGTAATTCTCTGCCAGCATGCTTACAATTTTGTAATTCACAGTGTCTGCATCCAGCCAGATCTTACTTCCCGCCGGAAACGACTTCAGATCCTGATAGAATTCCTCATATGCCCTGACATCGACTGCCTCCTCAAATACCGGTAAGGATTCCTTATTGCGGACATATAAGGTTGCCCTTGTCTTAGAAATCACCAGATAGGAAAGAAATACCGGATTGTAGGCAATGTCATTCCCGCGCAGGTTCATGATCCAGGCGATCTCATCCAGGGAAGTCAGGATCAGATAATCGACGCCCCGGGACTGCATGCTGATCTGCGCAGCCTTCAGCTTGATATCTCTGGCTGCCCCTGCATAGGAAAGTGCCAGCTCCCAGATCGGTTCCTTGGAAAGCGGAGGTCTTTCCGTCCCCCAGATCTCACCTGCCAGATCCTTTCCGTCCTCTATCTGTGCCTTCTGCCCGCACAGCGTTTCGATTTCCTGCTGCAGCTTTTCTACATAAGAAGCACTGACGATCCTGCCATCAAAGCCGATCCGCAGCGTTTTTCCTGCCTGTCTGCATTTATGTAAATAATCGGCAATATATGCAGTTCCCGTCGGAACATCGGCCTCTCCCATTTTCATTAACCGGATGCCCGTTCCCGCAAGCTGCTCCTCTGCCTGCAGAAAGTATCTGCCGTCTGTCCACAAAAGACTTTCCGTCTCAGTGACAAGAAGCGTAGCGGCGGATCCTGTAAATCCGCTAAACCACGCAATTGTTTTAAAATATTCCCCGATATATTCCGAGCCATGAAAATCATTCATCGGGATCAGATAGGCCCGCAGATCTTCCTGCTGCATTCTGCTTCTCAACTGATTGATTCTGGCTGCATAAATATTCTCACTCATTTTCGATACACTTCCTTTATAAAATCACATGTCTCATAAGGCAGATCAAAATAGGTTGCACCTGCTGCATAAGGGGCCAGCAGATATTCGTTGGATACGATCGTCATGCCATCCTCTGTCAGATACCAGGAATCCTCTGTCAGCACATCCGGGATATAGTTTTCGTATTCTTCAAAGAAAATGCCATATCCGTCTTTCTGTATGGATTTTTCCTGCATTTCCTGCGCCTTTTCAAGCAGGAGCTGGTCGATCCGGGCTTTTCCGTCCTCTTCATCTTCCATCAGATCGGCAAGCTGGATCCTCTGCCCTGTTTTGGCATCAAAGGTTACACCTGCAACTATATTGTTGCCATGTGCACCTCCGGTATAGGTCGTACTCATTTCCCGAAAACTGATCACTGTATCGTCCTGCCGCGTTACCGTATAATCGGTGCTGCTGTAATAACCGAAATCAGCTTCTGTCGGTTCCTCTGTTCCATCTTCCTGTGCGATGTCCAATCTGGTCTGATAATCCTCTTTTGCCCACTCATAATATTCATTACAGTCGGAAAGCAGGGCTTCCTTCTGCTGCGCAAAATAGCTGTTGATCTGCCCAGCCGCTTCCGGATTATCCGTACTGGTTACCTTTGGCATATTAAATTCATACTTCAGATAGGAAACGGAACCATCGTCCGATTTCATCTCACCTGTTTCTTTCTCAAAGGAAATTTCAAGTGATACTGCCTTTGCACCGGACTCTTCATCGGATGTCTCACTCTCCTCTGTCTCTGCAGCTTCCGTATCATCACTTACTGTATCTGTATCAGACACCTGTCCGTCTTCCTCATGCACCTCATCCGCAGAAATATCGGATATATCCTGTGTCTGATCCGCCACTGCCTCTTCCTGCTTCTGACAGCCCGCCAGCAGGCTGATGGAAAGAAGCAGTCCACATAGGATCAAGGTTCTTTTTTTCATGGTTATCCTCCTATCATATCGTGAACATTAAATCAATCTTATTTTCTGTAAAACGCGGACCAAAGTGGCTCCTTTTGGCATGTTCAGGATCTCATCCTTCGTCAGTCCGCCTGCCCAGATCACAAGGGCAAAATATACAAAAACTGCAACCAGGATCGCAATGCCAAGTGCTATCACATTGATCTTCAGCAGCATATAAACGCCCTGATAGATCAGATATGCCAGAACTCCCATGATCAGGGAAGCAAGACCCGGAACTACAAAAGTGCGCAGCCACTCCTGTTTATAATGCAGGGACTTTCTGACCGCTATATTATTCAGTACACACATCAGCAGAGAATATGTGATCATCGCGATCGCCAGTGCATATAAGGAAAGCTTTGTAAACAGCAGGAGCGGTACTAAAACAACCGTCTGCACAACAAGGGCAAGCGCCGCATTGATGACCGGTACATTCACTCTTCCGATTCCCTGTAATACCGCATTTGTCAGCGTTGACAGCGCATAGAAAATCACTGTGACACTGATCGCCCGAAGCAGGGAAGATGCCAGCGCAAGGGAAGATCTCTGCGGAAATAATAACTGTGTGACAGGCTGTGCCAGTGCAAATAAGCCTGCTGCGCATGGAATGGAGATCAGCATGGTTGTTTTAATTGCCGCCGCCACCTGATGACGCGCCTTTTTCAGATCTCCCTGCGCATAAGAACCGGAAATGCTTGGGATCATGGCAGAAGACATCGCAGATGCGATCGCGATCGGAATATTCGCAATGACAACTGCTTTTCCGCCGAACACGCCATAATTGGTCGCGATCTCTTTTTCCGTAATGCCCAGCACATATTTCATGATCTTGGTATAGACCGTCTGGTTTAACGAGGTTGAAAAGTTGTAAATAAATGTACTCAGGATAAACGGCGTTACCATACTGAAGATAATGCCGAATATCTGGGAATAGGTCAGCTCTGTATGATTTCTGTCACGCTCCGCCCTGCGCAGGATAAACTTCTGGTTCAGCTTGTACACAAGCCACATAAAAAGAAGTGCGATCAAAACACCGCTGCCCGTACCCATGGCACTTCCCATGGCTCCGTAGATCGCCTGTGTTGTCTCATCCTTTCCGGAAACAGTTTTGATCAGCAGATAAGCAGCCCCAAGACTGACCACTGCATTTAAGATCTGCTCGATGATCTGGGAAAAGGATGTCTGCAGCATTGTCCGGTGCGCCTGAAAATAACCGCGGAGCACACCTAAAAAGCCGGATAAAAAGATAGTCGGCGCAAACACACGGAGTACGATCGTGGAATTCGTCTCCACCAGCCACGGTGCAGCGAAAAAAGCAACCAGACTGGCAATTCCGCCTACAATAAATACATACAGGATCGAACAGCGGAAGATCTTATGGGCATTCCGATATTCCCGCAGTGCCAGCCGCTGTGCGATCACCTTGGAGATCGCGGACGGAATACTGTAAGATGAGATCAGCAGAATGATCGTGTATATATTGTACGCGCTTGTGTAATAGCCGTTTCCTTCATCCCCTATAATGCCTGTAAGCGGCGCGCGGTATAAGATTCCAATGACACGGACTAAAATACCGGTGATCGCCAGAATACCTGCCTGCATGATAAATCCATCATTTTTCTTTTCCTGACTCATTGATAACTCCTGTCATATCATGTAATAAATATACCCTGTTAAACGGGATCGAGAAGTAATAGCCGTCTGCGAAATCTGCCGCAAGTGCCATCATTTCTCTTGCAATAGAGCAGCCGGCCGCTTCTCCCTCTCTACGGCTCATGCCATCTGCAAAACGTGCCACGATCTCGTCCGTCACACACATGCCCGTCATTTCATTTTTGATAAACAACGCATTTTTCCGGCTGACGAGTGGCATGATACCACAAAGGATCCTCGCACCTGTCTCTTCCTTGATACGGCGGATCTTATCAATCTCCTTTTTTGTAAAAACAGGCTGTGTCATGAAGAAAGTCGCTCCATGCTCCATTTTCCGTTTCACGCGGTTGATCTCCACGTCAAGTCTGAGCCTGTTCTGATTGATCGCACCGCCCACAAAAAACGGATCGGATGCAAATTCCTCCCTGTTCATCTCCTGGATCAGCTTCATAAGACCGACAGAATCAAAATTAAATACACTTCTGACATCTTCTCTCGCCATACTTGGCACAGGATCTCCCGTGATCACCAGCGCATTACGGATGTCGCTTAAATATGCCCCAAGAAGCTGCGAACGGATCGCGATCGCATTTTTGTCCCTGCAGCAGATATGCGGCATAACACAAAGATCCGTTTCCCGTGCTACCTTTGCCGCCATCAAGATGGAATCCGCTCTTGTCCGCCCGGATGGAGAATCCGGAAATGTGACTGTATCTACGTGCATGGCAGAAAGCAGATGCGCTGCTTCCAGCAGCTTCTGATCGTTCGCAGAAGGCGGCGGCGAAAGCTCGACCGCGATCAGCTTTCCATTTTTTCCCGCATAAAAGCTGTGATCCTCTGCCTGCTCTGTCTTTTCCTTTACCGTAATATGCACCGGAGACGGCTTTTCTGCCCGCAGGTGCTTCTCTCCAAGTGCTTTTACCAGCCTTCTGATATAATCAGGATTTGTTCCACAGCAGCCCCCGATAATAGAAGCACCAAGATCTGCGATCTCCACCATCTTGTCCGCGAAATAATCCATATTTTCCAGAAATACCAGTCTGTCCTGTACGACCTTCGGGTAACTTGCATTTGGAAGCACGGATAAATATTTGCCACTCAGGCTGCTTACCTGTTTGACAATATTATACATATGCCCCGGTCCGACACCGCAGTTTAAACCTGCTGCGTCGATCTCTGTAACTTGCCCGACCTCTTCAAGCAGACTTCTTGCACTGATGCCCGCCACGCTGTAGCCAAGCTGGTTGACCGCAAACTGCACCAGAATAAAGATCGGAGATTCCTTGCGGATCTGCCGGATCACGGGCAGGATCGGATCCGGATTCGGAAATGTCTCAAATACCAGAAGGTCTGCTCCCAGCGCCACAAATTTCCGCGTGATCTGTAAATATTCCTCCGTGATCTCCTCTTCCTGCTCCTGCCTGCCACCGGGGATCGGCCCGATATCTCCTGCCAGAAAGACCGGATGCTTTTGTCTGTAAGGTTCTGCTGCCTCTTTGGCGATCGCAAAACCCGCTTCTATATTTTCAAGAACCTCATCTATTCCTACATCAAGCGTTTTTGTATTCGCCGCAAATGTATTCGTACGGATAAGCTGTGCACCGGCTGAAAGGTAAGCCTCATGCACCTGTTTCACCAGTGCAGGCGCCTGTGTATTGGCACGTTCCGGGAAAATCCCGTTCTGGCAGATGCTGCTGAAATACGTACCAAATGCACCATCTGTGACCAGCTTCTGCGTATGCAGAAACGCACGGATATCTTTCTTTGCAAACACCTTTTCCGCCATGGCAGGAAGCTCCTGTATGGACTGGATCGCATAAGCTGTCTGTGGTACCTTGCCAAAGCCGTAGGCTGCGTGGATAAACGGAAGTCCTGCCTGTGTGGCGGAAATAAAATCTCCCTCAATATCTCCCACATAAACTGCCTGCTCCAGATCATGTCTGCCCAGAAGGATTGCGATCGAATCTCCCTTGCAGCGCTTTGTACGTCCAAAGCATTCCGTGTCCTTAAAATATTTTCCAAGCTTATGGTAAGACAGGAAAGCTTCGATATAACCAAGCTGGCAGTTGCTGACGATAAAGAGGTCATATTTTTCCGACAGCTCCTTCAGCACCTCTTCCAGCCCCGGAAATAAGACACCGCCATGCTGCTCAATATAATCATTTTCATGATCCATACAGGCCTGCAGGATCTCGAGTGCCCTTTCCTTACTGACCGTATTAAAGTAAGTATATGCAATATCATCCATTGTCTTACCCATGAGCTGACACATGTCTTCATTCGTGATCAGCTTATGAAAGTCCGGTAAGGTTACGATAATCTCATTCCATGAGTCTACGACAGCCTGTGCGCTGTCCCATAATGTTCCGTCTAAATCAAAAAGTATGCCTTGTTTCATGTTGAGTTCCTTTTTTATTATTGTAGATTTTCTCCTCCGGATTTACTCGCA
>DJNY01000232.1:1847-13210 GCA_002441865.1 Lachnospiraceae bacterium UBA6452 | reverse complement strand
GTACCACGCGTCTGTCTCATACCGCGTCCTACGACTGCGATCAGTGCCAGATCAGATTCCAGATCAATGGAATCCGGATGTGCCAGCTTGTGGATCGCTGCCAGCACACGCTGCTCTTTTTCCATGAATTCCGACTGGTGCACAAATACCGTCATTGTATCGATACCGGATGGTACATGTTCAAAAGAAATCTCATTTTCTTCAAATGCCTGCAGAACCTTTCTGCCAAAACCGATCTCAGAATTCATGAGATCCTTTTCAATATTGATGGAACAGAATCCTTTCTTGCCGGCAATACCTGTGATCACATATTTTGGCTTCTGACAGGTACTTTCCACGATCCATGTACCGTTATCTTTCGGTGCATTTGTATTACGGATGTTGATCGGGATACCTTCCTTACGAACCGGGAAGATCGCATCTTCATGCAGTACCGTTGCACCCATGTAAGAAAGCTCTCTCAGTTCGCGATAAGTAATGGTATCAATTCCTTTCGGATTATCGATAATACGTGGATCCGCGATCAGGAAACCTGAAACGTCTGTCCAGTTTTCATACACATCTACATGTGCAGCTTTTGCCACGATAGAACCTGTAATATCGGAACCGCCTCTGGAGAAGGTCTTTACACTGCCATCCAGCTTTGCACCATAGAAGCCCGGTACAACCGCCTTTGGCGTTTCCGCAAGGCGTGCGGAAAGCACATCATTCGTATGATCCGCCATAAAATTACCATCTTCATCAAAGAAGATCACCTCTGCCGCATCAATAAATTCATAGCCCAAGTAGTCAGCCATAATGATACCGTTTAAAAACTCTCCACGGCTGGCTGCATAATCACTGCCTGCTTTCTTTTTAAAGTTTTCACGGATCACTTCAAATTCTTTATCCAGAGAAAGCTTTAATTTCAGTCCGTCAATGATCTCCTGGTATCTTGCCCTGATCGCATCCAGTTCTTTATCAAATGCATCGTCACTTTCTGCCAGTGCATAGGTATTGTACAGCATATCTGTCACTTTTGTATCCTTGCTGTTTCTCTTACCCGGTGCAGAAGGTACCACATAACATCTTGTCTTGTCTGCACGGATGATCTTTCCCACCTTTTCAAACTGCTCTGCACTCGCTAATGAGCTGCCGCCAAATTTTACTACTTTTTTCATTTTCCTACTCCTCGGTATTTATTTTCACTTTAGGATCACATAACCTGAAACATATGATCCCATATGCAGCCTGTGCTTACTCCTCAACACGGATCCGGCTGATGATCTCACCGACCTGTGCACTCTTTTCTTTAAACGCCTTTTCACTCATAGCCTGTGTAAAGAAGCCCTTTTCACCTGCGATCTGTGCATCAATCTCTTCCACATCGCCAAATACTTCTTTTGCTTTTGCAAAATCAGCATCTTTCACACGGACAAAGAAACGCTTTACAGAATCATCCATGCTGGACAGCTGCAGTTCTTCTTTATCCCAGAAGCAGAATACAGTCTTGCCAAGATGTTTCACACAGTCAATGATATCGGATACAACGGCGCTTGCTGTCGGGAGTTTTCCTGCTCCTGCTCCATAATACATTGTATTCCCCAATGTATTGCCGTGTACCAGAATACCGTTAAATACGTCATTTACAAAATACAGTGGGTTCTGGTCATTGATCATACAAGGTGTTACCATAGCAAAATATCTGCCATCTACTTCCTTGCTCATCGCAAGCAGTTTGATCGTGTAACCTGCTTTTTTTGCGTAGGCAAAATCATTTGTTGTGATCTTTGTAATCCCCTCTGTATAAATATGCTCATAATTTACATTTTTACCATAGATCAGAGAAGAAAGGATAGCGATCTTACGACATGCATCATATCCTTCCACATCAGCTTCCGGATTACGCTCTGCATATCCCTTTTCCTGTGCTTCCTTTAATACGGTAGCAAAGTCAGAGCCTTCCTTTTCCATTTTGGTCAGGATGTAGTTTGTTGTGCCATTTAAAATACCCGTGATACCGTCTACACGCTCCGGTGTCAGAGAAGCATTTAACGGACGGATGATCGGGATACCGCCGCCGACGCTTGCTTCGAACATATAGTTACATTTATTCACACGTGCTAACTCAATCAATTCTGCGCCATGCTTTGCAACAAGCTCTTTATTAGAAGTACATACGCTCTTACCTGCGCTGAGTGCTCTCTTTGTGAATGTATAGGCCGGTTCCACGCCACCCATTGCTTCCGCGATCACAAGCACTTCAGGATCGTTTAAAATGACCTCAACATCATGTACAACCAGATTCTCATAAGGATCTCCGGGGAAATCGCGCAGATCCAAGATATATTTAACGTCAATCTCATCTCCGGCTTTCTTATTTACCATGTCCTGGTTTGTTTTGATTACCTCAACGATACCGCTTCCTACTGTACCATATCCTAATACTGCTACTTTTACCATTTTCTCTACTCCTTAGCTATGATTTTCACGTAATGTACGCCTTTTTGTTTTTCCATCTCATCGACCATCAGGGAAACATCCGCCGTTGTCGGCAATACCTGTACACTGATCGTCAGCGAAGCAACTCCGTTGATCGGAATACTCTGATGGATGGTTAGTATATTTGCTCCGAATGTAGCTATGATCTTGAGCACATCCGATAACAAGCCCGGTTCATCATCCATTTGGAAGGTCAGCGTGATCGTCCTGCCCGCTGCTGTATCATGGAAGGGAAAAATATCGTCCTTATACTTATAAAAAGAACTGCGGCTGATCCCTACCCGTTCCGTTGCCTCCTGCACGGAAACAGCACGTTCGGACTCTATCAGCTTCTTTGCCTCCACAACCTTTAACAATACTTCCGGTAATGCTTTCTGCTTTACAACAAAATAGCCGGTAGACTGCTCCACTTCTTTCACGCTCCATTCTTCCGGATGTTTTTGTACGGCGTACAACTGTATGCCGTCGAGGGATATCATAGCATATCCCTCTGTGGTATGCAAGCCCCTAATTTTTTCAGATGTGTTTTTCCAAAAAAATAAGACCGGCAATGCAATCGATACATTACCGGTCTTACAACTCCGTTTGATTTTCACTCTGATTCATTTTACGCCTCTTTGATCAGATGATCTCGCCAAAACTTTTATAATATTCACCAAAGAACTCATTGATTTTGCCAATAATTTTTTTCATAACACTCACCATAACCTTTCTACATTTCTAAAATTGATCAGTTACTTCAGAGGTCCGGCCTGACTTCCTTTTGATGATTATAATGTACCACACAGGTTCTATAATGTGAAATACATATTGTAAATATATTACAATACTTTTTAGATATAGTAAATACAGATCATATTTCATCTGTATTTTCACTGCTTTCCCGGATAAAGGAAAGAAATTCCTGTGCCACATGGGAAAGAGTATGGTTCTTTTTCCAGATGAGTGCATAAGATGCATAGGCATCCGGATGCTCTATTTTACGGATGCAGACTTCCTTGTTCTTTGCCAGTGCGGAAATAGAGGCCGGATAAATAGAAATGCCGACACCGTGCAGGCTCAGCTCATAGGCATTCATCATATGTGCGATCCGTCCGCGGATAACCGGCGCCTGACCGGTCTGTGAAAACCACTTGTCGATCTCGCTTTTTCTGGATTCCCGGGAAGGGATCAGCAGCGGATACGGCAGAAGATCGTCCGGCTTTACCGGATCATTTTCCGGCATATACAATGGGTGCCCCTTGGGGATCATTGCAACCCAGGGTTCCTTATAAACCGGCAGAACCTGAAATTCTTCTGTATTATAGGGCGCTGTGATCATTGCGATCTCACAAAGACCTTTCATAACGCGGTTATTCACATCATCGGTATTGCCGTTCCAGAGATTATACTGCACGTGTGGATGCTGCTGCCCGAATGCGGCGATCCACTCCGCAAACAAACGTGGACCGCAGCCTTCCACGGAAGCAATATACAAAGTGCCCTGCAATCCTTCTTTTCTCTCCCTTACTTCTTCCTCAGACCGGTGGACAAGATCAAGTATCTGGGTCGCATACTGTAAAAACAGTTCTCCCTCTTCTGTGAGCGTTACCTTATGCGGTGAACGGATAAAAAGCTGTGTTCCAAGCTCCGCCTCCAGATCCTGGATCTGTCTTGAGAGCGGCGGTTGTGCGATCGCCAGCTTTTCCGCAGCCCGTGTGAAATTTTTTTCCTCTGCCACAGCCTTAAAATATCGAATATGCCTCAGTTCCATTGTACATTCCTCTTTTCTTCCGTACCATATGCTTATGGATTACACCGCTTGCAAGGGTCATCATAGCCTGCTGCCACTGCCTCTTCTTTTGTTGCAAACGGAACACGGTTCTGCGGATCCGGGAGATAACTGCAGGAGGCCTTATGGAGCTTTCCGTTATTACGGTTACCGATATAATTGCCCGCCTGCGATGCTTCCTCTACCACAACCGGTTTCTGCTCCTGTGCAGGAAGGGTTACAGCATCTGACTGTGCATTTTGGGTCCGTTCTCCTGTCTGCCATGTTTCAGACGGTGCGCAGTTCCATGTGACCACGCTTCCGTCACTTTCCGCGATCACCGAACCCTGCTCGTCGGTACGGAATACCTGAATGCCCATGCTGCGGAATCTGTTGAGCACTTCCGCGTGCGGATGCCCGTAGCTGTTTCCTTCTCCGCAGCTGATCACTGCATAAGCCGGGCTGACTGCATCCATAAATACTTGTGAGGATGCAGTATCACTTCCGTGATGTCCCGCCAGGTAGACATCTGCATGCAGATCTGCCTGGGACGCTGCCATATCCGCTTCTGCTTCTGCCTCACAATCTCCCGTAAATAAAAATCTGTTGTTTCCGTTTTGTACCATAAGTGCAACAGACGCATTGTTGGAATCCGTATATTCTTTTTGTGGTCCAAGGATCGTAAAAGAAGCATTGCCCAGTGCAAATGTATCTCCAACCTGATAGTCTGATGCAGTCATCCCCTTATACTGCATCGCATCTTTGACCTTTTGTGTTGTTTTATTGTCCTTCTCATAGTTGGAAAGAAATAACTGGCCGATATCAAATTTAGTAATAATAACCGGAGCACCGCCGATATGATCCGCATCCGGATGTGTCAGTACAAGATAGTCCAGATTTTCCACACCCTGTTTTGTCAGATAGAGCTGTATCCTTGTACCCTGATCACTGTCACCTGCATCAATAAGCATAGCATGACTGCCACTTTTTAAAAGTGTCGCACTGCCCTGCCCGACGTCTATGTAATGAACTTCCAGCGGTTCTGTTTCCTGTGCTTCTTCTGTTTCTCTGGCAGGCAGTGTTACCGCATCTCCTGCAATCTGCCCTGCAGGCTCATTCGCCGCATCCTCCTGCGATGTCTGCGTCTCTGCCTGCATGACTGCTTCTGCCGTGCTCTGGTTCTCTGCCATATTTGTCCCTGTCTGCTGCTGGCCACATGCAGTCAGCAAAAGGAGCAGTGCAAGGACCGGTGCCAGCAATCTGCTTTTCTTCATCCTGTTTTTCATTGGTTTTCCCCCGTTTCCGTATTATCTTTCCAGACACATTTGTACTTTCTAGTGTAAGCTATTTTCCGGATAATTTCTATAGCTTTCCGCCATGTTCTCCGCTTCATGTCCTGCCTGTTTTTTACAGGTCTGCCCTGCTCCGGAGCTTTCCCAGCGTCTTCTTCTCCATCCTGCTCACCTGCACCTGGCTGATCCCCATTCGTTTTGCGGTTTCCACCTGTGTCAGATTATCATAATAGCGGTACCGGATCAGGGTCTGCTCATCCTCAGGCAGCTTTTGGAGCAAATCCTGCAGAAAAACATGATTCACAAGCTGCTGCATATCATCTCTTTCATCCGCCAGCTTTTCATACAGGCAGATTTCATTGCCATCTCCCTGATAAACGGTCCGGGACAACGATTCGATCTCGATCTCCGCCTCCATTGCCTGCACGATCTCTCCCACGGACAATTCCGTCTGCACGGCAATCTCGTCAACCGTCGGTTCTCTTCCGAGTTTTGCCTCCAGCATTGTCCTCGTCTGCCTGATCCGCCAGCCGTTTTCTTTCAGGCTTCTGGAAACCTTGATCATACCGTTGTCCCGCAAAAAGCGCCTGATCTCTCCCATGATCATGGGCACTGCGTAAGTGGAAAATTTCACATCATAGCCGGTATCAAAATGATCCACAGCCTTCATCAGACCGATACAGCCGATCTGGAATAATTCTTCCGCATCGTACCCTCTGTTTAAAAATCTTTTCACAATATGGTGCACGAGCCCCATATTTTCCTCTATGATCGTATCTCTGCTCTGCCTGTCTCCCTGCCTTGCCTGCTGTATGAGCGTCAGCCAGTCCATAGGCTAATCCTCCAGACGGGAAAAGCCGATCGCCTTTTCCATAATGATCGTCGTTCCCTTCCCGGGCTGCGACCAGACCTTCAGTTCATCCATAAACGCCTCCATAAAGGCAAATCCCATACCGGATCTCTCCTGTTCCGGTTTGGTCGTATACAGAGGCTCCATCGCCTTTGGAATATCAGCAATACCGACGCCGTGATCTTCGATCTCCACATGGAAAATGTCCTTTTCGCATCTGCATGTTATGTAAACTTTTCCGTCTGCGGGCACGCCATGTATGATCGCATTGGTGATTGCTTCCGATACGGCGGTTTTTACGTCTTCCAGCTCCTCCAGTGTCGGATGCAGTCTTGTCAGGAATGTGGCAATACAGATCCTGCCCAGTGCTTCATTTTCCGATATGGCATCCATACTCAGCTTCATTTCATTTTTCATCATTTTCACTCCTTTATATTTCATCCATAATACAAACCTGATCCTGCAGACCGGCGATCTGCAATAATTTCCGGATCCTTGGATTTGCGTTGATCACGATCGTCCTGCCGCCAAAACATGTTATTCTGGCGTTTCTGCCGGACAGCAGTCCGATCCCGGAACTGTCCATGAACATCGTGTCCGCAAAATCAAATACGATCTGCTGTACTCTGTTGTCAAGCAGATAATGATCCGCCAGACGACGGATCGACTTTGTCGTATGATGATCCACCTCCTCAGGCATGTGCACCAGAAGACAATCTTCCCTGATCTCAAAAATTCCTGTTTCTTCCATTTTTCCCATCCTTTCTACTTTTTATGCAATAAAAAAGAGAACCTGAAATTTTCAAGTTCTCTTTCGTAAAATATCTGATTTAATTTTCTCTGCCGCTACTGTGTCTGCTCTACTGCCTGTCCATCAGCCGGCTGCTGCTCTTCAGTCTGTGTATCCGCTGTCTGCTGGTCTGCCTGCTGATCGGTTGTTGTATTTGTATCCGCGTCATTCTGATCATCACCGTTGTCTCCAAGCTCTGTCAGACGCTCTGTTGCTTTGCCTGCTGTCTGGGACTCCGCATATTCCTGCAGGATCTGGTTATAGGCTTCCTTCGCCTTATCTGTCTCGCCTGCCATCTGATATGCCTGTGCCAGCTCATACAACACTTCCGGATCCGGTGTTTCCATATTCCGGGTAAAATACCATGCTTTCTGTAATGTAGAAATTGCGGTCGTATAATCACTCTGGTTGATCGCCGCACTGCCTTCCTTATACATCTGATCCGCAACCTGACTGCCCACAAGCTCCATCAGCTTGTTATAAAGCTGCTTATAAGCATCTGTTGCAGAATTCTGCACATAATCGGTATCTACATTATAAAGGGTATCTGCTATTGCCTCGTAGTCCTGCGGATCACTCAGATAATCGGTTGCAGTCTGTAACAGGCTTTCCACCTTATGGCTTTCTCCGTTTACACCGGTATAGCCATCCACTGCATCCTGCAGATCCTTTTTCTCCTGCTGCAGATCAGACACTGTCTGTTCCAGCTCTGAGATCCGTGCAGATTTGACATCCGCATTTTCACTGACTACCTTCAGTTCGTCTTTCATCTGATTGCGCACAACCTGCACACGCGCCGGCAGGATCAGAAAATACGATGCTGCAATACCGATCAGTACACCGATCACAATATTTAAAATAGAGGCTGTTCCTCTGGATTCTTTGACATTTAAAGGCTGTATGATCGTCTCATTGCCACTCTGGTAGGTGATCGCCTCTTCCGCCACTGCTTTTTTCTTTTTCGCAGAGCCTCCTGCTGCTTCCTCACCGATCCCAAGCATTCTGTTGACCTCTTTTAAATAGGTCAGCGTCGTTGTATTATTGGCATCGATCTTACTGCATTTTACCAGCTCTTTTCTTGCCTTTTCCCATTCCTCTGCATCCATATAAAGGAGTGCCAGAAGCTGATGCCCCTGCACAAGGCGTGGATTTAAGGAAAGTACCTTTTTCAGCTGGATGATCGCCAGATCCTTGCTGTCCTGCTGACAGTAACGCAGCGCCAGATTGTATTTCTTGACAGTCTGGTTGATCGTATCAAGACGTGTCGGGTTGCTCTGGATCGCATCGATATAATCATCTGCCAGATTTTTCTTGGCACGCAGATTCTTGCTGATAACCCATTCACTGAGTGCGGCAACCACCTCACCCATCTCGAAATAAACAAGTCCCAGCAGGTTCCTTGCATCTATATTATTTTTGTTAAACTTCAGACTCTGTCTCAGACTGACGATCGCGCCGGACAGATCCCGGACATTTGCCTTTTCCAGACCATCATTATAATACCGGTTGGAAATATGCATGATCTTTTTATACAGACCGACATCTGCACCACAGCCTGTACAAAAGTCTTTCTCAGACAATTCACAGCCACAATTAAAACATTTCATGGTTTCACCCTTATCCTATTCTTCTTCCTTTGCTTCCTTCAGCATACCTACGAGAACATCTGCCATATCCGTCAGATCCTGGTTATATATCGCATCTGCTGCATCCTCGATCTCAAGACTCGGATGAAACTTCTTTAATTCTTCTTCAAAGTTGATCATTTTTTCCTCCTTTGGTCTCCTCCAGACAGGCTTTGATCTCACCCGCCAGATATAAGGAGCCTGCAATAAACACTGCATCTTCCGGTTTTTTCCGCGAAAGTGCTGCGGAAAAAGCCGCCGGTGCATCCGCAAAGTCATATACCTGCTCTGCGCTGTACTTTGTAAATATATCCCGAAGCTGCCTGTCATCCACGCCTCTTGCATCGTGGATACCGGCGATCATATATGTCGTAAATAATCGTGCACTGACCAGCTCATGGATCATCTCCGTATAAGCCTTATCATTGACAACGGAAAAAACAAGGATCCGTTCTCCCTTTACCGGCAGATGACGCACACTGTCAAGAAATGCTTCTATACCATCTGCATTGTGTGCACCGTCCAGATACACCCGGTCAGCAATTTCTTCCATTCGCCCCTCCCAGATACTTTCTGCAACCGCCTGCTGCATCACGGAAGGCTGCACCTTTTCTTTCGGTAACAGATGTTCCAGCGCCAGAAGCGCTGTCGCTGCATTTTCCATCTGGTACCTTGCACAAGTGGATAAATGGAAACTAATAGTATTATAATACCTAGATTTATACGAAAAATCAATGCCTTTATCGGTTATATTTGTTTCCATAAAAAGACTTTTATCGACCGCAAATGCCTCCGCTTTCTTCTCTTTTGCCTTATTCAGTAATACCTTCTCGGTCTCCGTATCCCGTCTGACATAGATCAGTGGAACGCTTTCCTGTATAATACCTGCCTTTTCTGCTGCGATCTTTTCCCTGGTATCGCCCAGATACTGGCAATGGTCAAGTCCGATCTCCGTAATTATAGTTAGCGCAGGCTTACTAAAAACATTCGTTGCATCCAGTCTGCCGCCCAGTCCTGTTTCCAACACCAGATAATCCGGCATTTTTTCTTTATAAACATACATTGCCATCAGAAACAGGAATTCAAAAAAAGTCGGATGATACCATGCTTCCTGCCCGGCATGTGCATCGATCACCTGTCTGACAGCTTCGTAAGCTGCGACAAACTCTGCTTCCGGGATCATCCGGTTATCCAGACGGATCCGCTCCCGCATATGGACAAGGTGCGGTGAGATAAAGGTACCCACATGAAACCCTTCCGCCAGAAGGAGGTTTGTCAGATAATTACAGACAGATCCCTTTCCGTTTGTTCCTGCCACATGGATGATACGTCCGGCAAAGGTTTCCTCTTCTATGCCCAGTGCCTGCAGATACATACGGGTATGGGATAAGGTATTTTTTTTTGCAAATTTCTGGATATTATTGATATATTGTTCTGCTTGGCTGTATGGTTGATTCATTTTGGATTTCCTTCGATGCACGACAAGAGCCATCAGTCATACTTTTGTACAACTGATGGCTGTGTGGTTTATTACTGTGTTCTTTTATTTTAACTGTGCCAGACGCTCCTGTACTTTTTCAAGCATCTGTGTATACTTCGTCAGCTTCTCACGTTCTTCCGCAACCTTCTGTGCAGGTGCTTTGCTCGTGAACTTCTCATTATTCAGCATACCGTTTGCTCTGGCGATCTCGCCGCCGAGTCTCTTTTCTTCTTTTTCCAGCCGCTCGATCTCCTGCTTGATATCAACAAGTTCCGCAAATGGAATATACAGTGTTGCTCCGTCGATCACGACGCTGACCGCATCATCTGCAATACCGTTCTTATCTGCCTGGATCAGTACTTCTGATGCATAGGCAAGCGGAGCAAAGAACAGCTTACCGTTTTCAAAGATTGCTCTGATATCGGCATTTTCTGAAACAACATAGACGGATGCCTTACGGGAAGGTGCTACATTCATGGATGTTCTGACATTACGGATACCGCGGATGGCTTCCTTCATTGTCTCGATCTCTTTTTCTTCCTTCGCGAATGCAAATTCTTCTTTATATACAGGCCATGCAGAGATCATAATGGATTCTTCTTCGCTCTGCAGCGTGCAGAAGATCTCTTCTGTGATAAACGGCATATATGGATGCAGCAGCTTCAGTGCATCGATCAGGACATGTCTGAGTGTCCAGAGTGCTGCATTCTGGCTGTCCGCATTGTCTGAATTGTACAGACGCGGCTTTACCATTTCAATATACCAGTCACAGAACTCATCCCAGATGAAATCATATACCTTCTGAACAGCAATACCAAGCTCGAAGTTTTCCATATTGTCTGTCACTTCTTTGATCAGGCTGTTAAGCTTGGATAAGATCCATTTATCAACCGGTTCAAGAACTGGCGGCTCTGTGATCTCCTTGCCTTCCATGTTCATCATAATGAAACGGGAAGCATTCCATACCTTGTTTGCAAAGTTTCTGCTTGCCTCTACACGTTCAATATAGAAACGCATATCATTGCCCGGTGCATTACCTGTGATCAGTGTGAGACGAAGTGCATCTGCACCGTATTTATCGATGATCTCCAGCGG
>DJNY01000232.1:0-1659 GCA_002441865.1 Lachnospiraceae bacterium UBA6452 | reverse complement strand
ACAAGTACATCGGTCGGATAGAAGTATTTCAGATCTTCTGTCTGATCCGGCCAGCCCAGTGTAGAGAACGGCCAGAGTGCAGAGGAGAACCATGTATCGAGTGTATCCGGATCCTGTGTAAAATGACTTCCGCCGCATTTCGGGCAGATCTTCGGCATTGCCTTTGCAACAACCGTTTCGCCACAGTCATCACAGTAATAAGCCGGTATTCTGTGTCCCCACCAGAGCTGTCTGGAAATACACCAGTCTCTGATATTATCTGTCCAGTTAAAGTATGTTTTTTCCATACGCTCCGGAACCAGCTTGATCTCGCCGTCTTTTACAGCTTTGATTGCCGGTTTGATCAGCTCGTCCATCTTAACGAACCACTGCTTTTTGATCATTGGCTCTACCGTTGTCTTACAACGGTCATGGGTACCAACATTGTGGCTGTAGTCCTCAATGCGGACAAGTAAGCCTTCTTTATCCAGTTCTTTTACGATCGCTTCTCTTGCTTCATAGCGATCCATACCTTCGTAAATACCACCGTTTTTGTTGATCGTGGCATCATCGTTTAAAATATTGATCTCAGGCAGGTTATGGCGCTTGCCTACTTCAAAGTCATTCGGGTCATGTGCGGGTGTGATCTTTACAACACCTGTTCCGAATTCCATATCTACATAATTATCTTCGATAACCGGGATCGGCTTATTTACGATCGGAAGCCAAACCTGTCTGCCATGCAGATAAGTATATCTTTCATCAGCCGGATTGACGGCAACTGCCGTATCACCAAGCATTGTCTCCGGTCTTGTTGTTGCAAATTCAAGGAACTCTGTCTTACTCGGCTGTCCGTTTTCATCTACGAGCGGATATTTAATGTGCCAGAAGTGTCCCTGCTGTTCTTCATACTGTACTTCCGCATCTGAAATGGAGGTATTGCAGACCGGACACCAGTTTACGATACGGGACCCCTTGTAGATCCAGCCTTTTTCATGCATCTTACAGAATACTTCCGTAACTGCCTTGTTACAGCCTTCATCCATGGTAAATCTTTCTCTGTCCCAGTCGCAGGAAGAACCCAGCTTCTTCAGCTGTTCAATGATACGTCCGCCGTATTCCTTTTTCCAGTCCCAGGCACGTGCAAGGAAGCCCTCTCGTCCAAGATCTTCTTTATCAATGCCTTCTTCTTTCAGCTTTTCAATGATCTTTACCTCTGTTGCAATGGAGGCATGATCTGTACCGGGCTGCCATAATGCATTATACCCCTGCATTCTCTTAAAACGGATCAGAATATCCTGCATGGTATTATCGAGTGCATGTCCCATGTGGAGCTGTCCTGTGATATTTGGCGGTGGAATGACGATGGTAAAAGGGGTTTTACTGTGGTCTACCTCCGCATGAAAATATTTTTTATCCAGCCACTTCTGGTAGATCCTGTCTTCCATTCCGTGGGGATCATAGGTTTTCGCTAACTCTTTACTCATGATCTGTCTCCTTTTGCTGTACAATTTCCTGTCATATAAAAAGCCCTCTACTGCGTCTGTCAGTAAAGGGCATTTTATGCTACTGCATACGTATTTATATAATAGTATTGCAGCTTTTATTTGTCAAGATTGCCGCTTGATCCTTAGGTTTCATCCGCATTTGGAATGATCGCTGCTGCAATAAAGTAAACAA
>DJNY01000133.1:16654-17584 GCA_002441865.1 Lachnospiraceae bacterium UBA6452 | reverse complement strand
TTCTGGCAGAAGGATCTGACCTATGAAGGAGAATCCGTCTATAATTACCTGCAGGTATCGGAGACTGATAAAAGGGTTGTATTATCTACCAATGTGCTGTTTGGTGTGCAGTCCGTATATATGAAGGAAGATGCACTGACAGGCATGTATTATGATTATGCAATGGCAGCACCGCTGATGGTAAGCGGCAAAGAAGCGAAGGATGCAAAAATGCTGATCCTTGGCATGGGAACGGGAACTTATGCTGTGCAGTGTGAGAAATATTTTGGTAACGAGAATATAGAAGGCGTGGAGATCGATGAAAGGATCACAGATCTGTCCAGAAAATACTTTTCCCTGCCTGAATCTGTGAAAGTAACGACGTATGACGGAAGGGCTTTTCTGCATGCGGTAGATCAGAAATACGATGTGATCATGGTAGATGCTTATCAGGATATCACAATCCCGTTTCAGATGTCATCGACAGAGTTTTTTCAGTTAGTGAAGGATCACCTGAATGAAAATGGTGTTATGGTCGTCAATATGAGTATGCGCGGAAGCGGCGAAGGAAATATCAACCAGTATCTGTCCGATACGATTGCATCTGTATTTGGAACAGTCTATACAGCAGATGTAAAGGGATCGACCAACAGAGAACTGTTTGCGTCGGATAACCCACAGATCCTGCAGGTATTGCAGGATAATGAGAAAAAGCTGCAGAGCAAGGATCTGGAGCAGATGATGGGCACGGTGCTTGCAGGCTGTACGCCCTATGAAGCAGGCAGCTATATCATGACGGATGACAAGGCACCGGTCGAACTGCTTGGTATGAAAGTGATCGATCAGCTGATCCAGGATGAAGTTGTTTATTATAAGGACATTTATCATGAGGAAGGCATCAAAGGTGTTATGGATCATTTATGATAGGCAAAAGGCGGCAGATGTGGAGGA
>DJNY01000133.1:6868-16563 GCA_002441865.1 Lachnospiraceae bacterium UBA6452 | reverse complement strand
GCAGCAGAGCAGCTGCATATCACACAGCCAACGCTTTCCAGACAGCTGCAGCAGCTGGAAGAGGAGCTTAATTGTAAGCTGTTTTACAGAAGCAGCCACAATATCATGCTGACAGAGGATGGCATGCGCCTGAAAAAGCATGCTCAGGATATTGTCACACTGGCAGACCGGACGGAGCGGGAGTTTGCAAAGCAGCAGGAAATTGCCGGTGAAATTGTATTTGGCTGCGGAGAAGCCAGATGCATGGATGATCTTGCCGGTTATATGGAACGTTTTCAGGAAATGTATCCGCAGGTGCAGTATGAACTGTATACGGCGAATGCGGACGATGTCAAGGAACGGCTGGATAAGGGACTGGTCGATATCGGGCTTTTATCGGAGCCGGTGGATATTTCCAAATATAATTTTATCCGCTTAAGGCAGAAGGAACGCTGGGGAATTCTGGTGGCAGAGGATATGCCGCTGGCGGAAAAAGAGGCTGTAACACCAGAGGATCTTTTATCCATACCGCTTTTTATGACGAAGAGAACGATCGTAAAAAGTGAGCTGGAAAGCTGGTTTGGAGATCTGTTTGAACAGATACAGACCGCAGGAACTTATAATCTGCTGAACAATGCAGCAGCCATGGTGCGTCATCATATGGGAGCTGTACTTTGTTATCAGATCGGCGTGACGTATCCACACCTGAAATTTATTCCGCTTGTTCCGAGGCTGGAAACAGGGTTTGTGCTTGTATGGCGGAAAAATCAGGTCGTATCGAATGCAGTCGAGTCATTTTTACAACTGGCAAAAGAAGAGATATGCCGGGAAAGCATTTCTGATGCAAAACAATAGGTATTAGACATGAAAATAAATATACTGCTATACTAAAGGTGCCCGAAAGGACACCTTTTCTGTGATAGGAAAATCCTATCACAGAAAAAGCTCCGCAAGGATGCGCACTCGTGCGAAGATGAAATATGTCGCAAGCGACCGCACTCGGCGCGAGAATGTGCTATGGCACATTCTATTTTATCATTCTACATACTTATGGGTTCAAAGAAATGGAGGAAACAGTATGAAAACAACAAGCAGAGAAGAATTTGAAAAACAGGATCAGTTTGGAATTGGTGCACCAAACGAAGCATATGCGCAGTATTTTATCGGTAACTCTTATTTAAAACCACTGACAACACCGGGCGCATCAGCCGTTTTTCTGGCAAATGTCACATTTGAGCCGGGCTGCCGTAACAACTGGCATATCCATCATGCAACAAAAGGCGGCGGACAGCTTCTGATCTGCACAGCAGGAGAGGGCTGGTATCAGGAAGAAGGAAAAGAAGCAGTCAGTCTGACACCGGGAACTGTTATTACAATTCCGGCAGAAGTAAAGCACTGGCACGGTGCAAAGGCAGATTCATGGTTCAGTCATATTGCGGTGGAAGTACCGGGTGAAAATACATCAAACGAATGGTGTGAACCTGTCAGCGATGAGGCATACCAGGCATTATGATAAGGGCAGAAGTTGCGGAACATTACCGGATCGCAGAGGACGTACTTGTCAGATACGAAGAGGGAATCTTCACGGAAGAGACTGCATCTGACCGCCCGGAAAAGCCTGACCAGAAGTTAGCAGAAGCTAATAAAAATGAACCATATCAGTATCAGCAGGAGGATCTGGACAGACTGGGCCGGATCGTGATGCTGCTGGACAGTGGATTTACGGGCGAAGAAGTAAAGGAATATATGAGACTGCACCAGAGAAGTGATGGCGTGGCTGCCTGCAGAGCGCTCTTAAACCGTAAGCGGGAGCAGACGCTTGCTGAAATCCACAGACAGGAAAAATGTCTGGAAAATATTGATTTTCTGCGTTACAAAAACGAAAAACAGAGATCGAAAAACGGACAGAAAGGAAGAACAGAGAAATGAGTTTGTATGAAACAGATCAGGAATTTATGGAACGTTTTACTTATTTTACGGAAGAGGTTGCAAAAGAGGAAGGACAGACACTGGAAGAGCCAACAAGATATATGGCGATCCTTGCAACACTGATCGGTAGTCAGTCAAAAGAAGCGTTTGCAATGCTGCTGCCAAAAGCACTGAAAGCCGGCGTAACCCCTGTCGGGGTAAAAGAGATCGTTTATCAGGCAACGGACTATCTGGGATTTGGCAGAATGCTTCCGTTTCTGACGATCGTCAATGAAGAACTGGAGAAGGAGCATATCGCACTCCCGCTGGAAAGCCAGAAGACAACGACAACAGAGGATCGTCTGGAGAAAGGTATTCAGGCACAGGCAGATATTTTCGGTGAACATATGAAGGAAGCATGGAAAGCAGGACATATCAACAGATGGCTTGCATCCAACTGCTTTGGCGATTATTACACAAGAAAGGGGCTGACACTGGCGCAGAGAGAGATGATCACGTTCTGTTTCCTGCTGGCACAGGGCGGCTGCGAACCACAGCTGATTGCACACGCCAAGGGTAATATGAACATGGGAAACGATAAAGCGTTTCTGATCAAAGTTGTTTCGCAGTGTCTGCCTTACATAGGTTATCCGCGCAGCTTAAACGCGATCAGCTGTATCAATAAAGCAGCTGATCAGCCGGCGTGATCTTACCGGACGAAAAGAAGTAATTTTGGTGCAGACATTGAAATAAAAACTTTTCCCATGTATAATGAAACAATGGCAAAGAAAACAGGCATCGTGAAGTGATATCTGTGTGCCATGTTGATGGGGAAGGTTGAGGTTTTAAGATGTCTGTAAATGAGATGATCACATATAATTTTGCGCCTCTTGCCGGGCTGGCATTTCTGGTAGTCATTCTGGCAAAGAATGATACGATGAAGCAATGGGAGAAAAGACTTTTTTCCGTAATATGGCTGCTGGAGTTCCTGGAGCTTGCTGTATATAATCTGGAGCTTTATACAGCAATATTGCCATATCCGACGAGGCTGAGGATTTTCTTGTCGGTACTTGGATATACACTGCGGCCGTTTCTGGCATATTCGTTTATAAAAGTTGTTCAGCACAGGGAGAAAAACTGGCAAAGAGAAGTTTTGCTGATTCTTCCTGTGCTTTTGACGTTCTTTTTGACCTGTTCCGCATTTTTTACGGATATTGCTTTTTCTTATGATGCTGCCAACCAGTTCCACAGAGGTCCGTTTGGATATATCTCCCAGATTACCACTATGATCTATCTGATCATTCTGACTGTTTATGTGATCAGGGGGCATTTCCTGGAAGCAAAGCTGGAAAAAAGGATCATGCTGCTTGCTGTGGCTTATCTGTTTCTGGCAATGCTGCTGGAGGCTGTATTTAATGTCAGAAGCGTGGGAAGAGCAGCCATTATTTACAGTACGATCTTTTTTATGTATGCACTGCAGACAGGACGGCTGGAAAAGAGCCGGCAGACAGAGGATGAAAATGAAAGACTGAAGAAAACAATGGCAGATCTGGAAAAGGTGCAGCAGGAGCTTTTGTTGAACCAGTCTGCAGCACAGGTTCTCGGGGAATATTATATGTCCGTTTTATATGGAGATCTTCTGCATGACCGTGTGCAGATCAGGAAGCTTGAAGACGGATATGAGGATATGTTTGAACAGCTCCGTTCCGGTGGTGTGATATCATATGACACGGCAATGCATCTGTATGCGGATACATTTGTGCGGGAAGAGGACAGAGAGCGGTTCCGGGATTGCTTTGAACGGAAAAATCTGTTGAGAAATCTGGAGAAAAATAAGTATTGTACCCTTCGTTTTAATTGCTGCAGAGAAGAACAGGAGTCGTTTTGCGTGGAAGCCAATGTGGTGCTGAGCGATGAAGCGGATCATCCGGACTGTGTTGTGATCGGACTCCGTAATGTGGAAGAGCAGGTACAGAAAGAAAAACAGCAGATGCGGGAAATGGAAAAAGCAGTGATGGAAGCAAAAAGGGCCAATGCTGCAAAATCCGAATTTCTGTCCCGGATGTCACATGATATCAGAACTCCTTTAAACGGAATTCTGGGAATGATAGAGATCAATGACAGGCATGATAAAGATATAGAGCTGATGCGTGCTAATCGTGCAAAGGCAAAGGTGGCAGCCAGTCATCTGCTCAGTCTGATCAATGATGTGCTCCAGATGAGCAGGCTGGAGGATACAGATGTTGAGATGGAACAGGAAGTGTTTGATATCCATGCATTGTCGGAAGAAGTACTTACAATTGCGCAAATGCAGGCTGCAGAGGCCGGCATTACCGTACTGTGCGATGATTGCAGCATGCAGTTCAAATATCCGTATGTGTATGGGAATCCGCTTTATGTCAGACAGATCATGTTGAATATCCTGAGTAATGCGGTAAAATATAACAAGCCGGGAGGCAGTATATCCTGTAAGGCAGCTTTTGTACAGAGTGATGGGGAAACGGTCGTATATCAGGTGGTCATTTCGGACACGGGAATTGGAATGTCGAAGGAATTTTTGCAGCATATATTTGAACCGTTTACACAGGCAGACCAGGGTGCAAGATCCAGCTATCAGGGGACAGGGCTTGGCATGGCGATTGTAAAGAAGCTGATCGACAGGATGGACGGCAGTATTGCCATTGAAAGTGAACCGGGGATAGGAAGTACCTTCACTGTCAGTATCCCATTCAGGATCGCATCCGAAGATGCCTGCAGGGAAGACAGTGAAAATAAAGAGCTGGTTGATCTGGCAGGGATGCACGTACTGCTTGTGGAGGACAATAATCTGAACCGTGAGATTGCAAAAACGATTCTGGAGGATGCACAGATCACGGTGGATCCGGCGGAAAACGGGAAAATGGCATTGGATCTGTTCCGGGAGAAGCCGGCATATACCTATCAGGCAATTTTAATGGATGTCATGATGCCTGTGATGGATGGCTATGCAGCAACAAGGGAAATCCGGAAGCTGGAAAGGGAAGATGCAGCGACGATACCGGTCATTGCGATCACGGCGAATGCATTTTTAGAAGACATTAAAAAGTGCAGGGAAGCGGGGATGGATGTACATCTGGCAAAACCGGTCACAGCTGAGAAACTGATCGATGCATTGAGGCAGTGCCGGACCAGATCCCGGACATAAGGAAAAGGAGTCGAGTCATATTAGTATTTATATATTTTTTTCTGTTATCGGATATTTAATGGGAAGCTTTTTATTTGCGCCTTTCTGGGGACGCATACTGAAGCATAAAGATATTCTGGAAGGAACAAAGGATCAGAATCCGGGCACGGCGAACGCTTTTATGGAAGGTGGTTTTTTGTGTGGTGTTCTGACACTTGCCGGTGATCTTGCCAAGGGATTTTTACCGGTATTTTGTTGCATATGGATAACGGCAAGGCAGGGAATCCATATGCCGGCAGGTCTGGCACTTGTGATGACAGCACCCGTGATCGGCCATGCTTTCCCGGTTTATCATCATTTCCGGGGCGGAAAGGGAATTGCGGTCTCTTTCGGCAGTCTGCTCGGTCTGTTTCCGGATCTCAGACCGGTGCTGACATTAGCGGCATTTTTTATCCTGTTTTCCCTTGTGATCCGGATCAGTCCGCATTATTACAGGACGATCATGACCTATGTATGCATGATGCTGTATCTGCTGCTGATCGGGAAAAATCCGGTCTATAAGCTGGCAGGCTGCATGATCACGGCAGTAGTCTGTCTCAGAATGCACCTGAGCACGGAAAAAAGAGAAGGATGTAAGGTAAAACTGTTATGGAAGCATTGATCTTATCCTGCAGCACCGGAGGCGGACATAATGCAGCGGCTGCGGCAGTAAAGGGAGAACTGGAGAAAAGAGGACATCACGTGACGATGATGGATCCGTATGAGCTGGTCAGCCATAAGCTGGCAGAGGAGATCGGCGCGCTGTATGTCAGAATGGTGCAGCGTATGCCACGCATGTTTGGTGTGGTGTATTCGCTTGGTTCTGTTGTCAGACGCGTGCCCGGCAAATCGCCGGTTTATTATGCCAATATCAGAGTGGCGAAAAAGCTGCGTGTGTATCTGAAGCAGCACCCGGCCGATGTGATCCTGATGCCGCATTTATACCCGGCAGAGCTGATCACCTACCTGAAGAAACAGGGAGATAAACTGCCCTTGTCCGTTTTTATTGCCACAGATTATACCTGTATTCCGTTTACGGAAGAAACAGATTGTGATTATTACGTCGTACCGGGAGAAAAACAGCTGGAGGAGTTCAGAAAAAGAGGGATTCCGGCGGAGAAGCTCCTTCCGTTTGGGATACCGGTCGCAATGGCGTGTGATACACAGCTGACGAAACAGGAGGCAAGAGGGAAACTGGGACTTTCAGAGGACCTGGTTTATATTCTGCTGACAGGCGGCAGTATCGGGGCCGGTAATATTGAAGAAACGATCAGAAATCTGCTGCGTTACTTAAAAAAAAGCGGAAAACAGGGAAAGATCATTGCAGTGTGTGGCAGCAATGACAGGCTGTATGATAAGCTGCAGGCAGCTTACGGGGAAGAACTGATACTTCTGCACCGTACAAAGCAGATGGCACTTTATATGCGGGCGTGTGATCTGTTTTTGTCAAAACCGGGCGGACTTTCTTCAACCGAGGCGGCAGTGCTTCATGTTCCGTATATCCAGATCGCACCTATTCCGGGCTGTGAGACAAAAAACATGCACTTCTTTGCAAAGAACGGAATGAGTATTGCAGTAAAGCATCCTGCTTTGCAGCTAAAACGGGCAGTGAATAAACTGCTGCGGGAAGAGGATGCACAAAGGCAGAAGATCAGTCAGCTTCTGATCCCGCAGGATGCAAGGTCTGCCCTGTGCGACTGGCTGGAAGAAAAGGTGCAGGGGAAAAACGGCAGACAACAATAGAATGGTACAGGTGAAAAAATGGAAATAAAAAACAATCTGACAATGCAGGAAGTGGAAAAAAATGTGGCGGCCATGCGGCAGATCTTTGACGTGGTCCGCATGATCAGCATAGAAGGGCTGTTTTCGGAAGGCTTTCAGGGAGATGCGGACGGCTGTAAATGTTACAGCTTCTGGAAGAAGGATAAACGCTGTGAAAATTGTATTGCCAGAAAAGCTGCAATGCAGAGAAGAATGAAGGTCAAACTGGAATATGTGGACACTTCCCTGTATCAGGTCTATGCAAGATATGTGGAGATCGATCACGAGCCTTATGTGATGGAAATGATCAAACAGCTGGAGATTGATTCCCTGATCGATTCCCAGGGCAGTGAAAAGCTTGTATATCAGCTGACCGGCTATACGGATAAGCTGTATGAGGATGCACTGACAGGTGCACACAACAGAAGGTATTTTGAGGATTCTGTCAAGGAAGTAAATATGCAGGGAGCCGGTGTTGTGATCGTTGATCTGGATGATTTTAAACTGTACAATGATGTATACGGACACCAGGCAGGCGATATGGCACTTGTGACTGCGGCAAATGTGATCCGCGGCAATATGCGTGAAGAGGATACACTGATCCGCTATGGCGGGGATGAGTTTTTGATGGTGCTTCCAAAGATTGGGGAAACGGAAATGGATACGCTGCTGGAAAAGATCTGCAAGGCAGTGTATGAAACAGAGGTACCGGGCTATGCCGGACTCCAGCTTTCCGCCAGTATCGGAGGTGTGATCGCAGGAGACGAACCGGTCGAAAATGCGGTAGGCAGAGCGGACCGTCTGATGTATCAGGCAAAGAATCAGAAAAACCGCGTTGTGACGGAACATAATGCCGTCACGGGTGGGAAGGATGATATTGCCAAGGCAGAGAAGGAACAGGGGAAACAGCAGATCCTGATCGTAGATGATTCCGATATCAACCGTGAGATCTTATCTGCAATGCTCTGTGAGGATTACCGTATCCTGGAGGCGGCAAACGGCAGTGAATGTCTGGAGATATTGCAGCAGCAGGGCACGGGTATTTCACTTGTTCTTCTGGATATCATGATGCCTGTCATGGATGGCTTTGAAGTACTGTCCCGGATGAACCGGAATCACTGGATCGAAGATATACCGGTCATTATGATCTCCAGTGAGGATGCAGATCTGGTGATCCGCAGAGCCTATGAAATGGGTGTTTCGGATTACATTAACAGACCGTTTGATGCAAAAGTCGTCTTCCAGAGAGTGTTCAACACGATCAAGCTGTATGCAAAACAGAGACGCCTTGTGTCGCTTGTAACGGCGCATATCAATGAAAAAGAAAAGAATAACCGCATGATGATCGAAATTCTGAGTCATATTGTAGAATTCAGAAACGGAGAAAGCGGAATGCATGTGATCCATATCAATAAGATCACACAGCTTCTGCTGGATAAGATCGTACAGAAGACAGACAAATATCCGGCGCTTTGGCAGGAACGCAGTCTGATCGAGACAGCATCCGCCCTGCATGATATCGGAAAGATCGGTATTGATGAGGCAATCTTAAATAAGCCGGGCAGACTGACTGCAGAAGAGTTTGAAACGATGAAAACGCATACAACGATCGGTGCAGATATGCTGCGGAATCTGCCGCGGTATCAGGATGAGAGACTGCTGCAGGTCGCCATAGAGATCTGCCGGTGGCATCATGAAAGGTATGACGGAAAAGGATATCCGGACGGTCTTGTTGGCGATGAGATTCCCATTTCCGCACAGCTTGTATCCATTGCGGATGTCTATGATGCGCTGACAAGCGAACGGGTGTATAAAAAGGCGTTTTCACATGAAAAAGCAATGCAGATGATCCAGAACGGTGAATGCGGTGCTTTTAATCCACTGCTTCTGACATGTCTGGAAGAGATTGCAGATGAGCTGCAGACAGAATTACAGCCGGAACAGTAAAAAATCATGGAACAGCCGGATTCGGCATAAAAGGAGAGAGACGGGGAACGGATATGAAGAGCATTATCATACTTGTACTGATACTTGTCATTATACTTGCCATCTATATATTGATCTATCTGGCAAAAAAGAAAGCAAAAGAAGTGACACGGGATCTGTTTGGAACGGATGATATCAGAAAAGCGGCGCAGCAGATGAAACAGGAATATGCGACAACCCCGAAATCCGTCAATGCGATGACATCGCTCCTTCTGCCGCGGATCGTAGCCGATTTTCCGGATTTTACCTACGATGAAATGAAAAACAGGGCAGAAGATGTACTGGTATCCTATCTGCGTGCAATAGACCAGAATGACAGCAGTTTATTAAAAGAAGGAAATCAGGAGCTGCAGGATCAGCTTTCCCATCATCTGCAAATGCTTTCGGATCAGAATCTGACCGAGCAGTATGATGATATCAGGATCCACAGGACGGAGATCAGCCAGTACAGAAAAAATGCAGGCAGATGTGTTGTTACCTTCCAGACCTCACTTGCCTGTATGCATTACAGAAAGAATGCGGAAGGCAGGATCACGGAAGGCAGTACGGAATATACATATCAGACCAGATTTAATACAGATCTGATCTATATCCAGAACCGGGAGATCGTGGAAAAGGAATCGGACAGAGCACTTGGCATCAACTGCCCGAATTGCGGAGCACCGATCTCATCCCTGGGAGCCAAATACTGTGAATATTGCGGATCCGCTATTGTGGAGCTGAACATTCATGCATGGAGCTTCAGCCATATTGAAGAATGCAGATAAACAGAAGAGGAAGTCATATACATGAAACAGATCATTGCATTTATAAAGAGAGAAACAGTCCTGGTGATCACAGGTGTGCTGGCGGTTGTTTC
>DJNY01000133.1:0-6796 GCA_002441865.1 Lachnospiraceae bacterium UBA6452 | reverse complement strand
TATATTTCTTATATTGATTTTAAAACATTGACAGTCCTTTTCAGTCTGATGGCAATTGTGGCGGGATGCAGGGAAATAGGAGTCTTTGACAGAGTTGCAGCATATCTGTTGTCACATGTGCAGAGAGTGCGTGGGCTTGTGATCTGTCTTGTCCTGTTGTGTTTTTTCCTTTCGATGTTCATTACAAATGATGTGGCACTTATTACCTTTGTTCCGTTTACTATTGCAGTTATGGACAGGCTGGATAGTCAGATCCGTGACAGATGGATGCAGAAAACAGTGATCATGCAGACCATAGCTGCCAACCTGGGCAGTATGCTTCTGCCAATCGGGAATCCGCAGAACTTGTATTTATATGGAAAATCCGGAAAAACAATAGGAAACTTTATCGGTCTGTTGCTGCCTTACAGCTTTGTGTCGTTTTTGCTGCTTATAGGATGGATTTTGATTGCTGCCGGAAAAAACAATGATAAAAGAACTGAAGAAAATGCAATCCGGGAAGCTGTTACAGCATTTCAAAAGGGAAAACGGGAAGTTTCACAAGAAGAGAAGAGAAGCTTTTTCTGTTATCTTATTTTGTTTATTCTTTGTCTGTTAGCCGTAGGACATCAGATTTCTTACTGGTTTCCATTTGGCATTATATTGATTTATTGCATCCTTTTTCATAGAACACTTTTGAAAAAGGTGGATTATTCTTTATTGGCCACTTTTCTCTTCCTGTTCGTATTTATTGGGAATATTGGAAGGCTTCCGGTGTTCTGTGCGCTTTTACAAAAGCTGTTGGCAGGAAGGGAAATGATCATTTCAGTACTGACCAGTCAGATTATGAGTAATGTACCTGCGGCAATCCTGTTGTCAGGATTTACCAAAGAATATGATGCGCTGCTGATCGGTACCAATCTGGGTGGACTTGGTACGCTGATCGCATCCATGGCAAGCCTGATCAGCTTCCGGTATATGGCAGGATCGCCCAAAGGAAAGCAGGGATATGTCTGCAGGTTTACGATCGCAAATCTGGCATTTCTGCTTGTTCTGCTGCTGGTTTACGGATTGATGCGGGTGACCGCATGATCTGACGGGAGATGGATTCAGTCATTAGGAATATCGTGGAACCGGCCTGCAAGTTCTTCTGTTTTGACTACATTGATAAAGGCGTGCGGATCGATCGCCCTGATCAGTGGGATCAGATGTCTTCTGGCATCCGTATTGATAACCGAATAAAGCATTTTCTTTTCTTTTTCTTCATAACAGCCGACGCCGCGGAACAATGTGGCGTCGTGTTTGGTTGTGTCTTTGATCACTTCATAGATCTCATCCGCATGATCGGAAATGATAAAAAGAGTTTCTTTCTGATAGCGCTTATAAAGCATCTGGATGACCTGTGTGCTGCAGAACTGATAGATGATGGAATACAGTGCGATATTCCAGCCGAACAGCGCACCGGCGATCACCAGCATGATAACATTTCCGGTCAGGATATAATTCCAGGCATCCACACCCTTTTGCTGGGACAGATAAATACTGATAAAATCTGTTCCGCCTGTTGTCGTACCGACATTTAAACAGAGGGCAATGGCAAGTCCGTTCAGCATTCCGCCGAAAATACAGATCAGCAGGATATCCTGTGTAAAAATATACTGGGGCAGGATGTCCACAAAAATACTGGATAAAAAGATCACCAGAATAGAATACAGAGTAAACCGTTTCCCGATATAACGATAGGCGATATAAGCCGGAAACAGGTTCAGCACAATATTAAAAAGCGAAAATGGAATCTGGATATGGAAAAAGGTCAGTCCGATCTTCTGGAGCAGAAGGGACACACCGGAAAAACCGCCGGGAAATAAGTTGGCAGCCTTGGCGAAACAGCAGAGGTTCCACGCATAGAGGAGAGAGGCGGCGATCACGATTATAATACGAAAATACTGATAAAAATGAGGATGCTTACGTTCGATGGATTGAAACATAACAGGCTCCTTTCAAATCTGCATAAGTTTTTTGTTCTTACAGTATAACATATATGAGGGAAAAGAAACTATAGGATTCCGGTTAAAAATGAATTGTCAACCAAATATAAAATACAGGTTGACAATTAAAGCGCTTTATGGTTTAATGCTAAAGGTGACAAGATGATTCATACAGGAGGAGAAACACATGAGTGAAGTAACAGAAGCAAAAACACAGGAAAAGAGCAAATCAAAATTCAGTATACAGGAGATCTGCTATGTTGGTTTATTTACAGCAGTGATCGCTGTTATGGCACAGATTTCCATTCCAATGCCGATGGGTGTTCCGATGACCATGCAGACATTTGCCATTACACTGGCTGCAGTCGTATTAGGCGCAAAGCTTTCTACGATCTCCAGTGTCGTTTATTTACTGCTTGGTGCAGTCGGCGTTCCGGTACTTGCCAATTTCTCGGGCGGTTTTGATAAGTTTGTGGGACCGACAGGCGGATTCTTGATTTCCTTCCCGTTGATGGCATTTATCATTGGTTTTGGTGTAGAGCACAGAAAAGCATTTAAGGGTGCATTTGTAGCAGCACTTGTAGCAGGAACCGTTGTGAACTATGTAGTAGGTGTGATCATGTTCTGTCTGCTGACACACAGCAGTGTGATGGTCGGTATTACAGCCTGCGTATTGCCTTTTATACCAACTGCAATTATAAAAGCAATACTGGCATCCATTATTGGTTTTGCGGTCAGACGTGCAGTCCCGGGTATTCGTAAATGATCTACTTAAGACCTCATCATTTACTCTGTACACAGGGCTATTCGGGAAAAGGCTACAGCGACGGCTTCGTATCCCATATGGACGAAGTGGTCGCTGCGCTCAGAAATCAGCCGGGCACAAAGATCAAACTGATCTTTTCAACAGATACGCTTTGTTCCTGTTGCCCGCACAAAGAGGGAGAAGATCTTTGCGACACACAGGAGAAAGTAAAACGATTCGATCAGAAGGTGGTTGATTATTTCGGACTGGAAGAGAAAGAGTATTCCTACGGGGAACTGGTCAACCGGATCGATGCCGAAATGACGGAAGAGATGCTCGCCGATATCTGCGAAGGATGCAGCTGGTTTCCGGTCAGTGCCTGCAGGAAAAATATCTGTAAAAAATAAAATAATGGCAATCATGTAAAAGATCTGTAGAAAAATTGTGTTCTGCAGATCTTTTATGTTACAGTAAAAATGTATCATCAGGGTGTCATTATTTATAAAATGAAAACAACTTGCACATACTGCATAAAAAGAGCGGAGGTTTTGCAGATGGGCAATCAGGGAAATAAAGGAAAATCAAAAAAACAGGATAAATGTGAAAAAAGTGAAAAGAAGGAGCAGCAGGCAAAGTGCGTAAAAGATGCCGATGTAGAAGAAAGGCAGAAGGAAGCGGAACTGATCAGGGAAACCGGTGCGATCAGTTTAGAACAGAACAGACAGCATCACAGGATCGAACTGCTTACGATCATCGGTGAGATCGAAGGACATGATGTACTTTCGGGAAACACAAAGGCAACCAAATATGAACACATCATTCCAAAACTGGCACAGATTGAAGATTCCTGCGAGGTAGACGGTGTGCTCATCATTTTAAATACCATGGGAGGCGATGTGGAAGCAGGACTGGCGATCGCGGAAATGATCGCTTCTTTAAGTAAGCCGACGGTATCTCTGGTGCTGGGCGGCGGTCATTCGATCGGTGTTCCGATCGCGGTATCAGCTGATTATTCGTTTATCGTGGAAAGTGCAACAATGGTCGTCCATCCGGTCCGTATGAGCGGGATGGTGATCGGAACACCTGCAACCTATGATTATTTCAGATCCATGCAGGATCGTATTACTGGATTTGTTATATCCCACAGTCATATACCGCAGAAAACCTTTGAAAAACTGTTAATGGAAACAAAGATGCTGACAAAGGATGTCGGAAGCCTTGTTGTAGGGCCGAAGGCGGTAACATACGGACTGATCGATGCAGTGGGCGGATTGAAAGAAGCAATGGAAAAACTGCATGAGATGATCAGCGAGGCAAGTGAAGGATGACATTTTAAAAAAAGAATGTTATAATTATCCTTAATGCATATCATGCATGACATTTTATAGAACCGGAGTGAAAGAAATGGCAACGCAAAGAGGTAGAAAAACTGCTTCCGGACGTAAGAGAACAACAAACAGAAAACGAAATACAAGAAAGAAACAGGACAGCTTCAGCACAGAAGTAAAAGATGAAGTGATCCTGCTTCTGGGGATTGCTGTGACGATCCTTCTGTTTTTATCTAATTTTCATCTGATCGGTAAGGCAGGAGATGCGGTAAGTGCCGTTATGTTCGGCATTTTCGGAATCCTTGCTTATATCACACCGCCCATTCTGTTCCTGGGCATTTTATTCCTGATACTGAATCTTGGCAACCGTGTGGCGACGATCAAGCTGCTGGCAGGAACCTTCCTGTTTCTGGATCTTGAAGTTGTGGCAGCATTGCTCGGCGGGATCGGAAATGCAGGCAGCAATGCAGCTTCCTATTACAGTTATGCCAATTCCCATAAAATGGCGGGTGGTGTGATCGGCAGTGCCTTGGCAAAAGGCTTGACAGGCACGATCGGTATGGTAGGTACGATCGCCCTTGTCCTGATCCTTCTGATGCTCTGTCTGGTGCTCCTGACAGAAAAGTCCATTGTCCGGCAGTTAGCCGGAGCAGGCAGACATGTCTATGACAGTGCGCGGGAAGATGTGGAAAACCGCATTGAACGCAATGAGATCCTGCGCGAGCAGAGAATGCAGGAACGTGAGATCAGAATGCAGGAGCGGGCAGAAAGAGAAAAACGCAGACAGGAAGAAAAGAGCCTGCGTATGGATAATAAGGTCAGTGGTATCACAGATGCAACGACTTTAAAAGCCCCTAAGAAAACGAAAAAGGCAGATGCAAAGCCTGCTTCCGTGGCAGAAGAGAGTCTGGATGTCAGACAACTGCATATAGAAGAAACGCCTGCAGTGCAGGATATGGATGAGATTGAAAAGATACATATCAAGGGAATAGAACCGGTTCAGCCATCGAAAGCGGAAGAGGCACCTGCAACAGAGAAACCGGAAAAGAAGCCGGCAAAACAGCCTGCTTACAACAGAGAACATAAGGTACAGGTCATGGATTCTGCACCGGATGATTTTGATATGACACAGATTTCCGCAGCACTTGAAGAGAGCGCAGACCGGATCGCAGGAATTTCACCGGCGCCTGTCAGAAACGGACAGGCTGGCAGGACGGCAGAAAGCAGGCAGCCGGTCGGAAACCAGGGCATGACCATGCAGCCTGCTGGTCAAAAGGCAGCTGACGTGGCGGAGACTCCGATAACTGACCAGATCAGTCAACCACCGAAGAAGCCAAGACCGTATAAGAAGCCACCGCTTACTTTATTAAAGAAGAGCGAGGCATCTTCCAATAAGAATTCCGAGCGTCAGCTCAAAGAAACAGCATTGCAGCTGAAGCAGACGCTGAAGACTTTCGGTGTCAATGTGACGATCACGGATATCAGTCAGGGACCGGCAGTTACGAGATATGAGCTGCAGCCTGAAATGGGCGTGAAAGTCAGCAAGATCGTTAATCTGTCGGATGATATCAAATTAAATCTGGCAGCAACGGATATCCGGATCGAAGCACCGATCCCGGGAAAAGCGGCGATCGGTATTGAAGTGCCGAATAAGGAAAACAGTATGGTGCTTCTGCGTGATCTGCTTGAATCGGATAACTTTAAGAATTTTAAGAGCAATCTTTCTTTTGCAGTCGGTAAGGATATCGCAGGACAGACGGTTGTTACGGATATTGCGAAAATGCCGCATGTCCTGATTGCGGGATCGACTGGCTCCGGAAAGAGTGTCTGTATCAATACACTGATCATGAGTATTTTGTATAAGGCTTCCCCGGAGGATGTCAAGCTTATCATGGTCGATCCAAAGGTAGTAGAGCTGAGTGTTTATAACGGTATTCCGCATCTGCTCCTGCCTGTCGTGACAGATCCGAAAAAGGCGGCAGGTGCGTTGCACTGGGGCGTCAATGAAATGACGGAGCGTTATAAGAAATTTGAAGATATGCATGTCCGCGACCTGAAGGGCTACAACAAAAAGGTAGAGGAAATGACGGAAAACGGCGGAGCGGAACTGCCGCAGAAGCTGCCACAGATCGTGATCATCGTGGACGAGCTGGCAGATCTGATGATGGTAGCACCGGGAGAGGTGGAGGAATCCATCTGCCGTCTGGCACAGCTTGCCAGGGCTGCAGGTATCCATCTTGTCATTGCAACGCAGCGGCCTTCCGTTGATGTCATCACAGGTCTGATCAAGGCAAATATGCCAAGCCGTATTGCGTTTGCGGTATCTTCGGGTGTGGATTCCCGTACGATCCTGGATATGAACGGCGCGGAAAAGCTGCTTGGAAAGGGCGATATGCTCTTTTATCCGCAGGGCTATCCGAAGCCGGTCCGTGTACAGG
This sequence comes from Lachnospiraceae bacterium UBA6452, assembly GCA_002441865.1. GTDB lineage: Bacteria > Bacillota > Clostridia > Lachnospirales > Lachnospiraceae > CAG-194. Next base: position 318 of record DJNY01000133.1, on the reverse strand, counting down.
GGGCATTTGTTTCCGATAAGGAAGTGGCGGACGTCGTTGATTATTTGAAAGAAAACAATGATGTAGAGTCACAGGATGATGTCAACCAGCAGATCGAGGCAATGGGAAATGGCTCGGGTGATGCACCGGGAAAAGGCGGCGGCGAAAATGAGCGGGATATGTATTTCGCGGATGCAGGCCGGTTTATCATTGAAAAAGATAAGGCATCGATCGGTATGCTGCAGAGAGTCTTTAAGATCGGCTTTAACAGAGCAGCAAGGATCATGGATCAGCTTTGCGACTATGGGGTTGTCGGCGAAGAAGAGGGAACAAAGCCGC
>DJNY01000130.1 GCA_002441865.1 Lachnospiraceae bacterium UBA6452 | reverse complement strand
TGATCTGCACTTCCAGCTTGCCACGCAGCTCGGATGCATTCGACAGATTTTCCCGTTCCCGTCCGATCTCTTCTTCCAGACGTTCGATCTCGGCAACAACGCGCTCATATTCTTCCTTAATGCCTGCAAAGCTGTCTTTTGCCTTATTCAGATCAGCCTGCGCGATCTCATATTTGCCAGTTGCCTCAGTCAGCTGCTCCTGCATTCTGTTATTTTCCAGAAGGAACATGTTGACATCCAGTGTCTTCATTTCTTCTTTCTTTTTCAGATAGATCTTTGCCTTTTCAGACTGCTTCTCCAGTGGCCCTGTCTGCTTTTCCAGCTCTGCTAAAATGTCATTGACACGCACAAGATTCTGTCTTTCATTCTCCATCTTCTTCTGCGCTTCATTTTTACGGCGTTTGAACTTTACAATCCCTGCTGCTTCATCAAACAGCTCTCTTCTTTCCTCCGGCTTTCCGCTCAGGATCTTATCGATCTGTCCCTGTCCGATGATGGAATAGCCTTCCTTACCGATACCTGTATCGTAAAAAAGCTCATTGACATCCTTCAGTCTGCATACGGTTCCGTTGATGAGGTATTCACTTTCTCCCGAACGGTACAGCCGTCGTGCGACCGTCACTTCTTCATAATCAATGGCAAGTGAATGGTCGCTGTTATCCAGTGTGATCGCCACATAGGCGTAGCCAAGCGGCTTTCTGCTCTGTGTTCCCGAGAAAATGACATCCTGCATGGATGCACCACGGAGCTGCTTGACACTCTGCTCACCGAGTACCCAGCGGACTGCATCCGCCACGTTACTTTTTCCGCTTCCGTTCGGCCCCACAATACCGGTGATACCATTATGGAATTCAAATAAAATCTTATTGGCAAAGGATTTAAACCCATGCACCTCTATACTTTTTAAATACATAAAACACCTACTTTAGTTAGTTTCCTGCGCCTGCATCTGCAGCAGAGCCTGATACGCTGCATGCTGTTCCGCCAGCTTCTTGGAATGTCCTTCTCCGCTTCCGATCCTCGTATCATCCAGCCATGCTTCTACAGCAAAATGTTTTGCATGATCCGGACCGTCTTCTGCGGTCAGTTTATAAGAAAGCGTTCCCAGATGCCCGATCTGTACCTTTTCCTGCAAAATTGATTTTGCATCATAGAACAGCTGCTTTTTTTCCAGGTCATTCAGTACATGCGTCAGGATAAAATTCTTTGCCGGTGCCAGACCGCCATCCAGATAAATCGAACCAATGATCGCTTCCACACCATCTGCGATAATGGAGTCTCTGTCACGCCCACCAGTCAGTTCTTCTCCTTTTCCAAGCAGCATATAACTGCCCAGTGAAAGATCACGCGCAGTGATCGCCAGTGCCTGCTCGCAGACGCTGCTTGCACGCATCTGTGTCAGCTTTCCCTCCGGCAGATCCGGATAGGTAAAATAGAAGAACTCACTGCTGACCATTTCCAGTATGGCATCCCCCAGAAACTCGATCCGCTCATAGCTCTTTAGCTTGTTCATTTTCTGCTCATTGGCAAATGAAGTGTGTGTCATTGCCTGACGCAGAAGCTTTTTATCCGTATAGGTATATCCAATCTTCTGTTCCAGTCCATCAAATCCGTATTGATTCATTTTTTCTCCTTGAAGAAAGACCCTTTACAGGGTCTTTACTGATTTGCTTTCACGGTTTGTTCGAGCAGCTTTACCGCCTGTCCGACAGTTTCCACCTTTTCTATCTTTTTCGGATCCAGCTCTATGGAAAGTCTTTCCTGAATTTTCAAAATGATCTGAAATGCATCCAGCGAATCTATTCCCAGATCCCCGGCCAGTGTCGTATCCATATGGATCTCATTCGGTGCCACATTCATCACCTCGACAAGAGCCTCCTGCAATACTTCAAATTCCATGTGAAAAGCCTCCTACTTTGCATCCGCAAGCTGTATTTTTTCTTTGATCTTCTCATTGATCTGCTGTTTCTGGAATGTCACACACTGCAGGATAGAATTCTTGATCTCTACAGATTTACTGCTGCCATGTGTCTTGACAACCAGTCCCTTCAGTCCGAGCATCGGCGCACCGCCATACTGCTCCAGATCAAATGCTTTCAGTGTCTGCTTCAGTGCAGGCTTTACCAAGAGCGCACCGATCTTACTGCGCAGAGAGCTCATCATACCTTTCTTTACCTTGCTGATCAAAGTTGCACCGACGCCTTCATACGTTTTTAAGATCACATTACCGGTAAAGGCTTCGCATACCACGACATCTACCACACCGGCCGGAATATCTCTGGCTTCCACGCTGCCCACAAAATTAATATCCGGGCAGGCCTTTAAAAGCGGGAATGTTTCCTTCACAAGTGCATTTCCCTTTTCTTCTTCCGCACCGATATTGACAATACCAACCTTTGGATTCTTAACACCCATAACACTTTCCATATAAATGGAACCCATTTTTGCAAACTGCACGAGATTAGACGGACGTGCATCCACATTCGCACCACAATCGATCAGCAGAGAACAGCCTCTTTCATTATCTGTCGGGATCAATGGTGCAAGCGGCGGTCTTTCCACGCCCTTGATCCTGCCAACAAGAACCTGTCCACCGACTAAAACAGCTCCTGTACTGCCGGCAGATACAAATGCGTCTGCCTGTCCTTCCCGCACCATATACATTCCTTTTACAATAGAAGAATCCTTCTTTTTACGGATCGCATTGACCGGCGGTTCTGCCATCTCAATGACTTCCGAACAGGCAACCACCTCTACACGCTCCTGATCATATGTATATTGGGAAAGCTCCTGCTTTACGGCATCTTCCACACCAAGCAGATAAATAAATATATCTTTGCTCTCCGCAAGTGCTTCCACTGCTCCTTTTACAATCTCGCTGGGTGCATTATCGCCACCCATGGCATCTACAACTACTTTTACCAATTCTGCCATTTTACCGACTCCCTTGTTTTTCTAAAAATGATAAAAACGCTATATTATAATATACTTGAAACAGGGTAAAATTGCAAGTTCTGTTCCTGTTTCCTATTCCTATTACAAAAGAATGTGCCTTGGCACATTCTTGCGCCTGCGGCGGTCGCTTTTCTATAACCTGCTGCGCAGGTTATTGCGCCGTACATTTGCTCTGCAAATGTACGACAATGCTTGCGACATCTACATTGTACGCCGCAGTGCGCATCCCCGCGGAGCGTTTTTGTGTAATAGGAACGAAGTTTCCTATTACACAAAAAGGCTGCTGCTTTCTTTCAAAAGCAACAGCCTTACTCTGCAATTCATTATTCAGCTACAGAAATGATCTCTTTCTTATTATAGCTGCCACAAGCCTTACATACTCTGTGAGGCATCATTAAAGCACCACACTTTGAGCACTTTACAAGTGTTGGAGCGCTCATTTTCCAGTTTGCTCTTCTCTTATCTCTTCTACCTTTAGAAGATTTATTTTTTGGACAGATGGACATCGTTACACCTCCTTATCACGCGTTAAAGATATCTTTTATTACTGCCATACGCGGGTCCGGAACGAATGTATCACATCCACAGTCCCCCTCATTCAGGTTTTTACCGCACACCCTGCAGATTCCTTTGCAGTCGGGCTTGCACAAAACCTTCATCGGCCAGTTTACAATAATTTCGTTGTTTATAAGAGCATCCGTATCCAGTGAAAAGCCCTCAACAAATGGCATTTCCTCCATCTTTTCAGGGTCTTCAAAGTCGCTCTCCTTCAGGTACTCGCTTATCTTTAAAGAAAAAGGAACCTTAACAGGCTTCAGACAGCGATCACATGGGATCTCACACACCAAGGAAATCTCACCTTCTGCTTCCACTTCACCTTTTGCCTTATTGGCAAGTGTTAAAGTCAGATCGGATTTTTCCAGAATCTTATAGGAATCCAATCCGTTGCTCACAGTCTCATTGTCATATGGAACTGTCAGCTTTTCTACCTTTTCTTCACTTGATAATATACCAGTCAGGTTATAAAGCATAGCATACTCCTATCCACACTCAAACAATTATACATATGCCCCTGTGGTTTGTCAACTGCATTTATACAATTTTTCTCATAAAGCTTCCCGTCCCATTTGTCAAACAAAGCTGTCTATGCTATATTGAAGGAAATGAAGATCACCGATCGATACGATATCAGATAGAACCTTTAGGAGATTTATGATGACAACAAATGCTTCCAAAAAAACTTCAATTTTAAAACCCGCTTTTGCAATTCTTTCTCTTTTTCTGACAGGTCTTCATGTTCTGCTGGTCAGAGGGCGCGATCTGGTTACATTTACCTGGACAGAGCATTCCCGGCTTTACATCGGCGGTATTGTTCTGCTCGCCGTTTTATTTACATATTTCTTTTATCTGTGCCTGACCCATGCCTTATATTATATAGGAAAGAAAAACAGGATTTTTCTCTCCTATTTCCGTTTCTTTGCCGGATATTTCCTGTTTATGGGTATTTTCTGGCTGCTGACATGGCCGGGTATTTTTAAGGGGGATGAATTCTATGTGATCCGTGCTGCACTCTCTTTTACCATGTCCGGTGCACAGTCCGGTATTACCAGCCTGTTTTATATGGTTGCCCTTCTGTTTTTCCCTTCCATGGCATCCATTACCTTTATCCAGCTTCTGCTCATCTGCACGATCTTTGCTGTGATCATGCACGATCTGTTTACTGTGCTTTCCGGCAAAAAACGATTTTTCCTATTTTTGCCTTTTATCCTGCTGCCTGTCATCGACGGCAACTTATTTACATTGCGTGCTACGCTGGTCGGCTGGATCTTTCTGCTGATCCTCGAAAAAGTTTACTACCTTACCAAAACAGATCGTTTTTCCGGTAAATGGCTTCTGATCCTGTCTGCCCTGACCGGTCTTCTTTGTGCATGGCGCAGCGAATTTATTTACCTGGTCGCATTCCTGCCCCTTGCCTTCCTGCTTCTGAAAAAAATACATCTGAAGCAGGCAGTCTGTATGCTGGTGTTATCACTTATCTTCTTTGTGTTCTGCAATGTGCCGAACAAGATTGCATTAAACGGAAGCAATAAATATCCGATCTCACTTGTCTTAAATCCGGTGGCAAATTTATTTACGGAAGTCGAGGATTTAAAAGGACCATGCGTTTATGACGATGTCATGACGATCAATGAGCTCGTGGATGCATCTTTGCTCCGCCGCACGGCAAGTGTCAGAAATATCAGCCAGTACTGGAATATTGATGACGTCCTGCCAAAGGAGACCTTAAACCGCTTTATGCAGGCTTCCCTGCGGCTCATCATTTATAACCCGGATAAATTTCTGAAATACAGATGGCAGACATTTGCTTATACAAACGGTCTGTATCCGGGCTATATCAACCATCCGGGCGGAGAATGCATCGATGCGATCAACAAACTTGTCTACTATGGCAATGACTACAAGTCCTATTTTGTCTTTATGAACCCACCTTTCGGACAGAAGCTGCGCGAAAAAACGATTTCTTTTCTTGCATGCCGCCATTATGAACAGGATCATATTCAGACAAACGTACTGCTTCCGGTCTTTTACAACTGTATTCCCGGTGCCATCTTTTTGCTGGTACTGCTTCTTTCCAGCTGTATTGCAGCACTCCGCATGTGGAAAAAGCAACCCGGATCTGCAGACAGATATGTGCTTTGCATCATTCTGATCCTGCTGACACTGCCCCAGCTTGTCCTCATTTTTCTTACTGCACCGGCCATGTTCTTTATGTATTATTTTGGATTTTATCTGAGCAGTTATTTTCTGACGGTTTTATGTTGTCTGGAACTGGTGCGTAAGTAAATATGTGGCAGA
>DJNY01000069.1:1093-2759 GCA_002441865.1 Lachnospiraceae bacterium UBA6452 | reverse complement strand
CTTTTTTACTGTATAGGAAATTCCTTTGGCATTCCTATACAGTAAAAGCAAGCTTGCAAAGATGCACACCTCGCGGAGTGGAAATTATGCTACGCATCCGCTCGGGCGCGAAAGTGTGCGGTTGGCGCACACTTTATTATAATCACAGTTCACAGATTTTTTATTTGCGTAATGCCTCTAAACATATTAAAATGGTAATGTTTGGAAATAGAAAAGGAAACAGGAGAAACATGGACAAGGTATATCTGGTTGGCGTGGATACGCAAAACGACAGACAATTTGAACGTTCCATGGCAGAGCTTGCAGAACTGGCAAATGCCTGCGGGATGGAAGTTGTGGGAAGCTGTGTGCAGCATACGCAGATCAATAAGGCAATTTATGTAGGCCCGGGAAAACTGGAGCAGATCAGAGAAGAAGCGGAGGAACTGCAGGCAGACCTGCTTTTATTCAACGATTCTTTGACTCCGTCCCAGCTTCGTAATATTCAGGACGATACGGGAATGGCAGTTATGGATCGTACAACGCTGATCCTGGAGATCTTTGCATCCAGGGCAAAATCCAGGGAAGCCATGCTGCAGGTAGAGGTGGCAAGGCTGCAGTATCTGCTGCCGCGTCTTGTGGGACTGCATGATGCGCTGTCCAGACAGGGCGGAACGAGCGGTTCCATGAGCAGCAGAGGCAGCGGTGAGAAAAAGCTGGAGCTTGACAGAAGACGGGCACAAAGCCGTTTGACAGAGCTGAAGCGTGAGCTTGCCGACATGGAAACGGAGCGGCAGACACAGCAGAAGAAGCGTGCAAGATCGGCGATCCCGCGTGTCGCACTGGTCGGCTATACCAATGCGGGAAAATCGACGATCATGAACAGTATGGTCATGCGCTATCTGGGTGATGCGGAAAAAACGGTCATGGAAAAGGACATGCTGTTTGCCACACTGGATACAACAGTCCGCAGTATTACACCGAAGGAAAATAAGACTGTGCTTTTGTCCGATACCGTCGGCTTTATCGATAAGCTGCCACATGGTCTTGTCAAGGCATTCCGTTCTACGCTGTCAGAGGCGGCAAGTGCAGATCTGCTTTTGCATGTGGTGGATTTTTCGGATCCTGATTACAAAGATCATATCACGGTGACAAAAGAAACACTGGAGGAGATCGGTGCAGCGGATATTCCGGTTCTGATGGTATATAATAAGGTTGACCGGATAGAAGGAATGAGTTATCCAAGGGTAACTGAATCGGCGGTATATATATCCGCAAAAGAAGAGGACAGCATAACACTTCTGGCAGATGAAGTGCTGAAACGGGTGTATGCAGGGCATGAGATCTGTCATATGTGCCTGCCATATGCAAGAGGAGATATCTTCTCCTATTTGAAAGAACAGGCGAATGTGCTTTCGGAAAGCTATGAAGCAGATGGCATCTTGGTGACGGTGGAATGCAGTCAGGCAGATAAAGGAAGATTTGCGGAATTTCTGGTTTGACAAGTGTGCTATAATAAGTATAGCGGCATAGGAAATCCCTGTGATTTCCGGTGCAAAAGGTAACTATAGTAAGAAACAGAATAAAGAAAGGTGAAGAACATGACAAAAATTGATATTGTTTCCGGATTTTTGGGAGCAGGAAAAACAACTTTAATAAAGAAACTGTTAAAAGAGGCACTGCAGGG
>DJNY01000069.1:426-992 GCA_002441865.1 Lachnospiraceae bacterium UBA6452 | reverse complement strand
GTAGAGATCACAGAGATGAATTCAGGCTGCATCTGCTGCTCTCTGGTTGGTGACTTTGCATCAGCACTGAAGCAGGTACTGGATCAGTATCATCCTGACCGTATCCTGATCGAGCCATCCGGTGTCGGAAAGCTTTCCGATGTTATGCGTGCGGTAGAAGGTGCCACAGGCGAAGCAGGCGTACATTTGAACAGTGCGGTTGCAGTTGTGGATGCAAAGAAATGTAAGACTTATTTAAAGAATTTTGGTGAATTTTTCGAGAATCAGATCGAGCATGCAGGTACGATCATTTTAAGCCGTACAGGTGAAATGAGTGAGGAAAAGATCAACCAGTGTATCGGACTGATCCGTCAGCATAATGAAAAGGCAGCTATCATTACAACACCTTGGGATGAACTTGATGGCAAAAAGATCATGGAAGCCATTGAAGGCGCCAAGGATCTGGAAGCAGAGCTTCTGAAGGCTGTTATGGAAGAACATGAGCATGAACATCATCATCACGACCATGACGATGAGTGCTGTCATCATGACCACGATCACGAAGAGCATGAGCATCATGACCATGA
>DJNY01000069.1:0-347 GCA_002441865.1 Lachnospiraceae bacterium UBA6452 | reverse complement strand
CATGACCATGAGCACGGACATCATCATGCAGATGAAGTATTTACAAGCTGGGGCATGGAAACACCGGACAAGTATACAAAGGAAGAATTACAGAATATGCTGGATGCATTAGAGGACAAAGAAAAATATGGCTTTATCCTGCGTGCAAAAGGTATGCTTCCGTCTGAGAACGGGTTCATCCATTTTGATTACGTACCGGGTGAGAGTGAGATCCGTGATGGCAGCGCTGAGTATACAGGTAAGATCTGTGTCATCGGTTCCGAACTGAAGGAAGATGCATTAAAAGAACTGTTCAGTAAATAAGCAGACAGAAATATGATAAGAAAGAGGAAAGAATTTATGATTCC
>DJNY01000132.1:3726-8867 GCA_002441865.1 Lachnospiraceae bacterium UBA6452 | reverse complement strand
GACGTCAGATCAGAGGTCTGACACAGGCAAGTGCAAATGCACAGGATGGTATCTCATGTGTACAGACAGCAGAAGGTGCGCTGGCAGAAGTGCATGATATGCTTCAACGTATGACAGAGCTTGCAGTAAAAGCAGCCAACGGTACACAGACATCTGCAGACCGTGGATACATCAATCAGGAAGTTCAGGCTCTTGTATCTGAAATCGACCGTGTTGCATCTACTACAACATTCAATGAACAGAATCTTTTAGATGGTAAGTTCAAAGGCGTAGGTCTTCAGGTTGGTGCAGAAGCAAATCAGCTCATTACATTAGATATTGCAGCAATGAGTGCAAAGGGACTTGGTCTTACAACCGGTACAGCCGGTGCTGCAGCTAATATTTCTGTTGGTGGTACTACTGGAACAAATGCACAGAAGGCAATCACAATGATCAAAGCAGCTCTTGCAACTGTTTCAAAGCAGAGAGCAGATCTTGGTGCTGTCCAGAACAGATTAGAGCACACGATCAAGAACCTTGATAACGTTGTTGAAAATACAACAAGTGCTGAATCTTCTATCCGTGATACAGATATGGCAACAGAAATGGTAAGATACTCTAATAACAACATTCTGGCTCAGGCTGGTCAGTCTATGCTGGCTCAGGCTAATCAGGCAAATCAGGGAGTACTGTCTTTATTAAGCTAATAAGATTATAAGTAGGAAAGAGCATTAGGATACCGGCTGCGTGCAGCCGGTATTTTTGGATAAATGGGGTGAATGATAAACGTAGGGGGATTCATAAAAGGAGAAAATATATCTGTGAAAACTGTACTTTTTTTGGTCTGGAAAAGCTTTGGAAATGAATTTATTATAGATGAACTGGAAAAAAGAGGATATGAAATTGATTTTTTCGATTTTCCGAAGGATAAGGAAAATATAAGAAACAGTGTGAATCTGACAGAATCGATCGCAAGACGCATTATGCAGACAAGACCGGATTTTGTATTTTCCTTTAATTATTATCCGGTAGCTGCAATCGCCTGTAAAGCATGCAGAACCAGGTATGTTTCCTGGGTATATGACAGTCCTTATATTCTGTTGTATTCACAGACGGTGCTTTACGATACAAACAGAGTTTTTGTATTTGACAGCCATGAAGCGGAAAAGTTAAGAGCACTTGGTGCGGAGCATGTCCGATACTTGCCGATGGGATCTGCGGTAGAGTATTATGATTCCTTGAAACCAACGCCTGAGATGCATCGGATGTATGACAGCGATGTAACCTTTATCGGTTCCATGTATAGTGAACAGCGCCAGTATTTGTATCATCATCTGGAAAATGTGGATGAATATACAAAAGGGTATTTGGATGGCATCATGCAGGTGCAGAAAAGCCTGTATGGAATTGATGTACTGGAGGAGGCTTTGACGCCGGATATTGTCAGCAGGATGCAGAAGGTCTGCCCGGTACAGGCAAACGGAGATGGTATGGAGACGGTTGCATGGTCGTTTGCGAATTATTTCCTGGCACGTAAAGTTACCCAGATGGAACGCCGTGAACTACTGGAAGCATTGTCAGAAAGATTCCGGGTGAAGCTGTTCACGCCAGAGAAAACACCGTTTCTGCCAAAAGTAGATAATATGGGGCGGATTGATTATTATGAGCGTGCACCATATGCCATGAAATGTGCGAAGATCAACCTGAATATTTCACTTCGTAGTATTCACACCGGTATTCCGCTCAGGGCACTTGATATTATGGGATGTGGCGGTTTCCTGATCACGAACTACCAATCTGATTTTAATGAATATTTTGTGCCGGATGAGGATTATGTATTTTATGATGGAAAAGAAGATCTGCTCAATCTGGTGGCATATTATCTGGAACACGAGGATGAACGGAAAAAAATCGCTGAAAATGGATATCGCAAGGTAAAAGAATTGCTTTCTTACGGCGGGCAGGTAGATAAAATATTAAATATGATTTAACAGAGGTTACCCCCCAAGTGAAAGTTTGATCACTTGGGGGTTATCATTATAGCTATATTTTATTTTTCGTAAGTTCAGCAAGCCGTTCTTTGGCTAAATCGTAATCTCCACATTTTTGATAAAATAGAATGGCATTATCTAATTGACCGATCATTTCATAGACAGCTCCAAGATGATAGTAAGCGCGGAAAGAATTTGTACCAAGTGTAAAGAATTTTTCTGCCTGGGTCGCTTTGATAAACTGGAGAGCTGCTTTCATATAGTGACCGTTTCTGATATATACAGTTCCCATGACCATTAAAAAATCTGCGAGAAAATCAAAACACGGATAAACCTGTTCTAAAAAGATCTGCGCATCTTCTCCACGGTCCATATTTAAAAGAGAATATCCGTAGTGTACGATCATTAACTGTACAAATTCTGATTCTGGAGATAAATCGAAATTTAATCCCTTTTCAAAATATCTGCAGGCATTTTCGTAGTCTCCCATAATGTAATAGCTTTGACCTATTTGAAAATAGGTGTATGAGTCCGGATAGTCATGTTCGGATGCTAAAAGAATATCGAGATTACGCTTGGCTTTCAGATCCATTTCTTCTCTGCTGCTGAAGTAACCATCATGATCTACATATAATGGAATATCAAAAGAATAAAATGCTGTAAGTTTTTCGTCAATAGGAAGAACCTGCTCATGAATTGGTCTTTTGTACATATAAATTTTTTTGTTGAAAAGGCGTTCCACGTGGTCGACAGTAATACTACCGACTGTATCAGGGGATGTCCTGATCAGGCAGCCTACCCCCGTAGCGTTTTCATCTATTAGTTTATAGATTGCTTCCATATCTACAGATGTTACATATTCATCGGTATCTAATACCAAGATCCAGTCATTTGTAGTCTTGGAAATAGAAAAATTTCTTGCGGCAGCAAAGTCAGAAATCCAGTCAAAATGATATACGTGATCTGTGTATTGCCTGGCAATTTCAACGCTATTATCCGAAGAACCGGTATCAACAACGATAATTTCCAAGGGAAGGTCTTTTACAGCGGCAAGACAGCGGTTTAATTTATCGGATTCATTTTTGGTGATCATGCATAATGAAATTGGAATCATAGGCATTTCTCTAGTCTCCTTATTCTATAAATTTGTGGAATCGTCATGTGACATTGCTTGGAGTGGTGATTGGCAAATTGGCAAGCCTTTCCTGTGACATTGGAAAATTGCCGGCTTTCAGATAAAATTTCCGCGCCTCTTCGTATTGCCCATATGCTTCATAAATACAGCCGATATTATGATAAGCCCGATAGGAATTAGTGCCTTCATCAAAATGACGCTGACAGGAAGTTGCCTTTAGAAATTCCAGTAATGCTTTATCGTTCTGCCTTGCCTGTAAATAAATATTCCCCATTAAAAATAGAAAATCTGCAATTGTGCAGAAACTGTCATATACATTTTCCAGAGAAAGTGCTTTTTCAATCCTGTTTGTATAGAGCAGGCAATAGCCGTAGGAAATAATCATCCTTTGTACATATTCCAGATTCTCATCAACATCCAGATAAAATCCCTGATCATAATAGGAGTAGGCACTTTCGTAGTCGCCTTTCAACATGAAGCTTTCTCCAAGCTGATAGTATAGGTAAGGATCGTTAGGATCTTTTTGCAGATCCGTCAGTAGTAAATTGATATTTCTTTGCGCTTTTGCAGCCAGGTCATCATCAGAACCGCTGTATCCCGTATGTGTAACGGTAAGTGGTATTTCAAAGCCATAAAGCTGGCTGCCATCCTTAGAGGTAACTTGTTCGTGGATATTGCCTGTGTAATAATAGAGGCGTCTGTCAAATAACCGTTCTACATGATCATATGAGTGGATTAATTTGTGATCTTTGTCATAGCAGATATTATCACGATACAATTGCCCAATTGCATACGGATATTCTTCTATCAATTTTTGAATTGCTGTAAAGTCCAGCTTTTCGACAAATTCATCACAGTCTATTATGAGAATCCAATCATGACTTGCCTGGGCTATAGAGAAGTTTCTCGCTTTTGAAAAATCATTACACCAGGGAAAATCAAGTAGTTTATCTGCATATTTTTGTGCTAATTCTTTGGTTCTGTCTGTAGAGCCGGTATCTACAACGATAATTTCAAATGGATGTTTGCTTAAACATTGCAGACATTTTTCGATATTCTTTTCTTCGTTTTTTGCAATAATACATACAGAAATAGGAATCATAGTTATTTGACCTCATATTTTTATAATTCTCTCCAGCTGGCGAGGTTATAATAAAATTCTAAATTGTTATTTAACAGAGCAGCCAGATAGCTGAAAGCACTATTGGAAATGAGCAATCCTTTGCACATGCTGAGAAGCTGCATATCGATGTAATTTGCACCGTTTATATTTCCACGGATTGATATGACTTCTTTTGCCATAGATAACCCCAATAGATCAGCATGATCTTCACACCAGTCAGGATCATCTGAGAAAACAAATAAAGTAGATTCCGGATAGGCTGTCAGTATTTCCGAAAGGGCAGAATGATAAAAAGCAGGATCAATACCAAGCCCTAAATTTAAATAGTCCCCTCGTCTGATATGAACACCAACAGATAGTGTAGACTTTATCTGAGAGGCATACTTCAGATTCTTTTCGTCTAAAATAGGTGGAAAAGAAAGCTCTTCTAAAAACAGATCACGATAGGCATTGATCCAGTTTTTATTGATCCAATATCCAAAATAGTAAACAATTTCATCATTAATTTTTAAAATCTCCGGATGATATTCACTGCAGGGAAAGGTGTATACTTTTCCTGAAAACGGATTATCTGTTTTATAATTTTGCGCCTCTGCGATCATGGAAACATGAAATCCAAGATTGGCGAGATTGTCTGCCATTCCAATGCCGTTTTTGCGGTTCTCCACAAAAACATTCCATGCGTCAGAACCGAGCTGTTCACTTAACAGGTTGGGTTTCAGACCAAAAACGTGATTCAGTTCATAGCCATTATGCTGGTGCTTGAAAAAGAAAAAAGAATCGTCTAAAAACCATTCTTCCGGATGACCTGTAGTCAGCTGCCCGTAACGGTAAAAAATATATTGAAAAATCTGGTTGGCGAGACCGCCGTTAAAATATTGAATTCGCATAAAGTGCCTTTCTACTTTGCAGT
>DJNY01000132.1:0-3640 GCA_002441865.1 Lachnospiraceae bacterium UBA6452 | reverse complement strand
GGCTTCAGAAATATTTCCCAAACATTCTAAGATAACCCCTTTATTATAATGGGCTCGATAGCTGTTGACACCTTCTACAATACATGTTTTAAATTTTGTGGCCTTCTCAAATTCGGAAATTGCTTCTGGAAACATGGCATTGTTCATATAAATAAGTCCCATCAGAAATACAAAATCGGCATTGATAGCAAATGCATCATATATGCCGGTAAAGGAAAGTGCTTTTTGATATTGCTTTAGCGCAAGCAGACTGTAGCCATAGGATTGTACCATGGTCTGTACATATTCCAGACGGGGATCCAGATCATATGATAATCCGATTTCAAAGTAATGAATGGCAGTTTGGTGCTCATCGAGAGCTGCGTAAGCCTGACCGAGCTGGTAAGCCAGATAAGGATCCTCGTGGGCTGCAAAAGCAGTCTCTAATAGAGCAATATTACGCTTGCATTTTCTTTGCAATGTTTCTGTTGTTTCATATCCCATATGATCAAAGGAGAGAGGGAGATCTACATAACAAATTTCATGAAAGGAAATATTGCCGTCATCAGAGGATCGGTTGCAAGGAGCTAACTGTTCATGAATAATTCCCTCATAATGATAAAAGTTTCGATTATAAATCCGCCCCATACGGGAGGTGGCAAAGGTGAGTTCTCCCTGTAGAGGATAAGCATCTTTTCGAAGAATTGTGCCAATCTTATCGATATTTTCCTGATTTTTCAAAAATTCGAGTAATATGGCAGGATCACAGGAGGTTAAGATTTCATCTGCATCTACCATCCAGATCCAGTCCGTCTGTGCTTGCGCAGCACAAAAATTTCGTGCCATGGAAAAGTCATTGCACCAGTCAAAATGACATAATATATCCTGAGAAGTAAGCAGCTTTTCTAAAATAGAAAGCGTATCGTCTGTAGATCCGGTATCTGCAATAACAATGTGGACAGGCAATGCACGTAGTGCCTGTATACATTTGCCGATATACTGTTCTTCATTTTTGCAGATGATACATGCACTGATCTGCATAGTAAGTCCTCTTTCCGTTTATTTAAATAGCAATTATATAGTACCATATTTGCATGAAAAAGGGGAAGTTTTTGGGTGTAATTTGGATGTAATTTGTCCGCCTCTTCGTTGTGGAATGCGTTAGCACATGCTATACTATTCTCATGAAGAGACTTAGTATTATTGTACCATGTTATAATGTGGAAAATTATATAGACAGATGCTTGACATCACTGACAGAGCAGACACTTTCGCAGGCTGCTTATGAGATCATTCTGGTGGATGATGCGTCAACCGATACAACCTGGCAGCATATTACTGCGTGGGAGGCAAAATATCCGGAATTGATACTGGCAGTGCATTGCGATGAGAACGGAAAGATGGGCAGGGCAAGGAATATCGGTTTGTCTTATGCAACCGGTGAATATGTCGGCTTTGCGGACAGTGATGACTGGGTTGAAAAGGATATGTTTGAAGCACTTTTGTCGGAGGCGGAAGCAGGCGGACAGGATGTTGTGATCTGCAGGCATCTCCGTGACCATGGAGAAGATTTTTCGAAGCTGGCTGATAAAGGCAGTGGTAAAATATATAGAGCTGTGATAGATACAGAGGAAAAACGCAGACAGCTGATCATAGAAAATACGATGAGCTATGCAGTATGGGATAAGGTGATCCGAAGATCGCTCCTGACGGAGAATGAGATTGTATTTCCGGAAGGACTGGCTTATGAGGATATTTACTTTGGCTCACTTTTGCAGCTATATGCAAAACGCATCGCTAAAATTGACAAGGTTTATTATCATTATTTTGTAAATCAGAAATCGACAGTACTTGCCAGGGAAACTGGCTATCATAAGGATATCATGACAGTAAATCGAATGGTCCTGCAGGCTTATCAAGAGCGAGGTGTATGGGAAAAATATCATGATGAACTGGAACTGGATCTTTTGTTTACATGGTATCTCGCTACGGTAAAGGTGATCTGCCTGCGGTTTGAAAAACCACCGTATGATATGTTCTGCCGGTTGAAGGAGGATATTCTTGCAAATATGCCGGGCTGCGTGAATAATAAGTATATCAAGGCCTGCATGCGTGAATTTCATCAGCTTCTGATGCAGCTTTTAACCTGCTATGTAACGCCGGCGGTGCTCAGCCAGATCGCGGAACAGTACAAACAATATCTGCATATAGAGCAGAAGTGATGTCGGACTTTATAGATGGATAACTTATGCCGATATAAATAATAACAGATGTGAAGTAAGAAAGAAGAGGGAATTACAATGGAAGAACAGAAAAAGCAACAGCTGGAAGCACTTGAATTGGGTAGTGAATACATTGCAAAACTGATTCCTGCCATGAAAGAGATCATACCGGAACTTCGTGGAATGGAAATGCCTGATACAGAAGACTATCTGAATCAGCAGCTTGACGGACTGAACTATGTGATTGAGATTATCAACATAACACTTCCCTTCCTGAATGAAAAGGAAGAAGTATTAAATAAGGATGCCATGGAAGAAAAAGTACAGAATCTGAACCGGGCACTTGGAAATAACAGTCATGCAATGATCGCAGATGCGTTTGAAACAGATATTTTACCGATGCTCGATATTTACAGGCAGATTGCGCTTGTTGTACTGGAGCAGAATAAGGATGAGTAAAATGATGATACTTTTACTTGCTAAAGTGTGTAGAAAATAAAGAAACATATGGTATTAAATTGACGGAGGATAGCAGAAATGCTATCCTCAATTTATACAAAAGCATATTTCATATCTAAGTACAGTCTAAGTTCAATTCTGATCAGAAATCCATGCTTTTAAAACAAAATAAAGAAAGGCGGGAGTTCTGAGCGGAAGAAAAAGAAAGATGGGAGCTCCTGCAGGAAAGGGGCTGCTATGCAGAAAGAGAAACAAAGAGTTGAGATTATTTTTATCAATCTGGGAGAAGAAAAAGAGTACAGTCTGTCATCTGTAAGAGAAGACAGTAAATATGAAATAGGTACGGATTACAGAGAGGTATCTGCGCAGGTCGAGCATTTCCTGAATGAATATAAGGTAGCAAGAAATCACAAAGATTTACTGCTTCATGCTATTTTCAAGGGAAAAGAGGATTTCCTGAGTCTGTATAATGCCTTAAATGGAACGGATTATACGGATGCAGCGAAGTTAGAGATCACAACTTTGGAGAATGCAGTTTATATGTCGGTGCAAAATGATGTATCCTTTGTATTTTTGTCGGAATTATATATGATCGAGCACCAGTCGACGATCAATCCGAATATGCCGCTGCGTAATCTGCCCTACATCTCAAAGGTGTTATCCAAGATTACAGCAAAGGAAGATATTTACGGCAGTAAGCAGATCAAACTGCCAACACCGCGGTTTATCGTTTTATATAATGGCACGAAACAGATAGAAGAAAAATCAGTTCTTAAGTTATCAGATGCTTACGAAAAGAAAACGGAAGAGCCGGAGCTGGAGCTTATCACAACAGTATTGAATATCAATGAAGGCTACAATGAAAAGCTGAAGGGTGCCTGCAAATTGCTACGGGACTATATGACCTTGATCACAAAGATCAGGGAGAAACAAAAAATAATGGATCTGCAGCAAGCAACTTATCAGGCGATAGAGGAATG
>DJNY01000169.1 GCA_002441865.1 Lachnospiraceae bacterium UBA6452 | reverse complement strand
GAAATTGATTTCCTTGGAAATGCAGTCAACAATCCGGAAAGACCATTCGTAGCAATCCTTGGCGGAGCAAAAGTTTCAAGCAAGATTTCTGTAATTGAGAACCTTCTTGACAAAGTAGACACTCTGATCATTGGTGGAGGAATGGCATATACATTCGCAAAAGCACAGGGCGGAACAGTCGGAAAATCCCTTCTGGAAGAAGATTACTGCCAGTATGCACTTGATATGATCGAAAAAGCAGAAGCCAAAGGTGTAAAACTCCTTCTTCCTGTAGATAATGTTGTCGGAGATGATTTCTCTAATGATGCAAATACTCAGGTAGTAAAAGCTGGAGAAATCCCGGAAGGATGGGAAGGACTTGACATTGGACCAGAGACAGCTAAGATCTTCAGCGATGCAGTAAAAGATGCTAAGACAGTTGTATGGAACGGACCAATGGGATGCTTCGAGATGCCTAAATTTGCAAAAGGAACAGAAACAGTTGCAAAAGCACTTGCAGACACAGACGCTGTAACAATCATCGGCGGAGGAGATTCTGCAGCAGCAGTTAACCAGCTGGGATATGGAGATAAGATGACACACATTTCAACAGGTGGTGGAGCTTCTCTTGAATTCTTAGAGGGTAAAGAGCTTCCGGGCGTATATGCTGCAGATGACAAATAGAGCGAAGCGGAGCAATCCGTGTGAATCAGATACACATAGATATATATTTATAAATCTATATAGAATAAATGAAGGAGACATTTAAAATGGCAAGAAGAAGAATTATCGCCGGCAACTGGAAAATGAACATGACTCCAAGCCAGGCAGTAGAATTAGTTAACACATTAAAGGATCTCGTAGTAAACGATGCAGTAGACGTTGTTTATTGTGTACCTGCAATCGATATCGTACCTGTAGCAGAAGCTATCAAAGGTTCCAATGTAAAACTTGGTGCTGAGAACTTCTACATCGAAGACAAGGGTGCTTTTACAGGAGAAATTTCTGCTCCTATGTTAAAAGATGCCGGTGTTGAATACATTATCATCGGTCACTCTGAGAGAAGAGATATCTTCGGTGAAAACGATATCCTGATCAACCAGAAGGTAAAGAAAGCTTTCGCAGCAGGTCTGAAACCAATCCTTTGCTGTGGTGAGTCTCTTGCACTTCGTAAAGCAGGCACATACAAAGAGTGGATCGCAAGACAGATCAAATGGGATCTGACAGACGTAACAGCAGATCAGGTAAAAGAACTGGTTATCGCTTACGAGCCAATCTGGGCTATCGGTACAGGTGAAACAGCTACTGCTGATCAGGCACAGGAAGTATGTAAGATGATCCGTGAGGTTATCGCTGAAATGTACGATACAGATACAGCAGAAGCTGTTCGTATCCAGTACGGCGGATCTATGAATGCAGGCAACGCTGCTGAGCTCCTTTCCAAAGATGATATCGATGGCGGCTTAATCGGTGGTGCTGCATTAAAGCCAGATTTTGGCAAGATCGTAAACGCTTAATCTTATCTGATCATAGAATGATTAAGTGAATGATATAATGTAAATCCTGAAAAGCTATCTGATTTGCAATGTGCAGGTCGGATAGCTTTTCTTGCAGTTTAAAAAAGATTTGGAGTATCGGTTACTTAAGAAAAGATTAAGAATCTTTCGACGAAATTCTCTTTTTATATTTGCCATTTTAGAGTAAAATAAAGGCATGGACAGGATGTAGTGTTCAAATAGACAAGGAGGGATTTTAGATGAACAGAATAATCAAAATCAAGAAAGCTATGGTGGCATTTGCAGCTGTTCTGGCAATGTCGCTGATGCTGCTTCCATCAGTAAAGGCTGATGCGGCAGTAACGGTTCTGGCAGCACCGAAAGATGCAAAACAGACAATTTCCACGGAAACAGCAGTAAGAGTTGCATGGTCAGCAGTACCTGGTGCAACCGCATATGTATATTCTTATTCATCAGATAATAAGACATATACAGGAGAAGCGAGAACAGGCAATGATGGTAGAGATACCTTTATTAATGTAGCTGGTGCAAACTGGGCAGCAGGAAATACATATTATGTAAAGGTCAGGGCTTTTGACGGTACAAAGTACAGTGAAGCAGTGGTAGCGACGGTTGCAACAGCACCGAAGGCGCCTGCAACAATGACACAGGTCGCAGCAGATAATACATCTGCAACAGTTTCATGGGCAGCCAGCACGGGTGCAACAGGATATCTGATCCGTTTTGGCACAACACAGGCAACAGCAAAGGATATCCAGGTTGTTAAGACAACTTCCGTAAAACTGACAGGACTTGCAGCTGATTCTGCATACTATCTGGCAGTATATCCGATTAGACAGGTAACAACATCTTTCTATGCTTCCGAAAACTGCGTAGAGAATCCTCGTGTACTGACAACAGCACCAGCAGTAACGGGATTGAAACTTGCATCATGGGATGTAAAGTCCAACATTGTAACATTGCAGTGGAACAATACAGCAAAATATGAAAACGGTTATCAGATCGAAATCTACAAAGCAGATAATAAACTGGTAAAGACATACAATATTTACGGCAGACGTGCAAAATCCAAGACATTCATTTTGAAATCAGTAAAGAATACGCCATTCCAGTATCGTATCCGTACTTATACATTTATGAATGGTCAGAAGCAGTATGGCGCATGGTCTGATTTAGCATATGCGATCCCACAGGCAAATGTATCTGCAACAAAGGTTTCCAACAATGCAATAAAACTGGGCTGGACAAAGGTACCGGGTGCTAAGAACTACACAGTATACAGAGCCACAAAGGAAGGCGGCAAATTCAAAAAGGTTGCCACAACAAAGAAAGCTTCTTATACTGTAAAGAACTTAAAAACATATAAGGATTATTACTTCTATGTAAAAGCCAACAGTGTTTCCATTGGTGGAAAGAAGAGAAATTCCACAAAGCTGGATGAACAGAATGATATTTATGTATACATCCAGAAATACAGTGATTCTGTAACAACGGATTAATGAAAAATGAGAGAAGG
>DJNY01000194.1:22051-23863 GCA_002441865.1 Lachnospiraceae bacterium UBA6452 | reverse complement strand
TCGCTGGGACTTTCCGCACTGGTGGAGGCACATGATGAAGCGGAAGTGCAGCGGGCTCTTTCGGCAGGAGCCAGGATCATCGGTGTCAATAACCGGAATCTGAAGGATTTTACGGTAGATATTCAAAATTCCATAAGGCTGAGGAAGCTGATCCCAAAGGAAATCGTGTTTGTATCGGAGAGTGGCATGAAAACACCGGAGGATATCAAAAGACTGCGGGATAACGAGACAGATGCGGTGCTGATCGGAGAGACTTTTATGAGAAGCCCGGACAAAAAGAAAATGCTGGAGGATTTAAAGGGCATATGATAGACTGTAGGGTAAAGATCTGCGGACTGCGCAGAGAGGAAGATATCAGTTGTGTCAATGCTTATCTGCCGGATTACATAGGGTTTGTCTTTTACCCGAAGAGTAAGCGTTATGTAACAGGAGAGCAGGCGCAGAAGCTGAAAGAAAAGCTGGATCCGCGTATCCGGGCAGTCGGTGTTTTTGTCAATGCAGATCCCGATGAGATCATAGGACTGTTACAGAAAAATATCATTGATATCGCACAGCTGCACGGGCAGGAGAGCGAAGAGGAGCTCAGGAAGATCCGGGAACAGACAGGAAAGCCGGTGATCCGCGCGGTAAAGGTAACAGATGAGACAGATCTGCAGGAGGCATATCAGACCGAGGCTGATTATATTCTGTTAGATAACGGAATGGGCAGCGGAAAGCCTTTTCCGTGGGACGTTATTTTACAGCAGCTTGCCAAGGAAGAGCTGCAGGAGGAGATTCGCAGAAAGCCGTTTTTTCTGGCGGGCGGGATCAGCCCTGAAAATATGGAGCAGGCGGCAGAAGCGTTCAGACCGTATGCACTCGATCTGAGCAGCAGCGTGGAGACAGACGGATTAAAAGATCCGGAAAAAATAAGAAAACTGATGGAAACGATCAGGAAAAGAGGTACAGAATGAAAAAAGGAAGATATGGCATATACGGAGGGCAGTACATCTCAGAAATGCTGATGAATGAACTGATCCATCTGGAAGAACAGTATGAATATTATAAAAAGGATCCGGCATTTCATGAGGAACTGCACAGACTTTTGGTAGAGTATGCAGGCAGACCGTCTCTTCTGTATTATGCAGAGAAGATGACAAAGGATCTGGGCGGTGCAAAGATCTATTTAAAGAGAGAAGATCTGAACCATACAGGTGCGCATAAGATCAACAACGTACTGGGGCAGGCACTGCTGGCAAAGAAGATGGGAAAGACCAGACTGATCGCAGAAACCGGAGCAGGACAGCATGGTGTTGCGACTGCAACGGCAGCAGCTTTATTCGGTATGGAATGTGAGATCTTCATGGGAAAAGAAGATACGGACAGACAGGCTCTGAATGTATACAGAATGGAACTGTTAGGTGCAAAGGTACATGCGGTCACAAGCGGTACGATGACATTGAAGGATGCGGTAAACGAGGCAATGCGTGAATGGTCTACCAGAGTTTCGGATACGCATTATGTGCTTGGTTCCGTTATGGGGCCACATCCGTTCCCAATGATCGTCAGAGATTTCCAGAGCGTGATCAGCCAGGAAGCAAGAGCACAGATCCTTGAGAAAGAAGGCAAACTGCCAAAGGCTGTAGTTGCCTGCGTCGGCGGCGGCAGCAACGCGATCGGTATGTTTTACAATTTTATCCCGGATGAAGGCGTACAGCTTATCGGCTGTGAAGCAGCGGGAAAGGGTGTCGATACCGATAAGCATGCAGCAACGATCGCAAAGGGAAGTGTCGGTATCTTCCATGGTATGAAGTCTTATTTCTGCCAGGATGA
>DJNY01000194.1:12892-21960 GCA_002441865.1 Lachnospiraceae bacterium UBA6452 | reverse complement strand
ATCGGACCGGAGCATGCATATCTGCATGACAGCGGACGTGCGACCTATGTACCGGTGACAGATGATGAGGCAGTGGAAGCATTTGAATATCTGGCACGTACGGAAGGTATCATCTGTGCCATTGAAAGTGCCCATGCAGTTGCCCATGTGAAAAAGATCGCAGGCAGCATGTCAAAGGATGACAGCATTATCGTCTGCCTGTCAGGACGTGGAGATAAAGATGTGGCAGCGATTGCCAGATATAAGGGGGTAGATTTACATGAGTAAGATCACAGACGCATTCAAAGATACAAAGGCATTTATCCCGTTTATTACGGCAGGAGATCCATGTCTTTCCAAAACAGTGGAATATGTAGTACAAATGGCAAAAGCTGGTGCGGACATCATTGAGATCGGTATTCCGTTTTCAGATCCGACCGCAGAGGGTGTTGTGATCCAGGATGCCAATATCCGTGCTCTATCAAACGGTTTTACGATGGAAGGACTGTTTGATGCGGTAAAGCAGATCCGCAGCCAGACCGATATCCCGCTTATTTTCATGACCTATATCAATCCGGTATTCCATTATGGCTACGAGGCTTTCTTTGCAAAATGTCAGGAGCTTTCCGTAAACGGTTTTATTTCCCCGGATGTTCCGTTTGAGGAGAAAGAAGAAGTGGAAGAGGTTGCTAAAAAATACGGTGTTGATGTGATCTCCATGATCTCACCGACTTCCGAAGAGCGTATTGCGAGAATCGCAAAAGAAGCAACCGGCTTTATTTATGTCGTATCCTCCATGGGCGTAACGGGTGTCCGCAGTGAGATCCATACAGATCTTGCAAAGATCATAGAAAAGATCCGTTCTGTGACGGATGTACCGTGTGCGATCGGCTTCGGGATCAGTACACCGGAACAGGCAGAAAAGATGGCAGCACTTGCAGACGGTGCGATCGTAGGCAGCGCGATCGTCAAGATCGTGGCAGAATACAAAGAAGAGGCTGCGCAGCCTCTGTATGACTACGTAGCCTCTATGAAACAGGCAGTACTTGCTGCCCGGTAAAGGGGGATTAGCTTCTGCTGATCATGATATCCGCAGAAAGGGTGACTATCTGGGAAAGACGGATATCATCACTTGCACTGCCAAGCAGGATTTCATAAGTGCCTGCAGGTGCAATGTAACAATGCTTTTCTTCCTCATAATAAGAAAATGCTTCCGCAGTCAGTGCAAAGGTGTAATCAGCCTTTGCATGGGCTGCGATTTCTTTTTTATCAAAACCGCGCAGTTCTTTGACCGGACGTTTTACCTTGCTGTCTTTTGCCGCGATATAAAGCTGTACGGATTCTTTCGCGTTAATATCAGAATCGTTGCTTACTGCTAACTTAACAGTATAAAGTGCAGGCAGCATATCAAGAGACTGCAGTTTATCTGTCGATTCCTGCGGATGTGCATTTACCTGCAGATCGCTGTAGGTAAATGCTGCATAGGACAGACCGTGTCCGAAAGCAAACTGCGGTTTTACCTGATACGTATCAAAGTAGCGGTAGCCAACATAAACATCCTCCGCATAGGAAACATTTGTGGAAGTACCAAACTGTCCGATGCTGTGTGCAGGGGAATCGGATAATTCCTTCGGATATGTTGTAGGCAGCTTACCACTTGGAGATACTTCGCCGAATAACAGGTTTGCAAAGGCACGTCCTGTTTCCATGCCTGCGTAGTAGGAAAGCAGCAGCGTATCTGCCTGATCGATCCATTCTGTCATGGAGAACGGAGAACCGGCGATCATCGTAACGATCATATCCGGGCGGACTGCCAGCAGCTTTTTGAGCAGTGCATCCTGTCCGTAAGGCAGGTGATAATCGGATCTGTCTCTGTCCTCTACATCAAAATCATGGTTCAGACCACCGACATAGATGACAGCATCTGCATCCTTGCAGGCAGCGATCGCGCGCTCTTCATAGGTTTTATTTAAAGCAGCGATTTCTTCTTTTTTGACAACTCTGTCCTGACGGGGACCAAATACCGTATCGTTGACCGGGAACATGCTGTTCTGTGCAGTGCTGTCCTGCCATGCATTTCCGGTAACGCAGGCATAATAGCCCGGTTCATAAACCACTTCACAGTTACCGCCAAGGAACATCTTAATGCCCATCAGTGGTGTGATCTCATACAGTGCCTTAATTTCCGCACTGCCACCGCCTGCTGCATGGGTTCTGTCGGCATTATCACCGATCACAACGACTTTTTTCAGTTTCTCAGGGTTCAGTGGCAGCAGTTTCTTTTCGTTTTTCAGAAGGATCATGGATTCTTCTGCGGTCTGCAGCAGCTTACCCGGATGCGAAGGATCGTTGTAGCTTCCTTTCTGTCTTTTGCCGTCCAGCAT
This sequence comes from Lachnospiraceae bacterium UBA6452, assembly GCA_002441865.1. Lineage (GTDB taxonomy): Bacteria > Bacillota > Clostridia > Lachnospirales > Lachnospiraceae > CAG-194. Next base: position 19,597 of record DJNY01000194.1, on the reverse strand, counting down.
ATGAAGTTCATTCATGACATACAGGATGTGCATTACCTTTTTGTCAAGCTCAGCTTCCTTGACCTGTCCGTTTAAAACAGCTTCCTTAAGCGGCTGTGCCATTTTATAATTGTCAAAATCATCGGTGACGCTCATATCGATATCAATCTCACAGTTACCGGCTTTTACAGTATCTTTGATCGCATTCCAGTCGGAAACATAAATGCCGTCGAAGCCCCATTCCTGACGAAGGATACCATCGATCATTTCCTGACTGTGGCAGAGATATTCTTCGTGGAAGCGGTTATAAGAGCCCATCATGCCCATTGTGTGTGCTTTTTTGACTGTGGCACGGAATGCAGGCAGATAGATCTCCCAAAGGGCACGTTCACTGACTTCTGCATTGTAGCCTGTACGGTCTGTCTCCTGATTGTTGAGGGCGTAATGCTTGACACAGGCAGAAACATCGGACTTCTGTACGCCTTCCACAAACGGAACAGCGATCTCAGCAGTCAGATACGGATCTTCGCTCATGTATTCAAAGTTACGGCCGCCAAGCGGAGAACGGTGGATATTGATGCCCGGTGCAAGGATCATGTCTTTGCCGCGTCCTCTGGCTTCCTGCCCTAAAACGGTACCGCTTTCCAAAGCACGCTCTCTGTTAAAAGTAGAGGCAAGTGCGCTGTTGCTTGGCAGGTAGGAAGTATAATCATCGTTTCCGCCGACCGGAATCCACATATCTTTCCGGTATTCTTTTCTCGGTCCCATCGGACCGTCATCAAAAATGAAGGCGGGAATGTTTTTTTCTGTAACCGCGCCTGTCTGGAACAAGGTTGCACCATGGATCATGGTGATCTTGTCATCGAGTGTCAATGTGCTCAAAAGCTCTGTCAGTTCCTGTTTGTTCATAGAAATACCTCCTGTTATTTTGAAAAGTTTACTATATACAACGCATTGATTTCATTTGATACAGCTACTTTAGCAGAAAATAAAATAAATGATATCAAATCTGTGATAAATATGATAAAATCATGACATAATGCGATGGAAAGCAAGGGAAGGCTGTTATGAAAAGGCTGAATTATGAAAAATTCATGGAACGGGAAGTTGTCCATGCGCCCTATGAGAGGGAATTATCCTTTTATGAATGGGTCAAACAGGGAGATGTAGAGAAGATACGGAAATGGGCGAATGAGACGGAAGGAATGGGCTCGGAAGGCGGTATGGGTGTATTGTCCCAAAATCCCGTACGGAATATTTCCTATCATATTATTATATCGATCGCCATGATCACCCGCTTTTGTATTGAGGGAGGGATGGATCCGGAAACCGCGTACGGCCTTTCCGATATGTATATTCAGACAGTGGATGAAACACATTCGATCCCGGAGCTGAACAGCCTGCTGAAACAGCTTTGTATGGATTATGCCAAAAGAATGCAGAAGCTGAAAAAAGAGAAAGTCTATTCTAAAAATGTGGTGCAGTGCATTGATTATATATATCAGCATATCGGAGAACGCGTTACCGCACAGACACTTGCGGATCATTGCGGACTGCATGTCAATTATCTGTCGCGGCTGTTTAAAAAGGAAATGGGACAGACGATCAGTGAATACATCAGAAAGAGTAAGATCGACACAGCCAAGAATATGTTGAAATACTCTTCCTATTCTTATTCGGACATTGCAGCAGGGCTTGCGTTTTCCTCACAGAGCCATTTTACGCATGTATTCCGCGAAGAGACCAATATGACACCGAGGCAGTACAGAGACCATTATTACAGAACAAACTGGGGAGAAGAAAAATGAGCAGTTATATCACTACAAGCAGTAAGATCCATTTCACACCGGTTTCACCGGATCCGGAGCAGATCGTGATCCGGGATATTGCGCATGCACTTTCCATGATGACGCGGGCAAACGGACATTTTCCGGAATTTTATTCCGTGGGGCAGCATTGTATCCATTGTTATGAAGAAGCGGTTGCCAGGAAATACAGTCCGTTCCTCTGCAGGGCATGTCTTTTGCATGATGCGAGTGAAGCCTATCTGGCAGATATCACAAGACCGGTCAAGCAGTTCCTGCCCGGCTATCTGGAAATTGAAAAGCGGCTGCAGGATACGATTTATGAAAAGTTTCTGGGGCGTGTCCCGACAGAGGCGGAACAGACCGCAATTTCTTCTGTGGACGACACACTTTTATATTATGAATTTGATCACTACATGGGAGAAAAATTACAGAAAAAGCCGCCAAAGCTCTATTCTGCGCCTGTTTTCGAGCAAAAGCCGTTTTCTGGGATCGAAGAAAAGTACATACTTTTTTCACAAAGTTGACAAAATTCTATAACAAATTTCCCATATTCTGTATGCAAAAGAAAGGGAAAACACAGATAGTTGTAAAAAGGCAACTTTGAGGAAGAGAGGTAAGAATTATGTATGACAACGATTTGAATCAGGATTTAACATATGTAGAACGGAATCCGGAGATCCCAATTCCGGAGGACAATGGAAAGAAAAAACATAAAAAAGAAAAGAAACCGGGGAAAGGAACCGGCAGAAGCGCATTAAACGGTCTGGTATTCGGGCTTTGCGCAGCACTGATCTTCTGTGGCGTGGTAGCAGTCGGCAACAGAACATTTTTAAAACCGGCGCAGCAGGAAACTGTGGCAAGTGCAGATGCAGAAAAAACAACAGATGCTGCAGATAAAAAGCAGACCGATATTCCAAACACAACAACAAGTGCGGCACAGACTGTTTCACAGGCTGGTATGGAATATTCCGTATCCGATATCGCTAAAAACTGTATGCCTTCCATCGTAGCGATCACTACAAAAGGAATCGAGGAAGTCAGAAGTATGTTTGGTACGCAGCAGAGAGAAAGCGAAGGTGCAGGTTCCGGTATTATCGTAGGAAAAAATGACACAGAGCTTCTCATTGCAACCAACAACCATGTAGTCAGTGGTGCGGAAGAAGTTTCCGTCTGCTTTGATGATTCAGAGGATTCTGTTGTAGCCGCAAAGGTAAAAGGAACAGATTCTTCCAATGACCTTGCGATCGTATCCGTAGCATTATCCGATATCAGTGATGATATCCTTTCCAATATCAAGATCGCAACGATCGGTGATTCTTCTTCCGTTCAGGTAGGAGATCAGGTAGTAGCCATCGGTAACGCACTCGGTTACGGACAGAGTGTTACAACAGGTATTGTTTCCGCACTGGACAGAGAGGTTACGATCGATAATGTGACATCCAAGCTGATCCAGACAGATGCAGCGATCAACCCTGGTAACAGTGGTGGTGCCTTATTAAATATGAAGGGCGAATTGATCGGTATCAACTCGGCAAAATATGCTTCCGCAGAAGTAGAAGGTATGGGATATGCGATCCCGGTAGCAACAGCACAGCCGATTCTGGATAATCTGATGACAAGAGAAACAAGAGATGTTGTTTCCGAAGATGAAGCAGGCTACCTTGGTGTATCAGTACAGGATGTATCGGAGGAAGCATCTTCTTACTACGGTATTCCATCCGGTGCTTATCTGGCAGCAGTAGAGGAAAACGGTGCAGCAGCAAAGGCAGGTATCAAACAGGGTGATATCATCACAAAGTTTGACGGACTTTCCATTTCAAGTGCGTCTGAACTGAAAAACACAATTGCCTACTACAAAGAAGGCGAGACTGTAGATGTTACTTATATGCGTGCCAATAACGGTGAATATGAGGAACATACCGTAAGTGTTACTCTGGCAAAGAGTGAAGCTGCTGCAAAGCAGAATGCACAGCAGAAGAACAGCACAGACAGCCAGAGCGGTAATCCAAAAGACGGACTGACCGTTCCGGATCCAAATGCAGATCAGTCAGAAGACCAGCAGCAGGACGAGAGCCAGTATTACGGAAATATGCAGGACTTTTTCAATCAGTTCTTTGGAAATTAACGAAAATGTCCGGGCGGATATGAAAGAAGCCTGTAATAGGGAATGAAATATAGGAATGTGCAAAAGGATTTCTTCCGGGAATAAAACCGGGAGAAATCCTTTTTATAATGTCATGCATCTCTGATGCATGATGTAGCATGCTCTGGCTTGCAAAATGGAGTAAAACCGTTATAATGGATACAGAAATAGGGAAGATGATCCGGAAGGTGTAATATGAAGCAAAAGACAAAAGAAAATCTGAAAGCTGTCAGAAGCTATATGATAAATAATTATCTGATCTCCGTTCTGCTGATCCTTGTGATCGAGGTGCTGGCAAGGCATTCCCTGATGGAAGGGCTCCGTTTTGTATGGTATCATCCGTTCCTGACTTTGTTAAGTGCAGCAATACTGACTGCTTTTTATGCACTGGCATTGCTTGCTCCAAAGCGGGATTTTGTATGGCTGTGTATCACGGTAGTCATTATCGGATTGGCGGTGACCAATTCTATATTGCTTTGTTTCCGGATCACACCGCTGGCAGCAACGGATATTGCGCTGCTGACTTCTGTATTTGAGATCATGGGGATTTATCTGACGGTATGGCAGATCGTTTTACTGGTTCTTTTGATCATTGTAGTGATAGTGGGTCTGGTTTATCTGGGCATCCATATGAAAAAACAGGCATATCATCCGCTGCTGGCAGCCTGTAATGCGGTCATTTCCATTCTGGTAGTCATTTTGATGCTCCATATCGGAGATGCCAGGGGATGGCTGCAGACGGAGTTCGCAAATCTGCCGGATGCATATGCGGATAATGGTTTTGTTTATTGTTTTACCAGAAGTCTGTTTGACCGGGGCATTTCCAGACCGGATACTTATAATGAAGAAACTGTAGATAATATTTTTGAAGATCTGAAAAATCAGAAGACAAATGAAGTAGAAGAAAAGCCAAATATTATCTTTATACAGCTGGAGTCTTTTATGGATTTAAATCGTATGCAGGGAGTAACCTATTCGGAAGAACCAACACCGGTTTACAGCAGCCTGCGGAAAAGCTGTCCGGGGGGATTTTTAGAGGTGCCGAGTGTCGGAGCGGGAACAGCCAATACAGAATTTGAGATACTGACCGGAATGTCGATGGATTATTTCGGTGCAGGAGAATATCCGTACAAAACGGTCCTGCAGGATGAAACCTGTGAATCTATGGCATACAACCTCAGGGAACTGGGTTACCGGACAGGAGTGCTTCATAACAATACAGGTTCTTTTTACAGCAGAAATAAGGTATTTTCCAATCTGGGCTTTGATTATTTTGTTTCTTCCGAGTATATGGAAAATCTGTCTTACAATCCGATCGGATGGGCAAAGGATAAAGTTTTGACGGAACAGATCCAGCATATTTTGAAAACAACACCGGAGCCGGATCTGATCTATACGATCACGGTACAGGATCACGGAAAATATCCAACCGGTCCAATGGAAGAGGAACATATCAAAGTGAGCGGTTTTGCACCGGAAGATGAAGAACGGCAAAATGCTTTTACCTACTATGTCAATCAGTGTCATGAAACAGATGCCTTCTTAGGTTCTCTGATCGCAACACTGAATGTATTTGAGGAGCCGGTTGTACTTGTATTGTACGGTGATCATCTGCCGAACCTGGATATTACAGAAGAAGAACTGACAAGCGGAAATCTGTTCCAGACGGAATATGTGATCTGGTCCAATAAGAAAATGCAGGAAGATTATGATCTGTCCCGGAAAAATGAAAATCTGTATGCTTACCAGCTTTCTGCCCATGTGCTGAAGCTGCTTGGCATGAATAACGGGCTGCTTACGAAATTTCATCAGATGTACCATAATTATGATAATTACAAACCAAATCTGAAAATCCTGCAATATGATATGCTGTATGGAGAGAAGGAGGTTTATGACGGTGTTTCGCCCTATGAACCGTCAGATCTGCAGATGGGCTTTGATCCGATCCAGATCACGGATGTCTCTTCGGTCGGCGGCTCGGTATATGTCATGGGGAAAAACTTTACGGAAAGCAGCTTCGTCTTTATAGATGGAAAGAAACAGGACACGGTATTTTTAAATGAGAATACATTGATGGTGTCAGATAAGGTGCTGGAAGGCGGCGAAGAAGTTTTTGTTGCCCAGCTTACCGATGTCAGTGCGCAGCTGAGCAGTACAGAGATATTTACTTACGGGAACTGAAAGAAAACAGTCTGATAAAATGATAGAAATGAAAGGGAAGGATACAAAAATGGAACTGATTGGAAAAGAAGGCTTTACTTTTACGGACGGCGGCGTATGCGCGGCAAAAGGATTTCTGGCAAACGGACTTAACTGCGGACTGAACAGTGATCAGAATAAAAATGATCTCTGCCTGATCATGAGCGAAAGCGAGTGCAGCGCAGCAGCAGTTTACACCCGGAATAAAGTAAAAGGTGCACCAATCCTGGTAACCAAGGAACATCTTGCAAAGACAGGCGGAAAGGCAAAGGCAGTGATCGCGAACTCCAAAAATGCCAATACCTGTAATGCGGACGGAGAAGAAAAAGCAGAAAAAATGTGTCAGCTGGCAGCAGAGCAGCTGGGCATCAAAGCAGAAGAAGTCATTGTGGCATCTACCGGTGTGATCGGGCAGATCCTGCCGATCGAGCCGATCGCAGCACATATAGAGGAGCTCGCAAAGGGACTGACAGCAGACGGCAATGAAAAAGCAGCGACAGCGATCATGACAACAGATACCGTCAAAAAGGAAGTCGCCGTTTCTTTTGAAGTAGATGGCAAGGTTTGTCATGTCGG
>DJNY01000194.1:12057-12803 GCA_002441865.1 Lachnospiraceae bacterium UBA6452 | reverse complement strand
GTAACAACAGATGTGAGTGTAGCACCACAGCTTGTACAGAAAGCACTTTCCGAGATCGTAAAAGTTACTTACAACTGTCTGAGTGTGGACGGGGATACTTCGACGAACGATATGGTATGCGTGCTGGCAAACGGACAGGCAGGAAATGCCATGATCACAGAAGAAGGAGCAGCCTATCAGCAGTTTTATGAAGCGTTATATCTGGTTCTCATGAATATGACAAGAATGCTTGCAGCGGACGGTGAAGGTGCCAGCAAGCTTCTGGAATGTACAGTCTCAGAAGCAAAGGACCTGGAGACAGCCATCATCGTGGCAAAGAGCGTGATCTGTTCTCCGTTGTTCAAATGTGCGATGTTCGGAGAGGATGCAAACTGGGGGCGTGTGCTTTGTGCGATCGGTTATGCAAAAGCGGATTTCCCGATCGAGAAGGTCGATGTGAATCTGGCATCTGAAAAAGGTGTGCTTGCAGTCTGCAGAAACGGCTCCGGTATTCCGTTCTCAGAGGAATTTGCCAAGGAAGTACTGCATGCGGATACGATTCAGATTCTGGTCAATCTGCATGATGGTGATGCAAAAGCAACAGCCTGGGGCTGTGATCTGACGTATGATTACGTCAGGATCAACGGTGACTACCGCTCCTGATAGATGCAGCCTGTGTTTATATAGAATTTAAATAAGCTCTTGTATTCTGTTTTACTGCGGTCAGCTGCCTGTGCAGCGTGTAAAAGATCAGAATGCAGGAGCTT
>DJNY01000194.1:0-11997 GCA_002441865.1 Lachnospiraceae bacterium UBA6452 | reverse complement strand
TTGTATTCCATTCCGGGATTCACATATTGACGCACTGTGATGCAGATGTTATGCTGAGTGTATTATTGGAATTAGTACACCCGCACTTGGAGGAGACTATATGATTTTAGTTGACAGTCAGGATGCCAGCCCAATCTATGAACAGGTATACAGGCGCATTCGTACGCTGATCATGACAGAGGCGTTAAAAGAAGGAGAACAGCTCCCTTCTGTCCGTTCGCTTGCCATGGAGCTGTCGATCAATCCGAATACAATTCAGAGAGCATACAGCCTGCTGGAGCAGGAAAAACTTGTATATGTTGTTAAGGGAAGAGGAAATTTTGTGGCACACAATGAAGAAATTCCGACAATGAAGCGGAAACAGTTTATCGAGAGGTGCCAGAAGATAATCCGGGAAGCAAGACAGATGGGGCTGACCAGTGAGGAGATCACAGAGATGCTGCGTCAGTGTATGGAGGAAGAAAATGATAGAGATTAAACACATCACGAAGTCATTTGACGGTCGTAAGGCTGTGGATGATGTCAGTGTAACGATAAAGGAAGGTCAGGTTTTTGGACTGATCGGAACAAACGGAGCAGGAAAAAGCACCACACTGCGGATCATGACCGGTGTTATGAAAGCAGATGACGGAGAAGCGCTGGTAGATGAAGAACCCATTTACCATAATGTGGGCAGGAAGGAGCGTATTACTTTTATACCGGACGAGCCCTATTTCTTTGCAAGCGCCACACCTGCGACAATGGCGCAGTATTATGCCAGTATTTATCCGGCATTTGAAATGGTACAGTTTTACGAGTGGCTGGATAAATTCGGTCTGGAAAAAACAAGAAGGATTGCAACTTTTTCAAAAGGAATGAAAAAGCAGCTGATCATGCTATTGTCTATCTGTACGCAGACAAAATATCTGATCTGTGATGAGACTTTTGACGGACTGGATCCGGTCATGCGCCAGAGTGTAAAAAGCATGATCGCAAGCCAGATGGAAGAGCGGGGACTGACCTGTGTGATCGCGTCCCATAATCTGCGGGAGCTGGAGGATATCTGTGATCATGTCGGACTGCTGCACAGAGGAGGTGTGCTCCTTTCCAAAGATCTGCAGGATATGAAATGCAATATCCAGAAGGTACAGTGCGTATTCCGGACTGAGACAGATGCCCTGATCGGTATGCAGAATCTGGACATTGTTCAGAAGGAAAAGAGAGGCTCTTTGTATACGCTTACGATCCGTGGCAAAAAAGCGGAGATCATAGCGCATTTTTCGCAGGTCAGTACAGTTTTTTTTGAAGTACTGCCGTTATCTTTAGAGGAAATATTTATCAGTGAAACGGAGGTGGCAGGATATGACATCCGGAAACTCGTTATGGGTTAGAACAAAAGAAAATGCCAGACGCAGGAGATGGCTCTGGATCGGAAACAGTTTTGCCTTTTTTATATGGATGCCAATTCGTTTTCTGGCTATGTGCAGCAGCCTGAAAAGGGATTATGGAGCGAATGCTGTGGATATGTTTACAGATAGTGCGAGAAACCTGCTTATGTCGAATATCGGATTCGGGAATGTATCCAGCCTGTCTTCCTATTCTGTTATGTACAGTTCTTTTACGACGCTTCTGCTGATCGTGCTGTCGGCTGTGATTGCTGCCATGGAGGGATATTCTTATTTGTATGACCGCAGGAAAGTAGACAGATTCCACAGTGAACCTGTCAGTTTGCGTGTGCGCTTTTTCAGTATTTATCTGAACGGGTTTAAGAATTTTGCACTGCCTTATCTGTGCAGTGTCCTGTTGTCCGTTTTGATCGGTGGATATTATCATCTTGTGACGAGAGAAATGATCGGCTATTTTGCAGGGATAACTGTGTTTGCCATGTTATTTTTCCTGGCGGTTTATCATATGGCAATACTGGCAGTCGTCCTGACCGGTAATTATATTGCGGGCGTCTGCGGTATTCTCGCATTTCTGGGAATCGAATGGGCGATCCGGAATCTGGTGTACAGATACTGCCTGGCATATTATCATACTTTCTCAACATATTCGCGCGACGAGATCATGAGTCCTGTTTTCAGTGTGGCTACGATCTTTTTGCAGGGACTTCGGAAATTTGCCGCAAATGGAGAGAAAACAGCTGCTTCCCTGCTTCGGCAGATGGGTGGCAGTGTAGGCGGCATGCTTCTTTTATCGATAATAGCATTAGTACTTGCTTACCTGGCGTATTGCAACAGACCGGCGGAGGCAGCAGGACATTCCATGGCATTTGGCTTTTTAAAACCGCTCGTAAAGATAACGGCGATGGTATTGGCAGGACTGACATTTGGCTGGATTTTATCGGATCTTTCCGGGAAATCAGTTTACATTGTAGGAATCGGTATTTTTATGGGCGTATTGTTCGCCCATTGTATTGTCAGTATCATACTGGAACAAAGATTGTCTGCCGTATTTCATCATCTGTGGCAGCTGGGGCTGGGAATTGTGATCTCTGGTCTGGTATTTTCTGTTTTTGCCTTTGATCTGACGCGGTTTGACGATCGCGTACCGAAGGAGGCGGATATTGATACCGTGGCGATCGCACTGTCTGCACAGCAGAATGACAGTGCCTCCTATTATGGAGATTTTATCAAGGTAATGGTCAGAAGGATGTATCTGAAGGATACAGAGGTGGCTTTGCAGTTTGCTGCGGCTGACTATTTCCATCAGACGGGCGATAATGAGCTGCTGGATTACAATAACCAGTACGATGCCACAACCGTTTTATATCGTATGAAAAACGGAAAAGAGTATTACCGTACTTACTATATTGATATGGCAGCACAGAGTGATATGATGAACCGTCTGCTGGATAATGAGGATTATAAAAAAGCTGTTTTCCGTATTTATGATGAAGACTATATGGCGGGGTATGACAGAAAGCAGTGCTATTTCGAAGATGTATTCGGGACAAAATCTCTGCGGGAAGATGAGATCCAGGATCTGGTAGCGTGCCTGAAGCAGGATTATACTTCTTATTCATATACAAACCTGCGGGATGAAGTGGAGATCGGGCAGATTTCGTTTAATGCATCCGATAAAAACTATACAGATCAGCTGAGCGACAGCTATGCGGTCTACCCGTTCTGTAAAAAGACGCTTGCCTACCTGGAAGAGAAAGGGTACTATGAAGCTGACCGTTCTTTGCTTGAGGAGGTAAAACGTGTAGAGATCACCTATTATGCAGATGATGACTATATGAACATGAGAACGGAAAATTATGATGACAGGGCAGAAATAGAAGAAATCATAAAGAACTGCCAGCTGTCAAACTTCGGTACCTGGTGGAAAGAACAGAATGATTATATGTCAGATATTTATGTCAGTACCTATACAGGCGACGGCAATATACAGTCGTTCCGCGTCTTAAAAGCAAAGGGACTTCCTGATTTTGTGCAAAAAGATCTGGAATATGAGGAAAGCACGCAGGAGAAAGGATACTAGATTATGTTAAAAGGAAAAACAGTGCTGCTGGGAGTCACAGGCTCCATTGCAGCCTATAAGATGGCAAATGTGGCGAGCATGCTGGTGAAAATGCATGCGGAGGTGCATGTGCTCATGACACAGAACGCAACGCAGTTTATCAATCCGATCACATTCGAAACACTGGTAGGACACAAGTGTCTGATCGATACATTTGACCGGAACTTCCAATACAGTGTAGAACATGTGGCACTGGCAAAGAAGGCAGATATCGTCCTAGTTGCGCCTGCTACGGCAAATGTGATTGGTAAGATCGCAAATGGGATCGCGGATGATATGCTGACGACAACGGTCATGGCATGCCCCTGTAAAAAGCTGATCGCACCGGCAATGAATACGCGGATGTTTGAAAATCCGATCCTGCAGGACAATCTGGAAAAATGCAGACATTATGGAATGGATATCATCATGCCGGACAGCGGCAGACTGGCATGCGGCGATGTTGGCAGCGGAAAACTTCCGTCAGAGGAAGTGCTGGTGGCAGCGATCTTAAAGGAGATCCGTTATGAGAAGGATATGAAGGGATTGAAGGTGCTTGTAACAGCAGGCGCAACGCAGGAAGCGATCGATCCTGTCCGCTTTATCTCCAATCATTCCACGGGCAAGATGGGATTTGCCCTGGCAAAGACAGCCATGCAGAGAGGTGCGGATGTTACCGTGGTAGCAGCCCATACAAGTGCCGAGGAACCGCTTTACGTGAACATCAGACGCGTGAGCAGTGCAGCAGATATGTTTGAAGCATGCAAAGAAGAAGCAAAGACGGCGGATATCATTATAAAGGCAGCAGCGGTTGCGGATTACACGCCGGTTGAGACAGCGGATAATAAGATCAAGAAAAGCGATGATACGATAGCAATCACCTGCAAAAGAACACAGGACATTCTGGCATATCTCGGTGCGCATAAGCCGGATGGACAGTTCTTATGCGGTTTTTCCATGGAAACAGAGCATATGCTGGAAAATTCCGAAAAGAAGCTGGAAAAGAAAAATCTGGATATGATCGTGGCGAACAACCTGAAAGTGAAAGGTGCAGGATTTGCAACGGACACCAATGTTGTGACCCTGATCACAAAAGATGCGGTCAAAGAGCTTCCGCTGATGAGCAAGGACGAGGTGGCAAATGAGATCCTGACGCAGATATTACAGCTCCGATGAGGAGAGTGCGGGCAGTAAGCGCAGGGTAACTGAAAATGACAGCATTTGCTGACAGATATATGGTATAGATAAAAGTGAGGAAACAACAGATGAAAAGAGTGTTAATGATAGGAATGGGAAAATTCGGGCGTTATCTCTGTGACAGCATGTCAAAGCTCGGAAATGAACTGATGGTAGTAGATGTACGGGAAGAAGTGCTGGAAGAGCTTGTCTCAAAGGTAATGAATGTCAGAATCGGTGACTGTACGAGTGAGAAGTTTTTAAAGAGTCTGGATGTGGGCTCTTTTGATATGTGTATCGTCTGCATTGGCAGTAACTTCCAGAACAGTCTGGAGATCACAAGCCTTTTAAAGGAAATGGGTGCCAAATATGTGATCAGTAAGGCGAATCGGGACATTCACGCAAAGTTCCTGCTGCGTAACGGTGCGGATGAAGTCATTTATCCAAACAGGGATATTGCACAGCGTCTGGCAGTCAGACTTTCTGCCAATCATGTTTTTGACTATATCCAGCTTTCCGATGACTACTCCATTTATGAAATACCGGTACATCCGGACTGGATCGGACGTACGATCCGCGATATTGATATCAGGGCAACTTATCAGATCAATGTGCTTGGTATTAAGACAAAAGAAGAAACAGATTTTCTGCCAAAGCCGGAATACTGCTTTACCGGAAAGGAACATCTGATGATCCTCGGACGGAAAGAGGATGTCAATGCCATGCTGAAGGAACTGTAATATGAAGAAGATCATCTTGTTTGAAGGCGATATTGAAACACAGGGGTATTTTTCCAGACAGATGAAGGAAGAGCTCTTGCGGCTCGGTTATGATGTCTATCTGTATGATCTGAAGAAGCCGTGGGAAAGTACAGGGGAAATGCTTCGTTTCCTGGAAAAAGGAAATACGATGCTGCTTTCCTTTAATTTTCACGGAATGTGTCAGGAACCGCAGTTTCTGGATGAAAACGGCACTTATATCTGGGATGCGTTGGATGTGAAGTGCTGTAACATTCTGGCGGATCATCCGTATTACTACTACAAACTGCTGGCACAAAGACCGCGTAACTACTGTCAGTTGTCTATAGACAAAAATCATGAAAAGTTCATGCGGCGTTTTTTTCCGAAGATTGAAATGGGACCGTTTCTGCCACTTGGCGGAACACAGATCGACCATCCGACATTAAAGAAAATGCCGGAGCGGAGCATGGATGTGGTGTTTACCGGCAATTATGCCTCGCCTTCCCGGTTTGAAAAGTATATCACGCGTCTGGGAGACGAGTATACGGCATTTTATTACGAGATGATAGATGCACTTCTGGCAGATCCGTCCCAGACGGTCGAAGAGGTAGTGGAACGCTTTTTGCGCAGGGAAATACCGGATGTGACGGAAGAACAGCTAAAGGAAACGATGCAGAATATTACCTTTATTGACCTATATGTGCGCTATAAAACAAGAGGTGAGGTCGTAAAGACACTCGTGGATGCAGGGATCAAGGTGCATGTATTCGGTGATAAATGGAATGAACTTCCTTGCGAAAGACCGGAAAATCTGATCAACGGAGATTCTCTTTTTTCAGAGGAATGTCTGGAAAAGATCAGAGACAGCAGGATTTCTTTAAATGTACTTCCGTGGTTTAAGCTGGGGGCACATGACAGAATCTATAATACGATGTTAAATGGTGCGGTCTGCCTGACCGATACCAATCCTTATCTGGATGGGATCCTGCGGGACGGCGAAAATTGTCGGCTTTTTTCTCTGACACAGAAAGAGGCACTACCGGATATCGTCAGATCGCTTCTTGCCGATCCTGCCAAGATGGAACAGATCACAGAGGCAGGGCTTCAAACAGGTCAGCAGAACACCTGGGCACAGCGCATGGATCAGCTTGATCCGTGGCTCAGGAGGCAGTAAAAGATAACAGTATATGTGCAAATAGGGGGATGTGGGAATGAACAGAAAAAAGATTCTGGTGATCGGTGGCAGCATCATAGCTGTCATATTGGTAATAGTGGCTTTTATATTTTGGCCGCGAAGATTACTGCCTAAGAGTGCAATGCTTCAGCTTGATGTGGTGACAATTAAAATTGCTGATGGTAAATGTACAGCGATTACGGGAATAAGTGTAGAAGACCAGAAAAAAGTAAGGATGATTTTACAGAAATATACATGTCATTTATGCGCTGATCCTCAAAAGGGTGATGAAGATTGGGAATGCATATTGTCATACTTTTCACAGAAAAAGGATCGTATGGATGCATGGTGGCTCTTGGACATATATAAGGACAAAGTATACAGAAATTACGGAAATTATTATTATGTTGTGAATAAGAGTGATGGACTACGGCAGGAATTATATGAGGTATTGAAACCATATATGGAATAAACAGCTCTGCATAAGAAACAGATATATCTTAATTAAAACAGTAGAATAGAATATTATGAAATAGCCGGCGTCAATATTTTAATGTGACGCCGGCTAAAAGTTTTTATAGAAATATTTTATTTAGATTAAGTTACTATACATTAAGCTCAGCCAGTTCATAAAGCAGTTTTTCACTGTCCGCCCAGCCAAGACAAGGATCTGTGATGGATTTTCCGTAAATGCCTTCGCCAATCTTCTGATTACCTTCCTCAATGTAGCTTTCGATCATGACACCCTTCACAAGAGAGTGGATATCAGGATTTACTTTTCTGGAATGCATAACCTCCTTAACAATACGGATCTGCTGTTCAAATTTCTTGCCGGAGTTGTTATGGTTGGCATCGATGATCGCAGCAGGGTTTAACAGCTCGCGTTCCCGATACAGATCATTTAAGCGGCTTAAATCTTCATAATGGTAATTTGGAAGACTTCTGCCGTATGGATTGACGGAACCACGCAGTACGGTATGTGCCAGCGGATTTCCGGTCGTTTTCACTTCCCAGCCACGGTAGGTAAAGGTATGTGGATGCTGGGCCGCATACACACTGTTCATCATAACCGTCAGATCACCGGAGGTTGGGTTCTTCATGCCTGCAGGCACATCAAAACCACTGACCGTCAGACGATGTAACTGATCTTCTACAGACCGTGCGCCGATGGCAACATAGGAAAGAAAATCAAATACATAACGATAGTTTTCCGGATAGAGCATTTCATCAGCAGCAGTCAGCCCTGATACATCCATAGCATGAATGTGCATCTTACGCATGGCTACGATACCCTGCAGAAGATCCGGTTTTTTGGAAGGATCCGGCTGATGGACGATGCCCTTGTAGCCTTCGCCGGTTGTACGCGGCTTATTTGTATAAATACGAGGGATGACAAGTAATCTGTCATTGACCTTTTCATTGACCTTTGCAAGTCTGTCTACATAATCGCAGACGGCATCTTCATTATCCGCACTGCAGGGACCGATGATGACAAGCAGCTTGTCGCTCTGTCCGGTCAGTACATCTGCGATCTCTTTATCTCTCTGTTTTTTTAAAGCAGCCAGTGCCGGCGGAACAGGGTACTGTTCTCTGATCTCGGCTGGCGTTGGTAATTTTTGTATAAAATCCATTCCCATCTGGGTACCCTCTTTTCTTTGTGGTATATTTGGCTGCAACGCAGTCCGTATGCCATTATAGCCCACAAACGCCTATCTTGCAAGAAAATAACGCCGGAGTGAGAAAAGAATCAGGGCTGTAAACAGGAGCTGGCTGAAAAAGATACCGAGCAGATAGCCGTACATACCGATGGACGGGATCAGGAAGAAAACAAAAGCAAGACGCAGCAGCAGACTGATCACATTATAGAGAAAAGCGGAAAGTGCGCGTCCGAGCCCGTGCAGGATACTGTTTAACACACTGCCCATATACAGGATCGGGCAGACAATGCTCAGCATACGGATATAGTCGCCGGCAAGTGTACTGTCAAAAAGCAATTTTCCGAGAAAAGTGCCAAAGATGAGCAAAAATACACAGCAGACGCTGCCAAGCAGCAGACAGGCAAGCAGGCATTTTCTGACTGTTTGGCGGATCTTTTTATGATTTCCGACAGCCTGCGCTTCGGAAATGTAAGGCAATAGGAGCACAGAGACAGAGGAGGTAATGGCACTTGGAAATAAAAGCAGTGGCAGCACCATTCCGGTCAGAACGCCGTAACAGCGCAGAGAATCTGCGGTGGAAAGCCCGTACAGTGTCAGACGGTTTGGAATATAAACTGCTTCGATACTTTGCAGGCCGTTCAGGACAAGCCTGTTTGCCATCAGCGGAAGTGCAAGCAGCATAATTTCCTTTGTATATCTGCCGCCTGCCCGGGCGGAAAAGGAAGCAGGCAGATGAAAAGCCTGTTTTTCCTGCACAAATAAAACGATCGTACTTAAAAGAGTAGAGCAGACTTCGCCGATGAGCACACCAAGCATGGCAACAGCGATCGTCGGACGGGCGTGGATCGTATAGCCATAGGTGTAAATGGCATATACACTGAGCACTCTTGTAAGCTGTTCCACGAGCAGGCTGGCAGAGGGCAGCAGCGTTTTTTTCAGCCCGTAATAATAGCCGTTGATGCAGCTGTGGATGCTGGCAAACGGAATGGACAGGGCAAAAATGCGGATCAGGGGCTCACAGCGCGGCTCCAGCAGAAAGCGGGCAGCGAGCATGGCGGCATTTTGATATAAAAAGACAGTGGCGATGACAGAAAGCAGAATAGAGAGAAGAAAACCTGTCAATAATGTTGCAAGAGCGGATCTTTTTCTGCCCTGTGCATGATAGGCGGCTGTGTATTTGGAAATGGCTGTCTGGATGCCCGCACTGGTAAAGGCATAGGAAAGTGCCATGATGGGAGCCAGAAGCTGGTAAATCCCCATGCCCTCCTCGCCAATGCTGCGGGACAGAAAAATACGGTAAAAGAACCCAATGATCTTTGTGAGAAATCCGGTCAGCGTAAGTAAGACCGTACCGGATAAAAAAGGATATTTATTGCGCATACTTACCTGTAAAAGTTTATTATTATGCATATGCTTTGCGGTTTCTTGACAGAACCTATATGCGGTGCTATGATGCAAATAAAAATTCCTACTATTAAGATATGAAAGGAAAAACGGGAAAATGAGTAAGTTGATTTATCTGGATAATGCAGCGACAACAAAGGTAGCAGATTCTGTAGTGGATGCGATGCTGCCTTATTTTAAAGAGTATTACGGAAATGCAAGCAGCATCTATCAGTTAGGTGCCAAAAGTAAAGAAGCGCTCGATGAGTCGAGAGAATATATTGCCGGAACGATCGGCGCAAAGGCAAATGAGATTTATTTTACAGCAGGCGGTTCCGAGTCTGACAACTGGGCGATCAAGGCAACAGCAGATGCTTATGCCCAGAAGGGAAAACACATCATCACATCTGCGATCGAGCATCATGCGGTACTGCATACATGCGAGTATCTGGAAAAACACGGCTATGAAGTGACTTATGTAGGCGTGGATGAAAACGGTGTGATCAAATTAGACGAGCTGAAAGCAGCGATCCGCCCGGATACGATACTGATCTCTGTCATGTTTGCAAACAATGAGATCGGAACGATCCAGCCGATCAAGGAGATCGGGGAGATCGCAAAGGAACATGATATTTTATTCCATACCGATGCAGTGCAGGCATATGCGCAGGTACCGATCAATGTAGATGAAATGCATATCGATATGCTTTCCGCAAGCGGTCATAAATTAAACGGACCGAAGGGAATCGGTTTCCTTTATATCAGAAAGGGCATCAAGATCCGTTCCTTTATCCATGGCGGACAGCAGGAAAGAGGCAGAAGGGCTGGTACGGAAAATATTCCGGGTATTGTAGGACTGGCTGCAGCAGCAAAGCGTTCCTTCTCTATGCTGGATGAAAAAATGCAGAAGGAGATTGAGCTTCGTGATTACCTGATCAGCAGGATTGAAGCGGAAATCCCGTATTGCCGCTTAAACGGAGACCGTAAGAAACGTCTGCCGAACAATGTAAATTTCAGCTTTCAGTTTATTGAGGGAGAGTCCATGCTGATCCTTCTGGACAACAAAGGAATCGCAGCATCCAGTGGATCTGCCTGTACATCAGGCTCACTTGATCCGTCCCATGTCCTTCTGGCGATCGGACTGCCACATGAAATTGCCCACGGCTCACTCAGACTGACACTGTCAGAGGAAAACACAAAGGAAGAAATGGACTATGTGGTAGAGCAGCTTACTGCCATTATGGAAAGACTGCGCAGCATGTCTCCGCTTTATGAGGATTTTCTGAAAAAGCAAAAGTAAGCAAAGACTAACTGGTGTAAGGGATTACAGAGAAAAGAGATATAGACAGAAAAAGAAATATAGATAGATAGAAGAGTTACAAGGAGAATACTATGTACAGTGAAAAGGTAATGGATCATTTTCAGAATCCGCGAAATGTAGGAGAAATAGAAAACGCAAGCGGTGTCGGAACCGTCGGTAATGCAAAGTGCGGTGACATTATGCGTATGTATCTGGATATTGATGACGATGGCATCATCCGGGATTGTAAATTTAAGACATTCGGCTGTGGTGCGGCAGTGGCGACTAGTTCCATGGCGACAGAGCTTGTAAAAGGCAAGACGATCCAGCAGGCACTTGAAGTAACCAACAAAGCTGTTATGGAGGCACTTGACGGACTGCCGCCTGTAAAGGTGCATTGTTCCCTACTGGCAGAGGAAGCGATCCATGCAGCACTCTGGGATTACGCAGAAAAAAATCATATTAAGATAGAAGGTCTTTCCAAACCGAAGAATGATATCAGTGAGGGTGAGGAAGACGACGAATATTAAATGCCGGATATACCGGCGTGAAAAGAAAGAATGTTCACAGGAAAAGATATGGGAAAAAAGGTAGTTGTAGGTATGTCGGGAGGCGTTGATTCCTCCGTGGCAGCATATTTGTTAAAAGAACAGGGCTATGATGTGATGGGAGTCACCATGCAGATCTGGCAGGATGAAGATACGGAGACCGTATCGGAAAACGGCGGATGCTGCGGGCTTTCTGCGGTCGATGATGCAAGACGCGTTGCACAGAAAATAGGGATCCCTTATTATGTGCTGAATTTCAAGCAGGAATTTCAAAAGGACGTGATCGATTACTTCACAGCGGAATATCTGGCGGGCAGAACACCTAACCCGTGTATTGCCTGTAACCGGTATGTGAAATGGGAAGCTTTGCTGAACCGCTGTATCGGCCTTGGTGCAGATTACATAGCGACAGGACATTATGCACGGATCGATAAGCTGGAAAATGGCAGGTTTGCCATCCGCAACTCTGTGACGGCAGCAAAGGATCAGACATATGCACTTTATAATCTGACGCAGGAGCAGCTTTCCCATACAC
>DJNY01000071.1:2663-13379 GCA_002441865.1 Lachnospiraceae bacterium UBA6452 | reverse complement strand
TGTTTATTTGTCAAGGTTCTGTAAGGTAATTCATGTTAAGAAATACCAACGGAGAAGGAGGGATTTGAACCCTCGCGCCGCTATTAACGACCTACTCCCTTTCCAGGGGAGCCCCTTCAGCCTCTTGGGTACTTCTCCAAATAGCTGAATAAGTTACTATCTTAAATTACCTCTGCGGGATAATTCCCGACCGGAGAGGGTGGGATTCGAACCCACGCGCCCTTGCGGACAAACGGTTTTCAAGACCGCCTCGTTATGACCACTTCGATACCTCTCCATTCGCTTACCTCTCGGTCAGCGCAAGGATTATTCTAGCAAACGAATCCTAAAGTGTCAACATCTTTTTTCACTTTTTTTGATTTTTTTTAAATTGCTTTTGATTTACGACATTTTTGTATTGCATGCAGTTTTTTCGGCAAAATCTATTCCCGCAGATAACTTTCGCATACGATCATGTCCTCCGGTGTCGTCAGTTTGATATTGCGATAGCTGCCTTCCACCAGCTTTACTTTTTGAGAAGTCATCCGCTCTACGACCATGGCATCGTCCGTAATGGATACCCCCGCCTGCAGCAGTTTTTCTTCCTGCTCCAGCAGTTTTTCATATGCATCCAGCACAAGCGGATAAGAGAACGACTGCGGTGTCTGCACTGCCCATACCCTCTTCCGGTCCGGCGTTGTGGCGCAAAAGCCTTCTTCATCCGCGATCTTGATCGTGTCCTTTACAAGCGTTCCCGTTACACAGGCATGATATACCTTTGTTTCTGCGATCATCTGCCGGATCATTTCTTCCATTACAAAAGGTCTGGCACCGTCATGGATCAGTACAATTTCACAACTGCTCTGCTTAAGCGCCTTAAGCCCACAGGCAACAGAGTGGTACCGCTCTTTTCCGCCCGGAATGATCTGTGTTACCTTGCGGAAACCGTAACGCTCCACGATCTCCGCTTTGCAATAGTCGATCTCATCCGCTCCCGTTACCAGTATGATCTCATCCACATCACTTTTTTCAAACGCTGCCAGCGCATAATATAGAACAGGCCTGCCGCCCAGCAGCATAAACTGCTTTGGCTGACCCGCCTGCATTCGTTTTCCCTGTCCTGCAGCCAGTACAATGGCTGCTGTTTTTTCTGTATTCACTTACCGCTCCCCCAGCTTCAGATTCGGGACTGCATTCAGATCCCATCCGCTTCTTGTTCCTTTGCAATATTCATAATAGCCTGCCACTGCGATCATGGCCGCATTGTCGGTACAGAAGATAGGCGACGGGCGATAAAAGTCAATATGCCGTTTTGCACAGGCTTCTTCCATTGCGGCACGCAGAGCGGAATTGGACGCAACACCACCTGCGATTGCAAATTTTCTGAAACCATATTGCTCACAGGCATGCATGGCATGCTCCACCAGTACATCTGTAACCGCCTTCTGGAAAGAAGCTGCCACATCTGCCGTGTTAACAGACTCTCCTTTCATCTCACAGGAATTCAGATAATTCAATACAGCAGACTTTAAGCCGCTGAAACTGAAATCATACTCGTTCTCACCCACTTTTGCACGAGGAAAATGAATTGCCTCCGGGTTACCTTCCTTTGCCACCTTGTCAATCTTAGGGCCGCCCGGATAGCCGAGACCGATCGCTCTTGCCACTTTGTCAAAAGCTTCTCCTGCCGCATCATCACATGTCTTACCTATAATCTCATATTCTCCGTAATCTTTTACAACAACAAGATGGGTATGTCCGCCCGATACAACAAGACAGGCAAACGGCGGCTCCAGTTCTTTATGTTCAATAAAATTGGCACTGATATGCCCTTCGATATGATGCACTCCGACCAGAGGCTTGTCCGCCGCAAATGCGATTGCTTTCGCCTCTGCCACACCGACAAGAAGCGCGCCCACCAGCCCCGGACCATATGTAACCGCAATGGCAGTCATATCATCCAGTGTCACATCCGCATCCGTAAGTGCCTGTGTCACCACCTGATTGATCCGTTCAATATGCTTTCTGGAAGCGATCTCCGGTACAACGCCGCCATACAGCGTATGCAGGTCGATCTGTGACGAGATCACATTGGACAGCACTGTCCGTCCGTTTTTGACAACAGAAGCTGCTGTTTCGTCACAGGAGCTTTCGATCCCGAGGATCAGAATGTCTTTTTGTTTTGTTTCCGTTTCCAATTCCGTTTTCTTCATTTCCATATCTAGTTTTCCTTTTGTACCAGTTTCCATCCATAGATCTTGTAATGAGAATTCCCGTCTTTTCTCAGAATAAATACAATGTTGGAATTATACAGCAGTCCGTCCTGCTTGATCCCATATATACAGTAAAGGCGCGCCCAGTCATAGCCATCTTTCGTGAACGTTTCCACATCCACACTGGAAGACGGTGTATAGCTGACGATCGTCCGCTTTTTCTCCTTAAACTCTTCAATATCTTTCTTTAGTGCAGAAAGATACCGTTCCTCATCCTGATGCTCCACAAGTTCCTCATCGTACAGCTCCGTTATCTTATATCCAAGCTGCTCGACCTCTTCCTCTGTATTGTCTTCATTATAAAAGCATTGTGTGATCTGGCTGAAATATTTTACAACCTCCCGCGGTGTCGGCGGATAATTTGTCTCCAGATCTCTTGTCAGCACTTCCTGCGTGGCAGTCAGTGTCTGCAGTTCACGATCCGCATCCTCTGCCTGAGAAACATCCCGATTGGAGAGATAATAGTAATAGCCCACGATCAGAAGCAGCATGACAACAGCCAGAACGATGCCTTTGATATTATGCTTTTTTTTCATATGCCATCTCTCCTTTCCCGCGGTTTATATGATCCGCGTCATTTCTGTTTTTCTAGTTTTCGTCTTCAAAATCGAGTTCTATTGTCTGACCGTCCTTTGCGGTGATCGCATTCGGGAAGATTTTCGTTACCTGCGGCAGATACTGATCCGGCCATGGAAGCGACGGACTGTAATGTGTCAGCCACATCTGTGATACCTCTGCTGCTTTTGCCAGATTGGCAGCCTCATAAAAGGTCATATGCTTATGTTCTTTTGCCTTTTGCTGTTTATCCGGTTCACCGTACATGCCCTCGCAGATAAAAAGATCCGCATGCGCTGCATTTTCTTCAATGGATCTGGTCGGTCTGGTATCCGTACAGTAGGTCACCTTGATTCCTTTACGCGGACTGCCCATTACCATATCCGGTGTATAAGTTTTTCCTTCAAATTCTACGATATTTCCTTTTTGGAGCGGATTCCAGAGCTGCACCGGTAAGCCGAGTGCCTTTGCTTTTTCCACCTGAAATCTGCCGGCTCTTTCCACGATCAGATTATAGCCGTAGCAGATCACATTGTGATTGACCCGGAACGCTTCGATCCGGTAATCCCCCATATCGATCTGTTCAAACGGCTGTGAAAGCTCATGGAACCTGAGCTCAAACGGAAGTTCCGGAGCGATCATCCGAAGCGCACCGACAACCTTTTCCAGTCCTTTGGGTCCAACGATAAGAAGCGGCTCTGTCCGTTCTGCATTTCCCATAGTCAGGAGCATACCAGGCAGTCCGCTGATATGATCCGCATGAAAGTGGGTAAAACAGATCACATCAATAGGCTTGGGGCTCCAGCCCTTCTGCTTCATTGCGATCTGCGTGCCTTCTCCGCAGTCGATCAGTATACTTTTTCCGTTATAGCGCGCCATCATTGCCGTCAGATAGCGGTATGGGAGAGGCATCATTCCACCTGTTCCCAGCAAACAAACATCTATCATCTCTTATCCTCAACTCTTATTCTGCCTGCCACTCAAATTCCTCCTTCTCCGTCACCGGGATTGCGAAAGATTGTATCATTTTATCGTAGCAGTCCTCACACAGATCAAAGCTGTGTGTCACACCATCTTTACGGGAAAAATACCCGAAGTTCTGTCGTCCCTCATATGCAGCCTCCATCAGCATTCCGTTTTCTGTCTTAAGCTGTCTGCCGCATCCGTTGCAAAACATTTTTTTCAGTCTCTTATTTCCATCGTATATCTTCATTTCTGTTCCTCCACGGTTTCTTCTGTTTCTTCCATTTTAGCCTGAACAAAAAAGAATAACCACAGGTAATTATTGTTAGCACTGGCTAACGTTTCCACATGATATACGCATCTTCTTTCGGCTTGTCATAAAAGCCTTTCCTGGTGCCTTCGATCTGAAATCCACAGGATTCATACAGCCGTATTGCGGCCGTATTTGATACCCGCACCTCTAAAGTGAATGCATGAACGCCTCTCTTTTCACTTTCCTGCATAAATTCCTGCAAAAGTCTTGCGGCAATTCCCTGCCTGCGGTAAGCCTCATGCACAGCAACCTGATTGATATCTCCCTCTCCCATGATACAGTACTGCCCGCAATAGGCAACAACTCTGCCACTTGGCACATCCTCCGCAACCATATAAAAGGTCTGGCTGCCGGCAGCTGCCTCAGACAATGCCTGCTTACTCCATGGCATTGAAAAATAAGCCTCTTCCATGGCAGAAATCTGTTCTACATCCGAAAGCATCATTTCACGAAATACGATCACTTCTGCATCTTCTCCATTCGTTCTCTCTCTGCCTGGGACAGTCTCAGATAATCCGGCCTGTGTTCCGCCGCCGTTACATATTCGCCGCGTTCATAATAGCTTTTGGCAAGCACGGCAAGTGCTGCTGCACTCTGCCTGTTACAGTTAGCCGGTGCGAACACATAAGGCACCTTTGTCTGTTCCCTGATAAGTGTTTCATAAACTGTAGCACCATCTCCGAGATAGACAACCTGCTGTCCTCTTGCATTGATCTTTTCAATGATCTCTTCCACGCCCGTCGCACACTGCGGCTCTATGACCTGAAACTCCATTCCCTGCCCGATCGGACCAAAGCCGTAAAGTCCCGTATAGACCTGCTGCCTTCTGGCATCCATCATCGGGCAGATCAGAGGTACACCATACAACTGATAGGCAAGTGCATCCACAGTCGGCACTTCTATGATCGGTCTGCCGAGTGCAAGCCCCAGTCCTTTGGCAGTTGCGGAGCCGATCCGAAGGCCTGTGAAAGACCCCGGTCCCTTTGCCACCGCGATCGCATCAATGGTCTTTTTATCAAATTCTGTCATTTGCATAATTTCCTGCAGCATCGGAAGCAGTGTCTGTGAATGTGTTTTTTTATAATTCACGCTGTACGTTGCAAGAATACTGTCATCTTCAAGGATTGCCACGCTGGCAACCAGTCCCGAACTGTCTATTGCTACGATTCTCATACTGCACCGCCTTCTTCTATTTTGATCCTCCGGTAAGCAAATCCCTTTTCCGGATCTTTTTCGATCGTGATCCATTTTGTATTGGCGGGCATCAGTTCCCTGATAAGTCCTGCCCATTCCACAAGGCAGACACCGTCTCCGTAAAAATAGTCCTCATAACCGATCTCGTCCATCTCCTCCGGATCTCCGATCCTGTATACATCAAAATGATAAAGTGGCAGTCTGCCCTCTTCATAGATCTGCACGATCGTAAAAGTCGGGCTGCACACAGATTCTGTGATACCCAGTCCTTTTGCAAGTCCCTTGGTAAAAACGGTCTTTCCTACACCAAGATCGCCGCAAAGCGCATAAATCTCACCGGGAACAGCCTTTTTTCCAAGTTCTTCGCCAAGCAGAAAGGTATCTTCTTCTTTATAACTATCCAGTATCATATCTTCACCCTGTCTGTCGTCAGTCTTTTACAAATTTATAGTATACCACAATCCGTGACATCTGTATATGCCGCCTTTCCGTCTTTTCCATATCACTGGCGTATCTTTACCTTTTTCGGATCCATATAGCGGCAGATCAGCTCAATCACCGTCACGGTATTTTCCGCAAGATCTGCACGCGGGAAGATGGAAGCATTGACCTTGGATGTGTAAATGATAATGCTTTTTCCGGTTGCAACAGCCTGGTGCATATTCTCCCAGCGCTGCATTTCAACCTGGTCTCCCTGCGAAACATAAATACCTTCTTTTGTAAATATATAATGAAGCGGCTTTTTAAATGCCTCATTTGTAAGTGCCTGTCTTTTTGCACTCAGATAAAGATTCCACGGCAGGTATAAAATGATCACAATACCCGCGATCAGATATAAAACCCCTGCATTCCGCATTGCAAAAATGATGGCAAATACGCCAATGATCGTGGCGATCAGCCCGCCCGGACTTGTATAAGTATGACGCAGCATATAATCATAGAGAACGGAAGTATTCATATGCACGTCCACTTCATATAAAATATCTTCCTTTGCCGGCATGGAAACCTTCGGTTTTTCCGCATTCTCCGTTTCTTCCGCAGCTGCATCTGCTCCTGCCTCCGTCTGCTCTGCCGCATTATTTTGCAATAAATCTTTCATTTCTTCTGCCATGAAAGCACTCCTTCCCGTCTGACTTTGTTCCTTTTCTGCTACATCATAGTATAGACCGAAAAAAAGTGCAAGCAAATACGCCTGCACTTTTTATAAAGAAATCATGAACTTTTCTTTTTATTCGTGTCTGAGTGCTTCGATCGGACTCAGCTTTGCCGCTTTCTTTGCCGGATAAATACCGAAGAACAGACCGACACCGGAAGAAAACAGTGTTGTTACAAGCACCGTGAGTGGTGATATGGCCGCGGTAAATCCCATGAAACCGCAGACAACATTAGCCCCAAGTACACCTAAGATAATACCGATCACGCCACCCAGCAGTGTAATGATCGCAGATTCTGACAGAAACTGCAGCATGATCGAACCGGTTCTGGCGCCCAGCGATTTTCGGATACCGATCTCTCTGGTACGCTCCGTAACAGATACGAGCATGATGTTCATAACCCCGATACCGCCTACCAGCAGGGAGATCGCCGCCACAAATACGACAAATATCGTAATATAGGAAAGAACCTGTGTGATACTGCTCATGGAGTCATTGAAATCCTGCATCTGGATACTGTTGGAATCGGATGATACATGATGCACGGAACGCAGCAGACGCATAACAGCACCTGCTGCTGCCGTTGCGTATTCCGGTCCGTCCGTAAATACGTAAAATCCCTGGAATGTATCCACATAATAGCCAAAAGCAGAGCCCATTGTCGTAAGTGGGAGCTCCATTTCCACCTGATCAAAGCTCATCAGCATGGAGCTGATTGCAGAGGATGCACTGTCCTGCCTGATCCCGACGATCGTTGATTCCATTGTAATGCCGTCGATCGTCACCTCAAAAGTTCTGCCCAGCACATCCGTTGTTCCGAACATGGCGATCGCACTGTTTTCGCGGATCACACATACTTTATTAGCAGCCTCATAATCTGCCTTTGTAAAATATCTTCCTTTGATGATCGGATCATTATATAAATACTGCTGCGCCACTGTGCCACCATACAGATACGCATCAAAATTTCCTTTTGGTCCCTGTGCGGTTCCATATGTCTGGTAGTTTGGACTGACACCTTTTACATGATCGATCTTTTCCTCGATCAGATCAAAATCTTCCGTGGTAAATTCCACTGTTTCTTCATTATCCGGCTGTGCATTTCCCACCGACCCGCCGGAATAAAAATACAGCTGTCCGCCTGCCAGATTGTTCAGTTCATCACTGACCTGGGAGGAAAGTCCGTTACCTATGGAAATTACCATGATCACAGAAGAAATACCGATGATAATGCCCAGCATGGTCAGAATGGATCTTCCCTTGTTGCTTCTGATATTCATCAGAGCCATTTTTATGTATTCAAATAGCTGTGCCATACTAGCCTCCCATTATTCTGCCTGCTGTGCATTCTGCGCATCTGCCTCATCTGCACTGACCGGTATCACAGCCATGCCCTCTGTCATATCTCCTGTTACATCCGTAACGACCGCATCTCCTTCGGAAAGCCCTGACAGGATCTGCACATATTCATCACTGCTGATTCCTGTTTCCACTTCTTTTCTCACCAGCACACCATTTTCCGCCACATAACAGAATACACCGTCACTGGCATAGTTTACTGCTGCGATCGGTACAAGCAGTACATTCTTTTCTTCTGCCGTTTTGATGGAAACCTTAGCTTCCACACCGAGTACAATACTGTCATCCGGGCTGTCGATATGGATGTCCGTATCGATCACAACCGCACCTGCATTATTGGTGGATGCCACCTTGCTGATATTGCTCACTTCTCCTGTATAGGATTTTCCGTTGATCGTAATATCCGCCGTCTGTCCGATTTCCAGTTTTTCGATATCATATTTGGAAACAGCAAGGGAAACCTTGAGCGCATCTGCATTCTGGATCGTAAAAAGTTCTGCTCCTTCTACTGCTGTCTGCCCCTGTACTGCCGCTACATTTGTCACAATACCGTTAAAATCCGCAGTTACACCTGCTTTTGCTTTTTCCAGCTCAGCTTTTGCCTTTTCCTCCGTCAGCTGTGCGGATTCCTTTACAACTGCCTGCTGTTTCTTCTGCAGTCCCGCTGTCGGGTCCTGCTCTTTCGCCGTATCATACTGTTCTTTCAACGCCTTATATTCCGCCAGATCTCCCTGACAGGTCTCCAGTGCGGATTTCAGATTATCCACATCATAATCAGCCAGTTTTTTCTCTACCTTTTCCAGCTCTTTTGTTTTTTTCTTTAATGCTTTGGCCGATTCTTTATCCGTATCGTCCTTCTCTGCCTTAGCTGTCAGTTCCTTGATCTCTGCCTGCAGTGCTGCCTGGTCTTCCTGCAATGCTCCCGCCTTATTGAGCTGGTCTGTCAGCTGTCCGACACATTCCGTATAATGGGCAATATATTTTAAAGAATCATCGTAATCTGCCTGTGCCTGTGCTGCTTTCTGCTGTGCATGCTCCACAGTTGTCACTGTGATGTCCGCACCATATTCGCTTGCCTGCGCTTCCAGTTCCGTCTGCTTCAATGCCTGCTCCAGATCCGTTGTGTCATAACGCAAAAGCAGATCACCTGCCTTTACACTGTCGCCTGCTTTGATGTCCAGTTCTCCGATCATGGCTCCTACCTGCGCAAAGTACGTTTTGCTTTCCTCAGATTCCACGGAACCGGATGTATCTACCGTCTGGGTAATATCGCCCTTCAGTGCCTGTGCTGTCGTCACCGGAGTTCCGGCCGCTGCTGCTCCCATGGACTGTTTTACGATACTCACCAGAAGAACCAGCAAGATCACAGCGAAGATAACCGTTACGATCTGCCAGGTCTTTATTTTCTTTTTACCTGTTTTTGTTTCCTGTTTTTCTTTTTTACTCATTTTCATAATCCCTTTCTATCCTGCCATCCTTGATGCGGATCACTCTTTTTGCCTGCTTTGCAATATCATTATCATGCGTGATCAGAATCACGGTTCTGTTTTCCGCATGGAGCTGCTTTAAAATATCCAGGATTTCCATGCTGGATGTGGAATCCAGATTACCCGTCGGCTCATCTGCCAGAATGACCGGCGGTGCCTGTGCGATCGCCCTGGCGATTGCCACTCTCTGCTGCTGGCCGCCCGACATTTCGGAAGGTCTGTGATCCATTCTGTGCGCAAGTCCCACCTTCTTGAGGGCAGCTACGGAAAGCTCCTGTCTCTCCTTCTTCGGAACCCCTCTGTAGATCAGCGGCAGTTCCACATTTTCCTGTGCGGTCAGATTGGCGATCAGATTAAAGCCCTGAAAAATAAATCCGATCTCCTGATTTCTGATATCCGACAGTTCATTGTCGGACAGCTTCGATACATTCTGCCCGTTTAATATGTAAGTTCCCTCGGTCGGCACATCCAGACAGCCGATCATATTCATCAGGGTCGATTTCCCGGAACCGGATTGCCCGATAATTGCCACAAATTCACCCTTCTGAATCGTCAGGCTGATATGATCCAGTGCCCTGACCTCGTTTTCACCGGGATTGTAGATTTTGCTGATATCCCGAATTTCCACTAATGCACTCATATTTTCCCTTTCCTTCATAAACGCAAAAGAAACCATCTGTATTATTCATGTAGTACAATAATACAAATAGTTTCTCTTGTCAACTTACATTTCCGTAAGAAATACCTCACAAATTGTGAAGATTTTCTTAAGGCAGCTCCTAACGGTTTCCTTTGATAACCGGAGAAATCCGTTTATAGATCAGAAATGTCACAAGCACATCCAGAAGTCCCTTTACAAATGTAAACGGCATATTGAAGATCACAAGTGCCTGCAGCAGATTTTTGGTGCCCGGATAGATTGCCTGATAAGCAGCTATGATCGCTTCCATCGGCATAAAGTTCGTATAGAACGGATACACCAGAAAATAATTGGAGATCACACTGATGACTGCCATGGCAAGTGCTCCCATAAAAGAACCTATGAGTGCGCCCTTTCTGTTTTTGTGCAGCTTATAAATAAGACCTGCAACAAAGACAAAGACCGCCCCCAGAATAAAGTTACTGAGTTCTCCCACGCCGCCTGTTGATGTCCGCATTAAGTGGATCAGGTTTTTGAACAGGCAGATCAGAACGCCTTCTGCCGGTCCCATGGCAAATGCACCGATCAGCGCCGGGAGCTCGGACAGATCCAATTTGATAAAGCTTGGCATGATGGGAATGGAAAATTCCAGAAACATCAGGATAAAGGAAATGGCGGAAAGCATTCCGATCATTGCCATGTTGCGTGGTGAAAATCTTTTGTTGTTCATTTTGTCCTCCTTTTTGTGGAGTCCTTCTTTTTTCCTGTAACAGCTTGATACAAAGATAGCCCCGTATCT
>DJNY01000071.1:0-2531 GCA_002441865.1 Lachnospiraceae bacterium UBA6452 | reverse complement strand
CACCAAATCAGCCGGTTATGCACCGGGTCGTGGACTCGCACTAAGGCATCACCACCGGTAGGGAATTGCACCCAACCCCGAAGAACTTCACATTTGTATATTTTATTTTCGGCTTTCGCCTTCGCACATTAGTATAGACGCAAATGTCATATCCGTCAACCCTTATTCTTATTGGATAACTTCATCGTGAGCTGGATCCTCTTTTTCGGGATATCCACACTCATGACCTCAACATCTACCACATCCCCGACACTGACAGCTTCCAGCGGATGCTTGATATATTTATCCGTCATCTGGGAAATGTGTACCAAGCCGTCCTGATGTACACCGATATCGACAAAGGCACCAAAGTCGATGACATTACGGACAGTTCCTTTTAATACCATGCCCGGCTTCAGGTCTTTCAGATCCATGACGTCACTGCGCAGCAGCGGACGCGGCATATCCTCACGCGGATCTCTTGCCGGCTTTTCCAGCTCCTTCAGGATATCGTCCAGTGTCAGTTCACCGATGCCCAGTTCTTTTGCCAGTGCCTTCTTATCTCCGACCTTCTGCATCAGAACAGATTTCTTTGCCTGCGGCTGTGCATTCTCTTTTTTATCCTCTGCCAGTGTAACAGAGCCCATTGCCTGTGCCAGTGCTTTGCCCATGGCTGTACCGGTATTGCGGATCACAACCTTCTTTTCCTTCTTTACAGGCTGCTTCTTTACCGTCTGTTTTGCTTTTTCCAGCTCTTTTGCAGACTGCCTGATCTCTTCCATCGTCAGCCCTGTTTTGGTCAGAAGCTGCTCTACCGCCCCATAGGATTCCGGATGAACACTCGTCGCATCCAGCGGATTGTCCCCACCCTGGATCCGCATAAAGCCCGCACACTGCTCATATGCTTTCGGACCGAGCTTGGCCACCTTTAACAGCTGCTTACGGTTTGTGAATCTGCCGTTTGCTTCTCTGTAATCCACAATATTTTTGGCGACCACCTTGGAAATTCCCGAAATATAGGAAAGCAACGGTGCGGAAGCCGTGTTCAGGTCAACACCGACTTTATTGACACAGTCCTCTACAACACCTGTCAGTGTTTCAGACAGCTTTTTCTGGTTCATATCATGCTGGTACTGTCCGACACCGATCGACTGCGGATCGATCTTCACCAGCTCCGCCAGCGGATCCTGTAATCTTCTTGCGATCGAAGCAGCACTTCTCTGCCCCACATCAAACTGCGGAAATTCTTCAGTTGCCAGTTTGGAAGCCGAATAAACAGAGGCACCCGCCTCATTGACGATCACATATTCCACCTTGGTATCCAGCTCTTTCAGAAGCTCTGCGATCACCTGCTCGGATTCTCTTGAAGCAGTTCCGTTTCCGACAGAGATCAGCGATATATGATATTTTTTGATCAGCTTTTTCAAAATTTCTTTGGATTCTTTTACTTTGTTCTGCGGCTCCGTCGGGAAAATAACCGTTGTATCCAGTACCTTTCCGGTTTCATCCACAACAGCCAGCTTACAGCCGGTACGGAACGCCGGATCCCATCCAAGCACAACTCTGCCTGCGATCGGAGGCTGCATCAGAAGCTGTTCGAGATTCTTGCCAAAGACAGTGATCGCACCGTCCTCCGCTTTCTCTGTCAGTTCATTTCGGATCTCCCGTTCGATCGCCGGTGCGATCAGTCTTGTATAAGCATCTGCAATGACCTCTGTCAGAACCGGTGTTGTCACAGGGTTATCCGCCGTAATGACCTGCTTCTCCAGATAACGCAGGATGCGGTCTGTCGGTGCTTCTATCTTTACGATCAGCATCTTTTCCTTTTCGCCGCGGTTCAGTGCCAGGATACGATGTCCGACCACCTTTTTAACCGGCTCTTCATAGGCATAATAATTTTCGTAAACGCTCTGCTCTTTCTCATCCTTTGCAGTACTGATGATCTTTCCTTCCTCAAAAGTCAGCTTACGGATATAAATACGATAATCCGCTTCATCGGAGATCTGCTCTGCAATGATGTCTTTGGCACCGTCGATGGCTTCCTTTACATCTGCAACGCCTTTTTCCGCATCCACGTAAGCCTGTGCGATCTCTGCCAGCGGCGCATTCGCATTTTGCTCCAGAATATATACGGCAAGCGGCTCCAGTCCCTTTTCCTTGGCAACGGAAGCTCTTGTTTTACGCTTCTGCTTATACGGGCGGTACAGATCCTCCAGAACGACAAGTGTCTCTGCCGCTTCGATCTTTGCCTTCAATTCTTCTGTGAGCTTGCCCTGTTCCTCAATGCTGCCCAGAACGCTCTGCTTTTTGTCCTCCAGATTGCGGAGATAGGTAAGACGTTCATAGAGATTACGCAGGATCTCGTCATTTAATGCGCCCGTCACTTCTTTCCGGTATCTGGCAATGAAGGGAATGGTATTCCCCTCATCGATCAGCTTGATCGTTGCCTCTACCTGACTTTTTTTGATATTTAATTCTTCTGCTAGTTTTGCACTGATGTCCATTTTATTTCTCCATTTTTATTTCATAATACCCGCAAGCAGATAGATCAG
>DJNY01000203.1 GCA_002441865.1 Lachnospiraceae bacterium UBA6452 | reverse complement strand
GATATCATGACGATCATTGCTGATGAAACAGGCGCTTACTTCAGCGGACAGAAGTCAGCAAAAGATGTTGCAGATATTGTACAGAACCGTGTTTCCAATTACGTGAATGAAAACAGATAGAAAGGCTAAACATGAAGAAGAAACATAAAAAATGGAAGGAAAGGAAATGGGAACTCGGATTTTTGCTCCCATCACTGATCGGCGTCAGTATTTTCTTTGTTGTACCGTTTGGCGTGATTTTCTATTATTCCATGGTAGACAGCCCGATCGATCCGAGATTTGTATTCCTTCAGAATTTTGTGAATCTGTTTCATAATTCTGCCTTTTTACAGGCAGCGAAAAATACGGCTGTATTCAGCCTGACGGCAGTACCCTTAGCGGTACTGCTGTCGCTGGGTATGGCGATCATTCTGGAACAGAATATTCCACTGAGAAGTACATTCCGGACTTTCTTCTTAACACCGCTTATGGTACCGACGGCTTCCATCGTCCTGATCTGGCAGGTGTTTTTTCATTATAATGGTGCGATCAATCAGCTCCTGGTCAATCTGGGTGCAGATAAGATCGACTGGTTTAAATCATCCTTTTCACAGGTTATTGTACTGCTCCTGTTCTTATGGAAGAATCTGGGCTACAACATGATCCTGTTTATGGCAGCGCTGAATGATATTCCGCGGGAATATATGGAAGTTGCAGATCTCGACGGTGCAAGCGCATGGCAGAAATTCATCTATATCAAGATCAGATATCTTTCCCCTACGATCCTGTTTGTGGCGATCATGTCACTGATCAACTCTTTCAAGGTATTCAGGGAAGTATATCTGCTGACAGGTGATTATCCGTATGATACACTGTATATGCTGCAGCATTTCATGAATAATACCTTTAAGGCGCTGGATTATCAGAAGCTTTCAGCAGCCGCGATCATTATGTGCACTGTTATGGTTGTTATCATAGGCCTTCTCTTTGTGGTCGAAAATCACTTTGGAAAGGATGTGGAAGGATGAAAAGCAGACGGAAGCAGAAATGCACAAGGGTTGTATTGTTTATCATAGCATTTTTCTTTGCAACCTCATTTTTAATGCCGATCGTCCTGACGATCGCAAATTCATTTATGCAGGAGAGTGAGATCTCTTCCAATTACGGTGCAGTCTTTGACAGTTACACCGATGATTCCAACAGCTATTACGGGAATCAACAGTCGCAGACACAGTCCTCCTATACGTCGGAGGCGGCGAATTTGAAATTTATTCCGGATATTGTGACTTTTAAGCAGTATTATACGGTGCTTTTGCAGAGCCCGGATTATCTGTTGAAATTCTGGAATTCGGTCATATTGGTTGTACCGATCGTTGTATTTCAGATCTTTATCGCACTGGGAGCGGCATATAGTTTTTCGCGGTTCCGGGGACGGAAAAAGGAAATTATCTTCTTTTTATATATTATACTGATGCTGATGCCATATCAGGTCAGTCTTGTACCGAACTTCCTCGTCAGCAAATGGCTGGGGATCTTAAATACCAGAGCGGCGATCATATTACCTGGTATTTTCTCAACCTTCAGTGTATTTTTGCTGACAAAGTATATGAGGCGTATTCCGAAATCGCTGATCGAAGCTGCTGAACTGGATGGTGCATCAGAGTGGCAGATTTTTACAAAAGTCTGCATTCCGCTTTGTAAAAGCGCGATTGCAAGTACGGCGATCCTGGTATTCATTGATTACTGGAATATGGTAGAACAGCCGCTCATCCTGTTATCTGACAGCGATAAGTATCCACTGTCGATCTTCCTGTCAGAGATCAACAAGGGAGAGGTCGGACTGGCATTTGCAGTTGCGGTTATTTATATGGTACCAACCATACTGATCTATCTGTATGGAGAAGAATACCTGATTGAAGGAATTTCCTACTCCGGCGGAGTCAAGGGATAGAAAGGATAAGAAAGTGAACGAAAAAAAACAGACCAACAAAAAAGATAGAATTAAAAATATTGCGATCGTCTTTCTGGTGATCATGCTGCTTTTGACGTTTTTCTCCAATACGATCATGAATTATTCCCTGCCTGAGGTTTCCACGGCTTATGCACAGAGCGGAAATGTGACTGCAAAGGTCAGAGGAACGGGAACGGTAGAGACAGCAGAAGATTACGATGTTAAAGTAACGGAAAATCATGTGGTTGGCAGTGTCAAGATCAAGGTTGGCGATGAGGTTTCCGCAGATCAGGTATTATTTGAACTGGACGGAACAGGCACAACCGATGAAAGTGCACTGAAGGAAGCACAGGATACACTGGACAGTCTGGAGCTTGATTACAGCAAGGCACTTCTTGCTGCAGCTCCAAACTACGCACTCGACAATCTGGATATCAAGTCTGCAAGAGAAGAGCTCAGTGATGCAGTTGCAAACCAGACAAAGGCAGCAGCCAGGGCATCTCTCGTGGAACAGCAGGCAGCAGCACAGAAAAAAGTCAATGATCTGCAGGCTGATGTAGATTATATCCAGGCACAGATCGATTCCGTATCCGGAAACAGTGTTAGTAAATACAATAAGAAATTAAAAGAGAAAAAGAAAGCACTGGCAGATGCAAATGCAACACTGGCACAGATCACTTCTGATCTGGAGGGTACACCGACAGTGGATGATGCCAATGCAGCAGTCCGTGAAAAACAGAAAGCACTGGATACCCTGATCCTGACACTTGCAAATAAGCAGACGGATGATAAGGTAACACAGGGACAGGCAGCACTTGATCTGAAAGCCTCCAAGAAAAAGGTGGACGACCAGAGAGAAGTTGTGGAAAAATTGAAAAATGGCGGACAGGAATCAGAGATCAAAGCAAAAAATGCAGGTGTTGTAAAATCTGTCAACTGTATCGCAGGGGATACGGTAACACCGGACAGTGCGCTTGCGTCTATTGCAGTAACCGGAAATGGATACAGTGTGAGCTTTTCTGTGACAAAAGAACAGGCAAAGCTTGTGAAAGCAGGACAGGAAGCGGAGATCCAGAATGTCTGGGGAACAGATATGAAAGCAACGCTGGATTCCATTAAAGCAGATGTAGATAATCCTGATAAAAATAAGATCCTGACATTTAAGATCACGGGAGATGATGTGACAGTCGGACAGTCT
The DNA here is from genome assembly GCA_002441865.1 of Lachnospiraceae bacterium UBA6452. Classification (GTDB taxonomy): domain Bacteria; phylum Bacillota; class Clostridia; order Lachnospirales; family Lachnospiraceae; genus CAG-194. The sequence goes on along the minus strand of DJNY01000203.1, from coordinate 3,103 downwards.
TTGAGTCTTTCTGTCGGTGAAAAGAGTTCCCAGTATGATGTAATAGTGCCAAACAGCGCGATCCGCGAGGACAATAACGGGAAATTTGTATTGGTTGTCAATGTAAAGAGCAGTCCGCTTGGTAACCGTTATGTTTTATCCAGAGCAGATGTGGAAGTACTGGCAAGTGATGATACAAATTCTGCTGTCAGTGGCGGATTGTTTGGATATGAGTATGTTGTAACAAACTCTACAAAACCATTAGAGGCCGGTATGAAGGTACGTCTGGCAGATCAATAGGAGGAACCGGATATGAAAGTATTAATCTGGTGCAGAGATCATATCAGATTTCTGGCATGTCTCCTGTTTTGTCTGCTGGCAGCACTTATTCTGACGATCGCGGGAAATCAACTGGTTAAAAGGCAGTATTCCCAGCAGGAGGCAGAGCGCTGGGCTGCCAATGATATCAGATACCATCAGGTCAGTGCGTTTATACAGAGTGACAGTCAGATCACAAAAGATATGATCTCAGAGGTACGCAGTACACTGCAGTCAAAGCTGACCGACGCCTCCATTACGGAAGAATCTGTTACAGGAAGGCTCTGGATCGATGCATATGCGGCTATGCATGAAAGCTCGATCAGCAAACTGACGGATATAGGAAGTGCTTCTGTGGATAGTGTACAGATCGTAGGTGTCGGTGGTGATTTCTTTCAGTTTCATCTGCTTAACATGATCTCGGGAAATGTTTTTTCTGAAAATGACATTTCAAAAGACAGGATCGTGTTGGATGAAAATACAGCATGGACATTGTTTGGGGCATATGATATTGCCGGAAAAACAGTAACGATCGAAGGCAGACAGTTTGTGATCGCCGGTGTTTATAAGCCGTCCGAAAATAAGTATGAAAAGTATGCGCGTGGAAACCAGTCTTATTTATTCATGGATTTCAATACGTTTCAGTCTTTGTTTGATGGCACGGGAATTACAGTGTATGAAGCGGTTCTGCCAAATCCGGTAAAGGGATTTGCTCTAACTGCGTTAAAAACCGCTTTTGGAGAAGATGAGGAGAGTACACTCTCTGATTCGGCAGTCAGCTTTTCGGATAAAGAATATGTTGATAATACGGACCGTTTCTCCAATCTGCAATTATATAAGAAGATCCGGAATCTGCCAAAGCTGATGATGAGGGGAAATGCAGTTGCCTACCCATATTGGGAAAATGCAGAGCGAAGCATTGAAATAAAAGCAGCGTTTCTGCTTGTGTTCCGGACATTGTTTCTTGCATTTCCGGTGATTTCTCTTGCAATATGGCTTGTGATAACAGTAAAAAGGGAATATCATAAATGGAAGGCATTTGTTAAAGATATGATTGGAAAAGCAATCGACAGACAATATGCAAAAGCAGCAGCAAAACGCGTAGAAAAAGAAGGCGTAGATCGTGCACAGATCGTGATAGATGCACTTTCGGACGAAAAAGAAAAGCCTGCAGAGCCTGTGCAGACAGAAGATCTTCCTGGTGAAGAAAAAACGGAAGAGCCTGCCTTATCGGAGGAAGAGCTGATGGAGAAGATCGTCCGGGAAGCAAAGATTTCCTGGGAGAAGAGAAAAGAACAGGAAGAACTCATGGAAATCCGCCGGAAAGAGCAGATCGAAGCAAGAAGAAAAGAACGCGAGGCTGAGGAAGAGCAGGAAAGTAAAGATGAAATTTAAGGCAATGAATGAGCTGGAGCATTTCAGCTTCAGAGATGCGCAGATCGAAAAAGCGGAATGGACAGAAGATGCGCTCCGGTTTGAACTGGAGGCTGTGATCGTAAAGGCAAATAACTCGCAGAATGGTAATTATACAGACAGTTATGCGGGAACAACGCAGATGGAGCTGAAAAATGCCGAGATCCAGAAAGCAGTAAAGGAAGGCTATAAGTATTATGATGCCAATGATGTACTGCGGGAAGAAAAGCCGGATGAACCGCTTTCCGAGGAGGAGCTGACAGCACTTCTGCAGGGAAGCAAGGGCTATTATCTGTTTGATGTAGTAAAGGTAGAAGATGTATACAATACAACAGGGCGTTTCTTATATCTTGTCGGGATCGATGCGGATGAGGAGACGTCATACTGGCTGCAGATCGCATTCGATAGTTCAGAGCTTTGCTGGGATAAATATATGAACCGTGTACAGAACGGATAAATAGCATGAAGAAAAAAGATAAAAAGGTGCTTTTCATATGCCTGCTTTTATTTGGGGTGATCCTTGCCCTGGCTGTACTTTCAGTCCGGGGCAGGCATAGAAAGACATTTGACTATGAAGCACATCTGGGTGATACGGTATTGTCGGTAGATGAAACGCAGGTAACGCTTCGGGAATTTGGATATTATATCTATGAAGTGGAGGAGTATGTGAATCAACAGGCAAAAGCATATGATTCCAATAATCCGCAAAGCTACTGGAATATACATTTTTCAGCGGGCAAAAAGAGCAGGTTTTTAAAAAACATGGCAAAGGACACAGCAGTCAATACATGCCTGGCAGAGATCATTTATGCAGATATGGCAGAGCAGAATGGATACGAACTGACTGCAGAGGAGAAAAATGCCGCGATGGAGCAGGCTGCGGAGCTGTTGTCAAAAATGACAAAAGCACAGATCGAAAAGACCGGCCTGACCAAAGAGCTTGTGCAGAAAATAGAACTGCGGAAGGCGCTTGCTGCAAGGTATGCGGAGGATTATGTACAAAAAGTTGACCTGCATGGTTACGAAGGAAATCCTTTGGAACTCATCTCCGGAAACGGCGCCTATTTCCAGGATACAATTTTGCCAAAACATCATGTCAAATTTGCCAAAAAGCTATTAAATGAGTTGCATTTTGGCAAAATTACCGTAAATTTGAAAAAATAGAGCTTAAAAATGACTTGAATTTTTTTGAGAATTTCTCAAAAAAAGACTGTACAAAATGAGTCTTTTGATATATAATAAATGATGCAAAGGGAAGTAATATTCCTGATGCAACCTAACAATCAGATAATAAACAGAAATGTTTATTATAAACATGAGAAGTTTTACTTCTCAGATTATCCCCTCATAATCCGTTAGCCAATCCCCTCGGCTAACGGATTTCCCCTTTTAT
>DJNY01000066.1 GCA_002441865.1 Lachnospiraceae bacterium UBA6452 | reverse complement strand
CTTCTGCATCAGATATCCAACAGCATTTACGCCGCCTTTTGCAGTGATATATTTTGTAACAACTGCTACAGAAGCATGTGCTCTGTGTGCAGAACCAAATGCGTCACATACATAGATATCAGCAAGATCAGCAAGCTCTTTTGCAAATGCTTCGCCAGCTTCCTGTGGCTTTGTCTCTTCTTTTCCACGGAAACGTGTATTCTGCAGAAGAACTACATCGCCGTCTTTCATAGCTGCTACTGCATCTGTAGCTGCTTTACCTGTTACATTGTAATCCGGTACAAATGTAACTTTCTTTCCAAGCTTCTCTGATAATCTTTCAGCAACCGGTGCTAAAGACTCGCCTTCGTTAGGGCCATTTTTTACTTTGCCAAGATGTGAGCAAAGAATAACCTTTGCGCCATCATTGATCAGCTTGTTGATTGTAGGAAGAGCTGCTACGATACGTGTATCATCTGTGATCTTTCCATCTTTTAAAGGTACATTGAAGTCACATCTTACAAGTACTCTTTTTCCTTTTGCGTCAATGTCATCGACTGTTTTTTTGTTTAATGCCATTTTAAATTGCCTCCCATTTTGATTTTATAGAAAATTCCGCAGAATCTTCTATGATATAAAAAAGGATCCGGTCCATAAGACCGGACCCTTTAAGGTCTTTACTGCTCGTCCACTAAATCTTATAATTCAGCGAAGTATTTGATTGTACGAACCATCTGAGATGTGTAAGAGTTCTCATTATCATACCAAGAAACAACTTCTACCTGAGTCTTTCCATCTGGTAATGGAGAAACCATTGTCTGAGTTGCATCGAATAAAGAACCAAATCTCATACCAACGATATCTGAAGATACGATTTCTTCTTCGTTGTATCCGAATGACTCTGTAGCCTGAGCCTTCATAGCTGCGTTAACTTCTTCTTTTGTTACAGCCTTGTCAACTACTGCGAATAACAGTGTTGTAGATCCTGTAGGGGTAGGAACACGCTGAGCAGCGCCGATTAACTTACCGTTTAATTCAGGAATAACTAAGCCGATTGCTTTAGCAGCACCTGTTGAGTTAGGAACGATATTAACAGCACCTGCACGGGATCTTCTTAAATCGCCTTTTCTCTGTGGTCCGTCAAGGATCATCTGATCACCTGTGTAAGCATGGATTGTGCACATGATACCAGATTCGATCGGAGCTAAGTCATTTAATGCTTTAGCCATAGGAGCTAAGCAGTTTGTTGTACAAGAAGCTGCAGAAATGATTGTATCTTCTTTTGTTAATGTTTCATGGTTTACATTGTAAACGATTGTAGGAAGGTCGTTTCCTGCTGGAGCAGAGATAACAACTTTCTTAGCACCTGCATTGATATGAGCCTGTGCTTTTGCTTTAGATGTATAGAAACCTGAGCACTCTAATACTACGTCTACTCCGATTTCACCCCAAGGGCAGTTATTTGCGTCTGGCTCTTTGTAGATCTTGATTGTCTTGCCTTTAACAGTGATTGTACCAGCTTCGTCATCAGCTGTAACCTGATCTTCTTCGCCGATAGCTACATATCTACCCTGTGAAGAGTCATATTTTAATAAGTGTGCTAACATCTTTGGAGATGTTAAGTCGTTGATTGCAACTACTTCATAACCTTCTGCACCAAACATCTGTCTGAATGCAAGACGACCGATACGGCCAAAACCATTGATTGCTACTTTTACTGCCATTTTAGATTCCTCCTAAAAATGAAATTTTTATATTATTCTACCAATCCCATGTGTGAAATTGATAAAATTTTGTCAGCGAATTTATTGTAACCAATTTGTTCTTAAAATGCAAGTCAGATTTTGAAATTTATTTGAATTTGGCTGTTTTTTTACCGTTTTTCAAAATTTTTACATTTATTATTGCAATTATCAATTGCACTTCTTATGCAGAATCATTAAAATGGAACTGCAAAACAGCGTAAATAATACGTTTATCGCAAAGGAGGTTCAGCAGCTATGGCAGTTTATGCAGATATGCATGTCCATACCACGTTTTCCAGTGACGGAAAAGCCAGCATGGACGATATGATACAAAAAGCCCTCTCTCTCGGGCTCAGACACATCTGTTTTACGGAACACAACGACTTTGATTATCCGCGCCACGCGGGCGATCCCGAAAATATCTTTCTTTTAAATGTGGATTCTTATTTATATGAATTGTTGACGAAGCGCGAAAAATACGGTGACAGGATCCGCATCCTGTTCGGGATCGAGCTTGGTGTCGATCCGGCAATCGTACAGAAAAATAATGAACTCAGCCAATCGCATGATTTTGACTTCATCATTGCATCTTCCCATGTCTGTCACGGAAAAGACCCGTATTATCCTGATTTTTATGCGGGAAGGAGTGAAAAAGAAGCGTATCGGGAATATTTTGAATCAGAGCTTGAAAACGTACAGAAGTTTTCCAATTTTGATGTATATGGACATCTGGATTATGTGGTGCGCTACGGCCCTACTAAAAACAAAAATTACCGCTATGCGGATTATGGCGAGATCATTGATGAGATTTTACGGTTCCTGATCAGAAATGATAAAGGACTTGAAGTCAATACCGGCGGTTTCCGATGCGGTATCGGCTCTACCAATCCCTGCATCGATATCATAAAAAGATATCATGAGCTGGGTGGCAAAGTCATTACGATCGGCTCCGATGCGCATGAGCCGAAATATCTGGCCGATCAGTTTTCTGCCACCTGCGATATGCTGCAGGAGATCGGTTTTAAATATTATGCGGTTTACGAAAAAAGGCAGCCCGAATATTTTAAACTGGACACGCTTTTATGATCGTTCCGCCACCGAGCACATATTCTCCGTCATAGAAAACGACAGCCTGTCCCGGTGTGACTGCCCGGACAGGTTCGTCAAAGATGACGCGGATCTGATCCTCCCCGCTCTTTTCTATTGTGCAGGCTGCTCCCTGATGCGCATAGCGTACCTTGGCGGTGCAGCGGCGCGGCGATGGCAGATCTTCCATGCCCATATAATTGATCTTATCGCAAAGCAGCGCATGTGCAAATACATCCGTGCTTTCTCCTATGACAACTTCATTGGTATCCGGTCTGATCTCTGTCACGAAGATCGGATGTCCCATGGCAAGTCCAAGACCTTTTCTCTGTCCTACCGTATAATGTGTGATCCCCTTATGTGTTCCTAAAATTTTGCCGTCTATTGATACAAAGTTGCCCGGTCCCGGAATCTTGTCCGGTACTTCCCGTTCCAGAAAGCTGCAGTAATCTCCATCCGGTACAAAACAGATATCCTGGCTGTCCGGTTTATTGGCGATCGGCAGTTCCTGCTGCCTTGCGATCTCCCGGATCTGATCCTTCGTATAGGAACCGACCGGCAGAAGTGTATGGGAAAGCTGCTCCTG
>DJNY01000173.1 GCA_002441865.1 Lachnospiraceae bacterium UBA6452 | reverse complement strand
CTTTTTTCACAGCCCCTTTTTAACATGAAACATTATAAATTACAATAGAATAGTATTTACAGTCGTTTTAAATCTGGGCAAGAGCACAAACCGCATCTTCCGGAACAAGCATTTCATAGTGTTCCTGCAGATAAGCACTTCTGGCCGGCTCTACTTTTTGGATTGTGCCATATTCTGAAGCAATGTTGCATATTTTTCCAAATTGCTGCTGCGACATATCGCCCATTGTGAGAACCAGACAATATTGCATTGCTTCCGGATCTTTGTATAACGCACTTTCGGCGGTATAAACATCCTTTACGATGCGGGAGAAAGTGCACAGATGGTTGAGGCTTGCCTGCAGCATACGCGGTGCTGCTGCCCGTGGTTCGTCACTTTGTGTATTTGTAACAGCACCAGCACTGTTTTTGATTTTCTGGAACAGGTCTAAGACATCATCGGAAAAACGATCTGTGATATCTTCCTCTGCAGTATCTTCTTCTGCATTTAGTGCAGGAGAAAATTTGGAAAAACGGGTATCGATCTCATCCGGATCTTCTACCTTGGTGATGATCAGTACGATACAATCCGCATTGACCGGGATTGCCTCGATCATAAGCGGAATATCCTCTGCCTCAAACCCGAATTCAAAAGATGCCTGCTGCATCATATCACGGAACAGGTTTTTGGCTTTTTCACTGCCGTAGGCAAGTTCGCTGATCTTTAACTCTCTATTTGCAAGATCTGCACCTGTCAGGGTACATCTGATCTGATGGTCATTTACTTTTTCGATTTTCATATTATCACATCCTTATCTGATTTTATCCAAAAATCGACTTCAAACGACTGAAAATACTTGTTTCTTTTGTACAAGTATCTTATATCTTATGTCGGTTTTAGTCAATAGAAGTTGCCTGTCAGGCAGCTAATTTAATAAAAATTTTAACTTTTCTATTGTCAAAGAAAAGTTCTTCTTTTATAATCATATCAATAAGAGATGCCGTCCGACGCAGTCTGCACCGGGAAGGAGGCATGATCTTACAGGATTCGTTCAGATGCGGTCCGCATCATCAGACAATATGGAATTGATATCGTGATCGGATATCAATTGTCTTTAAAACACATACGTGTTTTATCAAACTATTTTCCAACAATAATTTTCAAACAGATAATTCAATATTACAGTATTTATTTTTAATGTCTTTGTGCGCGTCCGATGTCATCTCTTAGTAATCTATTCTTTATCATCACCACAATTTTAAAATATGATTCACAATCTGGAATTATTATTCATATCACAGTAAATTTTCCTTTTGGGGGGATCAGGTGTATGAAAAGAAAGCAACAGGAGGACAAATGCTTATGTCAGATCAGGGGCAGAAGCTTATGCAAATGCTGGATCGGATAGAAGTACAGTTTCAGGTTATGCAAAAGCTGCGGGACTGTTTTTCAATGCTTGAAGTATCAGAGCGGAAGGACATCCTGAGAGAAACAGACAGATATCATGCGGACAACTTTATGGCAGATTATGTCATGGATGCGTCCGGTGGTATAAAGGAGGTCAGATACGACTGGATTAAAAAAGAATAAAGCCATGAGATAATATCCTGAATGGGACAGGTGACAGATGAAACAGCCCCTCTGTGTAAATCGTACGTGTACACTTGTCCCATTTTGCATAGTTTGGTATACTAAAACAGAATAGGGGATTCAGACAAAGGAGAACAGAATGGAAAAAAAGAAAATACTTCCCATTGTGATCGCAGTTGCTTTGATGGTTCTGATCATTGTAGGTGCAGCCGGCGTGAAATTATATCAAAAATATTCTTATTCCAAGGAGATGATGGATCTGTCCCAGTACTATGGAATCGAAAAGGAAGGACAGGTTCCGATCATTCTGGCGGATGCGGTGGCAGAGGAAAAGGCTGCCAACATAGACGGCAATGATTATCTGCCTTTGTCTTTTGTACAGGAGCAGTTAAACAGCAGATTTTATTATGATGTAAATGAAAAACTGCTGCTTTATACAACAGCACTGGATCTGTATGAGATCCCGCTTGATTCGACATCATACACCGTTTCGGGCGGGACAGCAGAGCATACGTGCCCGATCTTTGTGCTGCAGGATGAAGTGCCTTATGTATCGCTCAGTTTTATGCAGGAGTTTTCAAATTTCGTCTGCAATACCTATGAAGCACCGCACAGACTGCAGATCTATACAGAAAATGTGACACATCAGACTGCGGTGATAAGGAAAGCAACCGCTGTCCGGTATCAGGGCGGTATCAAAAGTGATATTTTAGAGCAGCAGGAAGCAGACAGCCGGGTAACGGTTCTGGAAGAAATGGAAAACTGGTCTAAGGTGGAAACGGCGGATGCGGTCATCGGTTATGTGGAAAACAAGCGTCTGGAAGCTGCAGAGGATCAGACGGTAGAAGTACCGATCAGCTATGTGATCCCGGAATATACAAGCATTCATAAAGATTACAAGATCAATATGGCATGGCATCAGGTAACAAATGCTGCAGCCAATGAGGGCGTGGATGGTCTGCTGGCAAATACAAAGGCGGTCAATACGATCTCTCCGACGTGGTTTTTCTTAAATGATAATGCCGGTAACTTTACATCTATTGCAAGCCAGGCCTATGTGGATGCGATGCATGCCCGCGGGATCGAGGTGTGGGCACTCATCGATAATTTCACCAATGATGTGGATATTGCACAGATCCTTGGTACGACAACAAACCGGAAAAACCTGATCTCCCAGCTTGTAGGAACCGTTACGGCAATGGGAATTGATGGAATCAATATCGACTTTGAGCAGGTTCCGGAAAGCGCGGGCGGCGATTATGTGCAGTTTTTGCGCGAGCTTTCCATCAGCTGCAGGAAGAACCAGATCGTGCTTTCCGTTGATAATTATGTACCGACAGGCTATACAGCGCATTATGACAGAAAAGAACAGGGAACAGTAGTAGATTATGTGGTTATCATGGGATATGATGAACATTATGCAGGCTCTGCGGAAGCGGGCAGTGTGGCTTCGATCGGGTATGTGCAGCAGGGCATCGAGGATACGGTTTCCGCTGTACCACAGGAAAAAGTGATCAATGCGGTTCCGTTTTATACAAGACTCTGGAAATGGGGAGACAGTCTGACAAGCGAGGCACTTTCCATGTCTGCGGCGGCGGATTATCTGGCACAATACGGCGCAGCAGCTTCCTGGGATGAAACGACCTGTCAGGATTATGCGACCTTTGAGGCAGATGGCGTGACCTGTCAGATCTGGCTGGAAAATGCAAAGAGCCTGGAAGCAAAGCTGCAGGTCATGTCGGCTTATCAGCTGGGCGGTATAGCAGAATGGAAGCTGGGGCTGGAAACACCGGATGTCTGGGCGCTTATAGAAAATTATGTAAAAAATGAAGCTGCTATTGATCCGGTGATCACAGATGAGACAGCAGCTGTGCAGAACACAGAAAATACAGGAGATGCAGGCGGACAGACTGATACGGCGGATGAGCAGGCACCGCTTGAGGAAATTGTGACAGAATAAAAAGAAGGCAGAAAGTCATAACACAGAGCAGCTTGGCATAGAATGTAGTAAAGCTACATAGTATGTGGAGGCCAATGTGCAAAACAAGCTGATTTCTGTGATCATTACGATCTGCCTTTTGTGTTCTATGTACTATCTTGCGAGGACGGCAGTGATCTATACCATGCAGCAGGAAAAGACAGGACAGCGGCCGGTCATTGTGCTGGATGCGGGACATGGCGGGGAAGATCCCGGCAAGATCGGAATCAACGGCGCACTGGAAAAAGATGTCAATCTGCAGATCACCATGCGTCTTGCAAGACTCCTGCAGCAGAACGGTTATCAGGTTATCCTGACGAGAAATGAAGATAGGGGGCTGTATACAGGAAATCAGGGAAGTAAAAAGGTGGAAGATCTGAAAAACCGGATCGCGCTGATCGAATCGTCCGGTGCTGCGCTGGCGATCAGCATTCACCAGAACAGCTATACGGCGGAAGGGGTACACGGCGCACAGGTCTTTTACTATGAAACCTCTGAGGCCGGAAAGGAAGCAGCGCAGATCATGCAGCAGGAGCTGGCCGCAGGCGTGGATCCTGAAAATAAAAGGATGCCAAAGGGCAACAACACTTATTATCTGTTGAAAAAATCGACTGTTCCGACAATTATTGTGGAATGTGGATTTCTGTCCAATCAGGCAGAGGCGGATAAGCTTGTGACGGACGCATATCAGGAGCGTCTTGCATTTTATATTGCCATGGCTGCGATGCAATATGTAAGCGGCGTGCAAAAAGCACCGTCAGCCTGATGCGGAAACTGAAAAATGTGCGGAAATGTGTGTGCAGATAGTTTGAAAGCAGGGGGAAATGTGCTATACTAAAGCAGAATTATGGTGAGGCATCAAAATTCCTCATCCGGCAGAGAAGGAATGAGTCATTTGGAAACGAAGTGGATCAAAGATTTAGAGCACACATGGAATGAAGAAGCGATCAGGCAGGCAGGTCAGATCATCAGGGACGGCGGTCTTGTTGCTTTTCCGACAGAGACGGTTTACGGACTGGGCGGAGATGCTTTGAATCCGGACAGCTCCCGCAAGATCTATGCGGCAAAGGGCAGGCCGAGTGACAATCCGCTTATCGTGCATATCTGCAGGCTGGAGGATCTTTCAAAGATCGCAGCCGAGATCCCGGAAAATGCCAGAAAGCTGGCAGAAAAGTTCTGGCCGGGCCCATTGACCATGATCTTCAAAAAGACAGATCTGGTGCCCAAAGAGACGACCGGCGGACTTGATACGGTTGCGGTACGTTTCCCGGATCACAAAGTAGCACTTGCTTTTATTGAGGCTGCGGGCGGCTTTGTGGCAGCACCGAGTGCCAATACTTCAGGCAGACCTTCTCCAACACTGGGAAAATATGTGTATGAGGATATGGACGGAAAGATCGAAATGCTGCTGGACGGCGGACAGGTCGGGATCGGCGTGGAATCCACGATCGTGGATGTGACGGGCGAAAAACCGATGATCCTCAGACCGGGCTATGTGACCTATGAAATGATGCAGGAAATTCTGCCGGATCTTTTGCAGGATCCGACCATGTTCAGTGTCAGCGGAAATGCAAAGCCGAAAGCACCAGGCATGAAATATAAGCATTATGCACCAAAGGGAGAGCTGACGATCATCAGCGGACAGGCTGATCATGTCAGAAAACGGCTGCAGCAGGAAGCAGACAAAAAGCGCGCGCAGGGATATAAGGTCGGTGTGATCGCCGCTGGGGAAGATGGCAGCGCCTATCAGGCTGATTCCGTTAAGGTAACAGGGAACAGAGATGATCTCGCGCAGATCGCAAAGGATCTTTTCCGGATGCTCCGGGAGTTTGATGATGAAGGCATGGATTTCATGTATACGGAAAGCTTTTCGGATAAGGGGATCGGACAGGCTGTTATGAACAGGCTGCTGAAGGCGGCAGGTCATAAAATAATAGATGCAGATCAGGAGGAAACAGATGATAGCAATAGGCAGTGATCATGGCGGATATGATCTGAAAGAAACTGTAATAGCACATTTAAAAGAAAAAGGATATGAAGTAAAGGATGTAGGCTGCTACGATAAAAGCTCCTGCGATTATCCGGTCTACGGAAAAGCAGTGGCAAATGCAGTAGCGGACGGGACATGTGAGAAGGGAATCGTGATCTGTACTACGGGAATCGGTATTTCCATCACAGCCAATAAAGTAAAGGGGATCCGTGCTGCACTTTGCGCCGACACGGTTTCCGCAAAGCTGACAAGACTGCATAATGATGCCAATGTACTGGCACTTGGTGCAGGGATTGTCGGACAGAATCTGGCACTTTCCATTGTAGATACTTTCCTCGAAACAGAATTTTCAGGAGAAGAAAGACACCAGAGAAGAATCAATCAGATTGAGGATTAATAAATATACAGGAGGACAAAGAATATGAGTAAAGTAGTGGTTATGGATCATCCGCTGATCAAGCACAAGATCGGTATTATCCGCAGAAAGGAAACAGGAACAAAGGACTTCAGACAGAATATCAGTGAGATCGCAATGCTGATGTGCTATGAAGCAACGAGAGATCTGCCGCTTGCCGATGTAGAGATCGAAACACCGATCTGCAAGACAACAGTAAAAGAACTGAAAGGTAAGAAGCTGGCTGTAGTACCGATCCTGCGTGCTGGACTTGGCATGGTAGACGGTATGCTGGAGATGATCCCTGCTGCAAAAGTAGGACATATCGGCCTGTATCGTGATCCTGTTACGGTAAAGCCGGTAGAATATTACTGTAAGCTTCCGGAAGACTGTGCACAGAGAGAAGTTTTTGTAGTCGATCCGATGCTGGCAACAGGCGGTTCTTCAGTAGCAGCGATCCAGATGCTGAAAGATAAAGGCTGTAAAAACATCCACTTCATGTGTATCATTGCAGCGCCGGAAGGTGTAAAAGCAATGCAGGAAGCACACCCGGATGTGGATATCTATATTGGCGCACTTGATGAAAAGTTAAATGACCATTGTTATATTGTACCGGGTCTTGGTGATGCGGGAGACAGAATTTTCGGAACAAAGTAAGTGATATTCATGTCATCATTTGGTCTGCAAAGCAGAATGATATCTGCTGTATATGCAGATCTGCCAGAAAACGGATGGATAAACTATGAATCATAAGAGAAAAGATTACATTTCATGGGATGAATATTTTATGGGTGTTTCCATGTTGTCGGGGATGCGTTCCAAGGATCCGAATACACAGGTAGGGGCCTGTATTGTCGGAAAAGACAATCGTATTCTTTCCATGGGATATAACGGATTTCCGAATGGATGCAGCGATGAGGATTTCCCGTGGGACAGAGAAGGCGATGCGCTTGAGACAAAATATCCGTTTGTCACACACAGTGAGCTGAATGCCATTCTCAACTACCGCGGTGGCAGTCTGGAGGGCACAAAGCTGTATGTATCCCTGTTCCCGTGTAATGAGTGTGCAAAAGCGATCATACAGGCGGGGATCAGAACGGTTGTGTATGACTGTGACAAATACGAAGGAACGCCGATGAATATCGCATCGAAAAAGATGTTTGATGCAGCAGGCGTGGAATATTACCGGTATGAAAGAACCGGCAGGAAAATAGAACTTGATCTGTAAGGGATGTAGCAGATGACATTTTGTAAGAACTGGAAAAAATGGATAGCTTTTACAGTAGTGACGCTCGGTTGTTTGATCGGGCGTCCTTTGTATGCCTATGCAACGGCGGGGCAGCAACTTGAGCAGGCACAGCGGGATAAGGCGAAGGCAGAAAATGGGCTGGAAGAAGCAAATGACAGCATACAGGATCTGCAGACAGACCGGGCGAGCCTGCAAAGTTATCTGGATAATCTGAATGAAGAGCTGCAGGAGGCGAACAGTAAGCTCCTGGAGATCGATGAGATCATTGAAAAGAAGCAAAGCGCGATCACTCAGGCGCAGGAAACGATCGCGGATGCCAAAGAGCAGCAGAAGGTGCGTTATGAGGAAATGAAGCAGCGGATCCAGTTTTTATATGAAGAGGGAAACACTTCTTATCTGGATGTTTTTCTTTCTGCGTCCAGTTTTTCGGATCTGCTTAACAAAGCGGATTATATTGAAATGATCAACCAGTATGACCGGAAGATGCTGCAGGAATATGCGGACACACAGGTAAAGATCGCAAAGAAGGAAAAAGAACTCAGGCAGGATAAGGAAAC
>DJNY01000184.1 GCA_002441865.1 Lachnospiraceae bacterium UBA6452 | reverse complement strand
CATCTGCAGGAAATACGGCAGAGGCGGATCAGACGAATACGGCACTTTCAGATCTGCAGCAGGGAACCGGCATTGCGGTAACACAGACAGACAGTATGAAAGGAGCCGTTGTGACGGATGTAACGGATGTCGTTGACACGGTAATGCCATCTGTTGTTTCTATTTTTGGCACCTATGCTGTTACGGAAAACTTCTGGGGCTATGCGATCAAACAGGAAGAAACAGGCAGTGGATCCGGCATTATTGTAGGTGAAAATGATGAAGAGCTTCTGCTTGTAACGAATAATCATGTTGTAGCCGATTCCACCTCTCTTTCAGTCCAGTTTATAGATGAGAGCACCTATGATGCAGTGGTAAAGGGAACAGATGCAGATGCGGATCTGGCTGTGATCGCCATAAAACTGTCGGATCTTTCCGCAGCAACGAAGAATGCGATCAGGATCGCAACACTGGGGGATTCAGATACCCTGAAGGTAGGAGAGCCTGCGATCGCGATCGGGAATGCACTTGGCTATGGACAGAGTGTGACAACAGGCGTGATCAGTGCTTTAAACAGAGATTACAGTATTGATGAGGATGGCAATACGGAATCACTGATCCAGACAGATGCAGCGATCAATCCGGGAAATTCCGGTGGTGCATTGTTAAATGTCAATGGAGAAGTGATCGGGATCAATTCCAATAAAATCGCAGGAACGAAAGTAGAAGGTATGGGATATGCCATTCCGATCTCTACGGCAAAACCGATCATTGCCGAACTGATGAACAAACAGACAAGAACACCCGTGGAGCAGAATAAACGGGGATATCTGGGGATTTCCGGACTGAATGTAGACAGCCAGGTACAGGAAATGTATGGAATCCCGGTTGGCGTTTATATTTCAAGAGTATATGAAGGAACTGCAGCGCAGAAGGCAGGACTGAAAAAAGGTGATATTATCATAAGCTGTGACGGAGAGACTGTAGAAACGATGGAGGGGCTTTCCACGCTGCTTGACAGTATGGAAGCAGGAACATCCGTACAGATCGGTGTAATGGCTTCCGTAGACGGTGGTTATCAGGAACGTATCTTAGAGGTTACACTCGACGGAAATCAGTAAATTATAAAGGAGAGAAACAATGTCTGATTATGATGAAGATGTTTTCTTTGATGAAGAAGACGAAAAAGAAAAGATAGAAAAGGAAATCATTTCAGAAGATGATTTTGATGAAGATTTCCAGGGAGAAGACAGAAAAAAAGAAGTATATCAGAATACAACGGAAGCAGAAGAGGATGAATTTTCAGCCGATTTTGATGTGACAGACACGACAGAAGAAGATTTTGATGATTCTGACGATGGGGCTGATGAGGAGAAAAAAGATACTTCTGCAACAGAACAGAAAACAGCGGAAGCTGCACAGGATTTCAGGGAAGTTGTAGATGGTGCGGATGTACAGGATACAGAGAAAGAGTCATGCGCAGGAACGGTAGAGGAGACGGAAGATGAGGAAGAGGAAGAAGACAGTCCGTATGAGAATGTCTGCTTTGTCTGCCGCAGACCGGAGAGTGTAACAGGCAAGCAGTTTAAGCTGCCGAATAACATCTGTGTCTGTAATGACTGTATGCATAAGACAATGGATGCGGTCAGCCAGTTTGATTATCAGGGCATGCTCGATCCTTCCATGCTGGCACAGTCCATGAACCAGTCAGATCTTTCCGACCTGTCCAAGAAGTTCCCAAACATCAGCTTTGTCAATCTGGCGGATCTGCAGGGAGACGGTGGGATTCCGAATAAACAGAAGCTGAAGAAGAAAAAGAAGAAAGCGGAAAATGAACCGGTACTGGATATCAAAAACATTCCACCGCCGCACAAGATCAAAGCACAGCTGGATGATTTTGTGGTCGGACAGGATTATGCCAAGAAGGTTATTTCCGTTGCGGTTTATAATCATTACAAACGTGTGGCAACCAATACGATGGATGATATTGAGATCGAAAAGTCCAATATGCTGATGATCGGACCGACAGGCTGTGGTAAGACCTATCTTGTCAAGACACTTGCCCGTCTTCTGGATGTCCCGCTTGCGATCACAGATGCCACTTCCCTGACAGAGGCAGGTTATATCGGTGACGATATCGAGAGCGTTGTTTCCAAGCTGCTCGCTGCTGCGGATAATGATGTGGAGCGTGCGGAAATGGGTATCATCTTCATTGACGAGATCGATAAGATCGCCAAGAAGAAAGAAACGACAAGCCGTGATGTATCCGGTGAATCGGTACAGCAGGGTATGCTGAAGCTGTTGGAAGGCGCTGAGGTGGAAGTGCCGGTCGGTGCTAACAGCAAAAATGCCATGGTACCGCTTACGACGGTCAATACGAGAAATATTCTGTTTATCTGCGGTGGTGCGTTCCCGGATCTGGATGATATCATCAAACAGCGTCTGATGAAGAAAACCTCGATCGGTTATGAAGCAGATCTGAAGGATAAGTTTAACAATGATAAGGATCTGATCAAGAAGGTAACGATCGAAGATCTGAAGAAATTTGGCATGATCCCGGAATTCCTTGGCAGATTACCGATCATTTATACGCTGGATGCACTCGACAAGGATATGTATATCAAGATCCTGAAGGAGCCGAAAAATGCGATACTGAAACAGTACCAGAAGCTGCTTGCCTTAGATGAGGTAGATCTTGAATTTGATGACGGTGCACTCGAAGCGATAGCGGAAAAGGCAATGGAAAAGGATACCGGCGCCAGAGCACTCCGTGCCATCATTGAAGAATTCATGCTGGATATCATGTATGAGATCCCGAAGGATGAAAATATCGGCCGTGTGACGATCACAAAGGAATATATCGAAGGCTGCGGTGGACCGAAGATCGAAATCCGTAGTACGGAGGCACTTCCCGGCATAGAATAGAAAAAAGCCGTAAGAGGCGTCTATGGATTGTAGGGAAAAGATATTGTCAGAGGACTACCAGAACCTGCTGGTGGATTATGTAGAAGATTTTGATGTGCTTACGCAGAACGAAATTGATTACTGTTTTTTGCCGATCGATGGCAATTTCGGCATCTTATATGTAAACAGGCTGAATGTACAGCCGCTCAGCATATCAGAATATCGCTATGCGTTTATTCCGAAATGTTACGGACTTGCTGCCCGGGAGGAAACTCCCGGGATTTTTTCATCCGTAAAACCGGTATATGAGAGCCAGCTGCAGCAGCTTGCAGGTGCATATGAGGACAGCGGTATCCTGCGTGTGCAGCAGCCACCGCTGAGCCTGACGGGAAACGGAATTCTGATCGGTTTTATTGATACAGGGATCCGCTATACTCTGCCGGTGTTTCGAAACGAAGACGGCAGTACAAAACTGCATTCTGTCTGGGATCAGACACAACAAACCGGCGAACCGCCGCAGGGACTTCCATACGGGACGGTATTTTCCAAAGAAGCGATCAATGAAAACCTGCGCCTGCGGAAAACAGACGAGACGGTTCCGATTTTGTTTGCGGATGAAAACGGACATGGTACAAAAGTGGTTTCCGTGGCGGAAAATGCAGCTCCGCAGGCAGAACTTGTGATGGTAAAGTGCAGACAGGCAAAGAAATATCTGCGGGATTATTATCAGATCCCCGGGACAGCGGATGCTTATGAAGAATCCGATATTGTGGCAGCACTGAAGTATTTGCATGATGTCAGTGAGCGGGAAAATAAACCGATCGTGATCTGTATCACCATGGGAACCAATATGGGAGATCATGCGGGAAATTCTTTTCTGGATCAGTATCTGACGGTATTGACCAATAAACGTCATCATTGTGTCGTGATCGGCGGTGGAAATGAAGGAAATGCTGCGCACCATTATAAGGGAAGTATCGCGCTGCAGACAGTAAATGCGTATGAGGATGTGGAAATTCAGGTGTCGGAAGGAACGAACGGCTTTATTATGGAGCTGTGGGGAGAACTTCCGAATGTGTACACGGTTTCACTCCGTTCGCCCGACGGAGAGATGATCAGCCGCATTCCGGACAGATACGGACAGACATTGCAGTATTCTTTTGTATACAGCAATTCCCGTGTCAGCGTGGATTATATACCTGTGGAGCTCAACAGTGGAGAGGAGCTGATCTTTTTACGGTTTGAAACACCGCTGGCGGGCATCTGGACGATCCGTGTTTATGCGGAGGGCAGCACGGGATTGGCAGGATTTCACAGCTGGCTTCCTATCTCAGCCTTTTTGCATGCACCGGTCTACTTTCTGCGTCCTGACCCATATACAACGATGACAGAACCTTC
>DJNY01000172.1:15420-15754 GCA_002441865.1 Lachnospiraceae bacterium UBA6452 | reverse complement strand
TATCCCGTTACGGACTGATCGCTTATGGTTCTTCTCTGGATCAGATTGGACCGCTGGCAAAGGATGTAACTGACTGTGCGACTATTTTGGAAGCGATCGCAAGCTATGATGAAAAGGATTCCACCAGCCAGAAACGAGAAGATACAGACTTTACAAAAGCACTGGTAAACGATGTGAAAGGCATGAAGATCGGTATCCCGAAAGATTATTTCGGAGAAGGTCTGGATCCGGAAGTAAAAGAAAAAGTGTTAGCAGCAGCTAATCTTTTAAAAGAAAAAGGTGCGATCATCGAGGAGTTTGATCTGGCACTTGTCAAATATGCGATCCCGACCTA
>DJNY01000172.1:0-15276 GCA_002441865.1 Lachnospiraceae bacterium UBA6452 | reverse complement strand
GCCATGTACAAGCAGACACGTTCAGAAGGCTTCGGACCGGAAGTCAAGAGAAGGATCATGCTTGGTTCCTTCGTTCTTAGCTCCGGCTATTATGATGCTTATTATCTGAAGGCATTAAAAGTAAAAGCACTCATCAAAAAAGCTTTTGATGAAGCGTTTGCAAAATATGATATGATCCTTGGACCTGTTGCACCGACAACAGCACCAAAGCTCGGACAGAGTCTTTCCGATCCGATCAAAATGTATCTGGGTGATATTTACACCATTTCAGTCAATCTTGCAGGACTTCCGGGCATCAGCGTTCCGTGCGGAACAGATGCACAGGGACTGCCGATCGGCCTGCAGTTGATCGGAGACTGCTTCGCAGAAAAGAAACTGATCCAGGCTGCTTATACCTATGAGCAGGCAAGAGGCAAATTCGGAAGGGAGGACGCATAAATGGCAAAGCAATATGAAACCGTCATTGGTCTGGAGGTTCATGTAGAGCTGGCGACCAAAACAAAAATCTTCTGTGGCTGTTCCACTGCTTTCGGTGGTGCACCAAATACCCATGTGTGTCCTGTCTGCAGCGGAATGCCGGGCTCTTTGCCTGTTTTAAATAAGCAGGTATTAAAATATGCAGTCGCAGTCGGTATGGCAATGAACTGTGATATCACAAGATATGCCAAATTTGACCGGAAAAATTATTTTTACCCGGATAACCCACAGAACTACCAGATCTCCCAGTTGTATCTGCCAATCTGTCGAAACGGCTATGTGGAGATTGAAACAGAAGCTGGCAGCAAGAAGGTAGGCATTCATGAAATCCATATGGAAGAAGATGCAGGAAAGTTGATCCATGATGAATGGGAAGATTGCACACTGGTAGATTATAACCGTTCCGGTGTTCCGTTGATCGAGATCGTATCCGAGCCTGATATGCGCAGCGCAGAGGAAGTCATTGCTTACCTGGAGAAGCTTCGTATGCTGATCCAGTATCTCGGTGCTTCCGACTGTAAGCTGCAGGAAGGCAGCATGCGTGCGGATGTCAACCTTTCCGTACGGGAGGTCGGACAGAAAGAATTCGGAACTCGTACAGAGATGAAGAACCTGAACTCCTTTAAGGCGATCGCACATGCCATTGAGGGCGAGCAGGCAAGACAGATCGACCTGATCGAAGCAGGAAAGGCAGTTGTACAGGAGACAAGACGCTGGGATGATACAAAGGGTGAATCCTATGCAATGAGAAGCAAAGAAGATGCGCAGGATTACCGTTATTTCCCGGATCCGGATCTGACACCGATCGTTGTTTCGGATGAATGGCTTGCACAGATTAAGGCAGAAGAACCGGAATTCAGACCGGAGAAGATGAAGCGTTATAAAGAAGAATTTGATCTGCCGGACTATGATATCGAGATCCTGACAGGCACTAAGAAAATGGCGGATCTGTTTGAAGAAACAACTGCGATCTGCAACCAGCCGAAAAAGGTCAGCAACTGGCTGATGGTACAGACAATGCAGCTTCTGAAAGAGAACAGCATGGATCCTGAGGACATCCGTTTTTCACCGGAGCATCTGGCTTCCCTGATCAGGCTTGTGGATGATAAAGCCATCAATTCCAGCGTGGCAAAGACTGTTTTTGAAAAGATGTTTGCGGAAGATATCGACCCGGAGAAATATGTGGAAGAAAACGGACTGAAAACCGTCAACGATGAAGGCGCACTCCGTAAGACGATCGAAGATGTGATCGCAGCTAACCCGCAGTCAGTTGAAGATTATCACAACGGAAAAGAAAAGGCGATCGGATTCCTCGTCGGACAGACAATGAAGGCAATGCATGGCAAAGCCGATCCAGGCATGGTCAATAAGATATTGAAGGAACTCTTATAATAATAAAATTATCAAAACAAAAAATCCCGGGGAATGTATCTAAAGCAATCGATAGTGTAGACGACCGAGATTTGCTTCGCATTTGCTGGGCGGAGAGACCACCACGCTTTTTGGTAAATGTAACGGATTTACCATGTAAATCCGTTATGCAGCCTCTGTGCATCGGCAAAGCCGATTTTACATGCACAGAGGTTCGAGTGGCTGGAGCCCATGCAAAATATGCGTTAAGCAAATCGTAGGGTAGTCAAACGTGATTGCGTAGATACATTCCCCAGGATTTCGTTTCATATTGTGATTTTATGATTCCGCCAATTCATACAGATACCGGATAAAATCAATTCCTACATCCAGCGACTTGGAAGACGCAGGCAGTGCAATGATCGGACGGGAATCTTCTGTATACAGAGAAGTGACCGCAGGCAGATCATCCGCGTAAAAACCGATGGCATACGTTTCACCGTTGTCATAGGTAAACTCATAAAGCCGGTCTTTGACCTTCTCGTACAGATCTGCCGGAAGCTGCGCTTTCAGATCACACAGGTAGCCCTGCGAAGCAAAATCATCGATGATCCATGTATTGCCGATCAGTACATCATAATCTCCCGTTTCGATATATGCCTGCAGCACCTGCGAATTCGCAACAGACAGTGAACCGGTTGCTTCCTCTGGGATAGACAGCTTGGTGTTGATGGAGACAGGCGTCTGGGATGTATCCACATGTCTGCTTTCGGCGTAGCCTTCCATAAGTTCCTCGCTCTGTTGCGACTTGGTGATGTCGCAGTTGACAAGCGCAACATAGACGTATTCCTCAAACGAATTTTTGTAAAGTGTAAGCCCCAGGTATCCGATAAAGGCAATGACCGCAACAGCAAGTGCAACCCATTTCCACTGATAATACCAGAAATATTTAAAACGCTCCCAGCGGGGCATCTGTTTTACCCGTTCCTTCTGGGCACGGATCTCATCTTTCATCATACGTTATCGTCTCCTTTTATGCAGCAGCGCCTGCTGCGTTTTATTCGATTTTATCTATATTATGATACTTGCAGCTATTTAAAGTGTCAACGAAGCAGAATGATATTTCACAATCTTTTCATGACTGGAAAAGAGATTCTTTATAATTTGCTATAGCTTTTCAGTCTTTTTTGTACTAATATAAAAGGGAATCAAAATAAAACAGCAGGTGATAAAAATGAATGATACGTATGTAGAATTACTGATAAGAAGAAAACACAGCATTTTACCGGTGCTTCTTCGTAATCTCTTGATCGTGGCAGGAGTACTGGCACTTCTCGCAGCGCTTTTACTGACCGGAAGCATTGTATTGTTTTTGATCGGTGCAATCTTACTGGGTCTGGCATATCTTGTAAATTTCAACAAAATAATTGAATACGAATATCTGTATCTGGACAAGCATCTGACGATCGACAGGATCCAGAATCAGTCCAGAAGAAAGACAGTGGCAGAATATGATCTGACAACAATGGAATTGTTTGCACCCGCTTCATCCGGCAGAATGGCTGCATATCAGGGCAGAAATGATATCAAAACAGTAGATTATTCCACAGGGGAAAAGGACAGCAGTCCATATGCCCTGATCATTAAAGCAAACAATCAGCTGCAGAAGGTTTTGCTGGAAGTAAATGACGAACTTTTTGAGCAGATCAGTAAGGTGGCACCCCGTGCTGCTTTCCGGGATTGACGAAGCGATTCAAGTTTGATAAACTTGCCGATAAGAAAAAACTAACACGAGATCATGGAGGAAAAGAAAAATGGCACAGATTATTGGTGACGGCATTACATTTGACGATGTTCTTTTAGTACCGGGTTACTCTCAGGTAATCCCGAATCAGGTAGATTTAAGTACGAACCTGACAAAGACGATCAGACTGAACATTCCGATGATGAGTGCAGGCATGGACACGGTAACAGAGCATCGTATGGCAATTGCAATGGCCAGACAGGGTGGTATCGGAATCATCCATAAGAATATGTCGATCGAGGCACAGGCTGAAGAGGTCGACAAGGTAAAACGTTCTGAAAACGGTGTCATTACAGATCCATTTTCACTGACTCCTGAGCATACATTAAAGGATGCAGACGAGCTGATGGCAAAATTCCGTATTTCCGGTGTTCCGATCACGGAAGGCCGCAAACTTGTCGGTATCATTACAAACCGTGATCTGAAATTTGAAACTGATTTCAGCAAAAAGATCAAAGAATCCATGACTTCCGAAGGGCTGGTTACAGCAAAGGAAGGCATTACACTGGAAGAGGCAAAGGCAATTCTTGCAAAGGCAAGAAAGGAAAAACTTCCGATCGTAGATGATGATTTTAATCTGAAAGGTCTTATTACAATTAAAGATATCGAAAAAACGATCAAATATCCGCTTGCAGCAAAAGATAAACAGGGCAGACTGCTTTGTGGTGCAGGTGTCGGTATCACAGCAAATGTACTTGACAGAGTGGCAGCACTTGTTGAATCCAAGGTTGACGTAGTTGTTCTTGACAGTGCACACGGACATTCTGAAAACGTACTCAGATGCCTGCGCATGATCAAGGAAAACTATCCGGATCTTCCGGTTATTGCAGGTAATGTTGCAACAGCAGAAGGTACAAAGGCACTGATCGAAGCTGGTGCAGATGCGGTAAAGGTTGGTATCGGACCAGGTTCCATCTGTACAACAAGAATCGTATCCGGTATTGGTGTACCGCAGATCACAGCGATCATGGATGCATATTCTGTAGCAAAAGAATATGATATTCCGATCATCGCAGATGGCGGTATCAAATATTCAGGTGATATGACAAAAGCGCTTGCAGCGGGCGGCAGTGTCTGCATGATGGGTAGTATTTTTGCAGGATGCGATGAAGCACCGGGTACTTTTGAACTGTTCCAGGGCAGAAAATACAAAGTATATCGTGGCATGGGTTCTATTGCGGCAATGGAAAACGGAAGCAAAGACCGTTACTTCCAGTCAGACGCAAAGAAACTGGTACCGGAAGGTGTGGAAGGCCGTGTCGCATATAAGGGAAGCGTAGAAGATACTGTATTCCAGTTAGTTGGCGGTATCCGTTCCGGTATGGGATATTGTGGTACACCTTCTATCCCGGAACTGCAGGAGAGAGGCAGATTTGTGAAGATTTCCGCAGCAGCCTTAAAGGAAAGTCATCCACATGATATTCATATTACAAAAGAGGCACCGAACTACAGCGTAGAACAGTAAGAAGTGCCAAAAGAACAATGTAAGGCGAGGTTAGGTTCATGCAGGCATTTGATCGTGAAAAGTTACAGAAAATACAGGATGGGATAGCAGAACTTGCGGGAATATATCTGTACTGTGTTGATGCGGACGGAAACGCTGTTACAAAGCTGTCAGGTGAACCGGAAGAAGGCGGAAGATTACTTCAGCTGATCGGCAGGGAAAATATAGAAGCATTGTATAACAGGCTGCGTGGTTCTTCTCTGGAGGATCAGGTCATAGAGGATACCTCCTATGAGAATGTTAAGACAGCAGCTGTTACGATAAGAAAGGAAGGCAAGCCAACCATGTGTTGGCTTGCTTATTGCGTTTTAGAAAGGGAATTCACAAAGAGAGGGCATTATGCAGACGGGTTTCTGCATGTGACAAGTGAGCGTGCATTTACGCAGGCACTTGATCTGCTCCGCATGTGGCTGACAGAAGAGGAAAAAGAGCAGGCAGAAAAAGGAGGACTTGGCAGAATTGTGAAGCTCCTTCTGGACCGGAGCCCGTTTGAACAGCTGGCAGGGCAGTTCCTGCAGCTGATGCAGGAAAAACTGACGGTCAGCAATATGCAGCTGTTAAAACTTTCCAGAGACGGAAACATGTTTTCTGTCATAGCAGAGATTTCTGCACATCCGTCTCTTTTACAGGTACATGGAGAACCGGTGAATCCGGAGCCGGTATGTGGCAGTGAGACTGTCAGCATATCCGGTACTGCGGGTACAGACGGTCAGACAGCAGCATTTCTGGAGAAAACAGGGATCAGTTCTCTGATCACGGTTCCGATCAGCATACGTGGTACGATCAGCATGTATCTCTGTGCATTTATCACAGAACAGGATCATATATGGTCAGCTGAGGAGATCAGATATACAACAGATATGGCGAAAATACTGCAGAATATACTGGATAACAGGATCGCACGTAATTCTATTGCAAGTTCCTACCAGTCTCTGACACAGATCCTGAATACCGTGGGAAGTTGTATTTATGTCAGGGATAAGGAATCAGGACAGGTGCTGTTTTGCAATGATCTGATGCAGCACGAATTTGAACAGGAACTGAAAAAAGGAACGATCAACAGACTGCTGGAGCAGGCAGAAAGCGTTCTTTTGAAAAACGGATATTATGAACTGAAGCATCCTTCCAGAAAACGCTGGTATGATCTGCATCAGACAGAGATTGACTGGGTGGATGGCAGAAAAGTATCCTTCAGTGCATTATATGATATTACAGATAAAAAGCTGTATCAGCGCAAGATTGAGCAACAGGCATATACAGATTTCCTGACGGGACTGTACAACCGTATGTGCTGTGAACGGGATCTGGCGCAGTATATTGAAAAGGCAGAGACAGAAGGCGGCAAGGGCGGACTGCTCTATCTGGATCTGGACGATTTCAAACATATCAATGATGGTCTGGGACATCAGTACGGGGATGTACTGCTGAAGTCTATCTCGCACAGCCTGCAGCGGATCCCGGAGATCCACAATACGTGTTATCGTATGGGTGGGGATGAATTTGTTATCGTGGTACCGCCTGAAAGCATTGCAAGATTTGACGGGATCGTGGAAGAGATCAAGGCGATCTTTTCCAGACCGTGGTTTTTAAAAAATGCGGATTACTACTGTACGATGAGTATGGGCATCTGTTATTTCCCGGAAGATGGCAGCAGTGTACAGGATCTGATCAAAAAAGCGGATATTGCCATGTATGAAGCAAAGAAAAGCGGCAAAAACAGAGTGGCGGTATATTCCGATAATATCAGTTCCATTTCCAATAAACGGCTGGATATGGAAAAAAATATGCGTGATGCTACCGCCGGTGACTATAAAGAATTTGAGGTTTATTATCAGCCGATCATTGATATCCAGAAGGAAGGGACACCATGTGTCGGTGCGGAGGCACTGGTCAGATGGAACTCCGCAACGCTCGGCTTTATCCCACCATCTGATTTTATCCCACTGGCAGAATATCTCGGGCTGATCAACCCGATCGGAAACCACGTGATGAAAGAGGCATGCAAAGCATGCAAATACTGGAATACACACGGACATCCGGAGTTTAAGGTCAATGTAAATCTGTCGGTTGTACAGCTGCTGCAGACGGATATTGTAGAGACAATAGAAGAGACCATACGCCAGTCCGGTATCAATCCGCATAATCTGACACTGGAAGTAACGGAGAGCCTTGCGATCAATGATATGGAACGCATGAAAAAAATACTGAATCAGATCAGGGAACTGGGCGCACGGATCGCGCTGGACGATTTCGGAACCGGCTACTCTTCCCTGAACCATATACGGGAAATTCCACTGGATGTCATTAAGGTGGATCAGAGCTTTGTATCGGATCTGACGGAGGACTCATATTCCCAGTCGTTTATTAAGATGGTTGCGGAACTGGCAGGGGCGATCGGTGTCAGTATCTGTATTGAGGGAATTGAAACAAGAGAGCAGTATAAAGTACTGGAAGGTATGAAGGTGCGGCTGGTGCAGGGCTATTATTTTGACCGCCCGATGACCCGGGAGGATTTTGATAAGAAATATATTTAATTTAAACCGTATTTATGCTATCATAAGGAGAAATGACGAAGAAAACGGCAGAGGATTTGACACGAGGAGGAGTTTTATGGAAAATAACGAGATGACCGAAAAGACAGAAGAAAAAGAAGTTGTTTCCAGAAATTTTATTGAGCAGGAAATTGATAAAGATCTGGCAGAGGGTGTTTATGATACGGTACACACCAGATTTCCACCGGAACCGAACGGATATCTGCATATCGGACATGCCAAGAGTATTCTTTTGAACTACGGTCTGGCACAGGAATATGGCGGACTGTTCAATATGCGTTTCGATGATACAAACCCGACAAAGGAAAAAACAGAGTTTGTGGAGTCTATCAAAGCTGATATCAAATGGCTCGGCGCCGACTGGGGAGACCGTCTCTTCTTTGCATCCGATTATTTTGATCAGATGTATGAAGGTGCAGTGAAACTGATCAAAAAAGGAAAAGCATATGTTTCCGATCTGAGTGCGGATGAGATCCGTGCCTACAGAGGAACGCTGACAGAGCCTGGTAAAAAAGATCCGTACAGTGACAGAAGCATTGAGGAAAACCTGGAACTGTTTGAAAACATGAAAAACGGAATGTACGAGGATGGCGCAAAAGTACTGCGTGCCCATATCGATATGGCATCCCCGAATATCAATATGCGTGATCCGATCCTGTATCGTGTGGCCCATATGACACATCATAATACGGGTGATAAGTGGTGTATTTATCCGATGTACGACTTTGCACATCCGATCGAGGATGCGATCGAAGGAATCACACATTCCATCTGTACACTGGAATTTGAAGACCACCGTCCGTTATATGACTGGGTTGTCAGAGAGCTGGAGTATCCGCATCCACCGAGACAGATCGAATTTGCAAAAATGTATCTGACCAATGTTGTGACCGGTAAGCGTTACATCAAAAAGCTGGTAGAAGATAAGATCGTGGATGGTTGGGATGATCCTCGTCTTGTTTCGATCGCTGCGCTCAGAAGACGTGGTTTCACACCGGAATCCATTAAGAAATTCGTAGAGCTCTGTGGTGTTTCCAAGGCAAATTCATCAGCAGAATATGCAATGCTGGAATATTGTGTCAGAGAAGATCTGAAACTGAAACGTCCGCGTATGATGGCTGTACTGGATCCGATTAAGTTGGTTATCGACAACTATCCGGAAGACCAGACAGAAATGCTGGAAGCTGCCAATAACATGGAAAATCCTGAGCTGGGTTCTCATCAGGTACCGTTTGGCAGAGAACTGTATATCGAACGGGATGACTTCATGGAAGAACCGCCGAAGAAATATTTCCGTCTGTTCCCTGGAAATGAAGTCAGACTGATGCATGCATATTTCGTAAAATGTACGAGCTTTGAAAAAGATGAAAACGGAAAGGTAACAGTGGTACATTGTACCTATGATCCTGCAACAAAAGCAGGTTCCGGTTTCTCAGAACGTAAAGTAAAAGGCACTATCCACTGGGTTCCTGCAAAGGAAGCGGTAAAAGCAGAAGTGCGATTATATGAAAACCTGGTAGATGAAGAGAAGGGTGTTTACAACAAGGAAGACGGCAGTCTGAATCTGAATCCGAATTCACTGACTGTCCTGAAAAACTGCTATATAGAGCCGGCAATCGCAGGCGCAAAAGCTTACGAGAGTTTCCAGTTTGTAAGAAACGGCTTCTTCTGTGTGGACTATAAAGATTCCAAGGAAGATGCGCTGGTATTTAACAGAATTGTTTCTCTGAAGAGCTCCTTCAAACTGCCAAAGGCATAATAGAGGAGGACAAAAATGGGTATCTTATCGGGGCTTAAACAATTTGGACTGGGAGAATTGGAAAACGCTTCTATCTATGAGAAGCCGGATCCAAAAGAGATCAAAAAGGATACAGATGCTCCTGTTGTAAAAGAAGCGGATATATTATTTGATAAAAAATATGTCTGTCCGATCTGCGAAGCGGAGTTTAAATCAAAGACGATCCGTGCAGGTAAGGCAAGAAGACTGGGAACAGACCAGGATCTGCGTCCGCGGTATGAAGGAATCGATGTGGTCAAATATGATCCGATCGTATGCCCGCACTGTGGCTATGCAGCACTCGGCCGCTATTATGAGCTGACTTCCAGTATGCAGGCAAAAATGATCCGTGCAGGGATCTGTGCCCATTATAAACCGACACAGATGGATGGCGAGATCTATACCTACGAGCAGGCACTGGAACGTTATAAGCTGACATTGGCAAATGCGATTGTCAAGAAGGCAAAAGCAAGTGAGAAGGCATATATTTGTCTGAAATCATCCTGGCTTCTGCATGGTATGCTGGATGAAACAGCAGAAACAGATCCGAAGCCGGAGCTTTTGCAGGAAGAACGGGAATATCGCCAGAGCGCGCTGGAAGGGTTTCTGGCAGCAAGACAGTCGGAATCTTTTCCAATCTGCGGAATGGATGAGCTGACGGTGGATTACCTGATCGCGGTGCTGTCCATGGAATTTGAGCATTATGATGTGGCAGCAAAGCTTTTGTCAGGCATTCTGGTATCGCCGGCTGCGAATAAACGGATCAAGGACAGAGCCAGAGATCTGAAGGACGATCTGAGGAAAAAGATGAAGGAACAGAAAAATGGATAATCTGCTGATCGTATTAGATCCGGACAACAAAAAACATTTATATGAACAGATCTATGATCATATTAAAAAAGAAATCAGAGAAGGGAAGCTGCGCTATGGAGAGCGGCTTCCCTCCGCTCGTTTATTGGCACAGCAGCTTCAGGTCTCCCGCTCGACGGTAGATCTGGCATATGGGCAGCTTGTCTCCGAGGGATATCTGGAAGCAAAACCGTGTCAGGGATATTTTGTCAGTCATGTGGAAGAACTGTATCATATCATCAGTGAGAACGACGGCATGCAGGAAGAAGAGCAGACGGAGACACAGAAGCAGGCAGAGGACAGTTTCCTGTGTGATTTTTCACCGAATACGATCGATATGTCTTATTTTCCGTTTTCTACATGGAAGAGGGTTCACAAACAGGTACTTCTGGACGAACAGGAAAATGTTTTACGCAAAGGAAATCCAAAGGGAGATGAAAGGCTTCGCCAGACGATCGCGCACTATCTGCATG
Source organism: Lachnospiraceae bacterium UBA6452 (assembly GCA_002441865.1). GTDB lineage: Bacteria > Bacillota > Clostridia > Lachnospirales > Lachnospiraceae > CAG-194. Next base: position 4,490 of record DJNY01000172.1, on the reverse strand, counting down.
TTTCACGAGGCGTCAACTGCAGCCCGGAACAGATCATCATAGGTGCGGGGAACGACTATCTGCTGCTTTTGCTGCAAAAGTTGTTTGGAGAGATGCGTACGGTTGCGATGGAAAACGAAACGTATCTGCGTGCTTACCGGATCTTTTGCAGTAATGCTTACCGGATCTGCGTGATGGATATGGATGAAAAAGGCATGTGCACTGCTGCATTGGGACAGACGGATGCAGATCTCGCCTATGTAATGCCTGCACACCAGTTCCCGACCGGAGCCGTGATGCCTGTAGGAAGACGGCTTGAACTGCTAGCATGGGCAAAAGAGAAGGAAAACAGATATCTGATCGAAGATGATTATGACAGTGAGTTCCGGTATAAGGGGAAACCAATCCCGGCATTGCAGTCTCTGGATAAACAGGAGAAGGTCATTTATATGGGAACTTTTTCTAAATCGATCGCGCCGGCAATCCGTGTCAGCTATCTTGTTTTACCGAAATGTCTTCTGAAACGCTATGAGAAAAACTGCAGCTTTCTGTCCTCTACCGTATCGCGGATCGATCAGGCGGCTTTAAATCGTTTTATTGCGGAAGGATATTTTGAACGATATCTGAATAAGATGCGAAAGGTGTATCGCCAGAAGCAGGAAAAGATGCTGGAGTGTCTGGAGCCGTTTCGGGACCGGTTTACGATCACCGGCGAAGAAGCGGGACTGCATATGCTGCTTACTCCAAAGGATGAAACAGTGACGGAGCAGGAGCTGATACAGAAAGCACAGCAGCAGGGCTGCAAGGTATATGGGCTTTCCGATTATCAGATCATAAAAAAAGAGACCCATCGGGTCATGCTTGGTTATGCATCCCTTTCCCTCTCCGGGATAGAAGAAGGAATGGGACTGCTGGAAACCGCATGGCGTTAGGTCTCTTCCGGTTTCATGGATTCCGGTGCTGTCAGCTCCAGATAATAATTCGTCTTAGTGGCTGTAAAATAGGGATACGCCCAAAGAATACCGATTCCGAAGGTCAGCACAACAAGAAGCCAGATTCCGATAAAGCTGACCAGCAGATAGAAATAACTGCCGGCGTGTCCTTTCATCAGAGATCTGCTGTGCTTTAAGAGCTGCAGCGCTGATTCTTCCGGATAGTCCGTGATCAGGTAAAGCGCCTGTGAATACCAGATCGATAAAAGGATGGACATAACGATAAAGAAGATACCGGTTGCTGCAACGAGCAGGGACAGATAATAGTTTTTGGTATATGCCATAAGCATGCATGACAGGATAAACGGAATGCCTGTCAGAAGACACAGACCGGAGATGATCAGATGTACCAGGATTGCATGGTCTGCCAGTCCGTGGAAGCCTGTCCACATATCTTTGACGTAATAGGGAAGACCACGGGCAATGTTTTTATAGAGCTGGTTCTGTCCGGTGATAAAGATCGCGGATAATAACAGCAGGATAAAATAGATCAGGTAATAAATGCCCATTCCAGTCCCTGTGTTTAAATTGACCTGTGCCTGTGCAAATGTCATACAGCCGGATAACAGAAACTGCATGATCAGATAGGCAAGGATCACTGTTTTATATTTACCGAGAAGCTGCTGTCTGGCATCTGCCTTTAAAGCAGCAGAAGATTTTATCTGTTTCATTTATGAATGTTCTCCCAACGTAATTAGCAGGCAAGATCAAGATTCTGCCCTGTGTAACGCAGGCTGTCCTGGATCTTTTTCTGCTTCTGATATGGATTTTCCTCGTTTGTATAGGAAATCTTTGTGGTAGTTTCACCGCCGGCAACATAGCTTGTACCGCATTCCGGGCAGATCGCAGTCTTCAGGCTGACACTTGCCTGCAATACTTTGCCGCCGTCTGCAGCCGCCTGTTTAAATGCATTGGAAACATGTTCCTGCTCATGGGCACGGACAGCTGATGCGGAAGCGGAAGGTGAAATATGTGAGGCGGATTTGAAAGATACCATTTCATCGGATCCATCCTGATATTTTCGTTCCCTGCAGGTTTCACATTCTGCCGGAGAGGATTTCCGCCCCGGAGCGGTTATCTCAGACTCGCCCGGATTTTTCACAGAACCCGCCTGTGGCTGTATACCATAATAACCGCCATATGGCTGAAAAGCACCGATCGTCAGACTCATAGATCCAGTCCCCTTTCTTTCAGCATGTCATCAAAGGTTTCACCGTACATCTGCTGTGACATATCATTAAGCTGCTGTCTGTAATCAGGGTTTGCAAACATCATATAGAATGCTGCTCCTGTGATGATGACAGACAAAAAGATCCCGATTGCCGAAGTGATGATACCTGCCTTGCAGACCGCCTGCATTTTGCGCTCCCGCCCTTTGGAAAGAACGGCAAATAAAATGCTGAGACCGCCTGCCGGTAACGCAATGAAAAACATGGAGCAGGTCGCGATCGCGATCATACCGAAGCAGAGAGATAATACGGTAAAACTGTTGTTTTTAGAGGAATAAGTATTGCCCGGTTCCTGCACGGGCTGATTTTGCATTTCTTCCATAGATAATAACTCCTGCTAAAGATCAATATAGTTTTCCTCATCATAACACGAAAATTTCATTGAATAAAGCACTTTTTTTTATTATACTTGATGAAGGGAAAGCGGTCTGCGGGTTACGGACCGGAGGGAGACTTTCCCGGAAAGGTATGGGAAAAACATGAAAAGAAAACTGATGATGGCGCTGCTATGTGCATCGCTGACAATGTCACTTCTGGCGTGTGGAAAACAGGAAACGGCTGAAGAAACCGCACAGACAGAGAGCGTGGAAGAGACAGATGCGGCATCTGATGAGCCGGAGGAGGAAACGGACGAAATCGAAAAAGAGGAGCCGGCAAAGGAAGAGAGCAAAGAAGATGAACTTCCGGTCGGTAATATGATCAAAAACGGAGATTTCAAAAGCGGTACAGATAGATGGAATACCTATAAGAACGGTGGAGAAGCATCGCTTCGTACCAATGATGAGGAACAGCTTGAGGTAGATATCACGGATGTCGGCAACCTGGATTACAGCGTGCAGCTTTACTATGACGGTTTCCGGCTGGACACGGGTGTTACTTACAAATTTGCGTTTGATCTTGCTGCCAGTAAACCGAGAACGGTCGTATGGCGCCTGCAGATCAACGGTGGCGACTACCATGCTTATTTTACGGATACGATCGCTGCAACGGAAGAAATGCAGCATTATGAATATGAACTGACGATGGAAGAAGTCAGTGATCCTTCCCCACGTCTTTGTTTTAATCTCGGTACCTATGAGGGGGACGGGGATCTGGGTGAACACATTGTGACACTGGATAATGTGGATCTGGAGATCACGGATGCATCCAACAGGGCAGAGGAAGCAGAAGCCATCGAAACACCTGACATCAATATCAATCAGGTCGGTTATCAGCCGGGCGACATCAAGATCGCAACCTTCCGCGGCAACGAGATCGGAAACAGCTTTGAAGTGATCGACACTGCCACAGAAAAGAGCGTATTCACAGGACAGATCACTGCAGCAGAGAAAAATGTTTCTTCCAGAGAAAACTGTGCAACAGGTGATTTTTCTTCTGTGATCCAGCCGGGCACTTACCGGATCAAAAACGATGCCTGCGGAGAATCTTATGAATTTAAGATCGGTGATGATGTGTATCGGGATCTGTTAAAGGATGCTGTCAGAATGTTATATCTGCAGCGCTGCGGCGTGGAACTTTCCGAAAAACAGGCGGGTGATTTTGCGCATCCGGCTTGTCATACCGGGGAAGCAGTCATTTACGGAACGGATGAGAAGAAAGATGTAACGGGCGGCTGGCACGATGCGGGTGACTACGGCAGATATGTGGTATCCGGTGCAAAGGCAGTTGCCGATATCTTACTTGCCTATGAAAATTATCCGGATGTATTCGGTGATGATATGGATATTCCGGAGAGCGGCAACGGAACACCTGATGTGCTGGATGAAGCACGTTATGAGCTTGACTGGATGCTGAAGATGCAGGACAGTGCGAGCGGCGGTGTCTACCATAAGGTAACCTGCGCTAACTTCCCAAGTACCGTGATGCCGCAGGAAGAAACGGAACAGCTCATTCTTTCCCCAATCTCAACTGCGGCGACAGGAGATTTTGCAGCAGTGATGGCAATGGCGGGCAGAATTTACAAAGATGTTGATGCGTCTTTTGCGGATACCTGCTTAAAGGCAGCGGAAAAAGCACTTGGCTATATGGATGCCAATGCAGATGCAGACAGGGAAGGATTTAAAAATCCGCAGGAGATCGTGACCGGAGAATACCCGGATACCGTTGTAAAGGACGAATATTTCTGGGCGCTTGCAGAGCTTTACAAAACGACCGGCGATAAGAGCTATGAAGATCATCTGAAACAGTTTGGCAGTGTCGGTGCGACCGGCGGACTGGGCTGGGCCAATGTGGATTTCTACGGTATGTATACGTATCTGACCTGTGAACAGACCGATGCGGATTTTGCGGA
>DJNY01000067.1:7723-13549 GCA_002441865.1 Lachnospiraceae bacterium UBA6452 | reverse complement strand
GTTGCCTGCCTTAGACAGCTTAGTTAAGTGCGCCAATCTATGGCTTTCCTCTATTTTCTTTCACACTAAATCCCCCTTAGATTATTTATATAATTCAAGCATGTCAAGCGACTCAAAATATATCAAGTAGTTTATGCATACGACGTATGTATCGTGTTTTCCTTTATAATACTGCAAGTAAGGTATGTCTGCAATTTAATGTTTACAATATAGATTTTATAATGATAATACAATTAGAAAACAGGGTAATTTAAAAGAAGATGAAATTTTACACTGTCAAAGCGTAAAAATCTTGCCACGAATTTGCCACGAAATTTCTATGGAATCAGTTACAAATGGATTCGGAGATAATGGCAGCAGCCTATTTGCTTGGAACTGCTATATTATCAAGACGAACTTTTGGAGATTGACAAAAGGCTTTATTAGTGCATATAATATGTTTAACAAGAGAGTCGCTAGTCAGTGTACACCTGACCGCCGGCAAAATATAGTCTATAAAAAATAGTGCCTTACTTTACCAGAGCGGGGGCACTATTTTTTACGCTTGAAATCTAAAACAAGAGTGATCACAGCGCAAAGTATAATTACAAAAGTGAAAAGATCATCATAAGTAACATTGTTTCTCTTGTTTATTTCAAATGCTCTTTTACATAATCCCTGATAAAGAAGTTGTCTTCGGGCATCTGGCAGCCTACAATGTAGAGCCCTTCGTTGTTTGAACAGCGAATTGTATGTCCTTCTATGACATCATGCTTTGGCAGGTCAAAATCATGGATTTTGATGGAAACTGTGGCGTCTTTGTGCTTTGCAAAGTAATCATCATGTGTCAGGAAAGCAAAGCCGTTGGCGCTGATGTTATCCAGTTGACCTTCAATCACTTTGTCTTTTCCGACAACAGTGATCGTGCAGCGATTGGTCAGATCCATACGGGGATATTTCCGGCGGTTATTGATCTTCGGACGGGATTCAATCTGAATCGTATAAGCAGAGCTGTCTTTGCCTGCAGAGGTAGAAAGTTTTGCGCGGTTCCAGCAGTACAGTACGTTACCAACCGTAACCTGCAGCTTACATTCAGTGCCGGCTGAGAGCCGGGGCGCTTCAGAAAGTGCAACAGTCAGTGTATTGTCATTCTGTGCCAGAATTTCTCCATGGTAACTTGTATGTTCACCGATCAGAACCAGCAGTTTCATACCGGGTTTGATGTCTTCTGTACCCATAAAACCACCTATGCCAAGCTCACACATCAGCGATTCAATGACTTTCTCGATGGAATCGATATTTTCGGCTGATTCCGTGTATTTGCTTACCATACGATTGCTGATCTCATTAGAATCTGCAATGCGGTCTGTCATATCGGACACAATATGTGTAACCTGCTTTAGATTGTTGACCAGATGCAGGTTGGAAGTTTCAACCTCCTTCATAGCAGTGTCGATCACATGGATGTTATCGCCAAGCTGTTCCGTATCGGAGGCAATCTGTGTGATATTATGGCCGGCAAGTGTGACCTTATCCAGTGTAAGCTGGATGAGTTTTAAAGTTTCTTCCATAGAGGCAGTCATTTTGTCTGAAGTTTCTTCCAGATGTGTCAGTGCCTGCCAGATCTGACCGGAGGAAGTTTTTGTCTCATTGCTTAAGGAACGGATCTGATCTGCAACAACGGCAAATCCACGACCTGCATCACCTGCTCTGGCAGCTTCTATTGATGCATTCAGTGCCAGAAGATTGGTCTGGTTAGAAATATTTTCAATCGTTCCGGTTTCTTTCTTTACCATTGCGAAATCATCTTTGAAGTTTTGCAGTGTCTGCTCAATTTCGCCGGAAAGCTGTGCCATCGTATTTGTGGTGGCAACAAGATTTTCCAGATCAGTGGAGCTGATCTGTGCATGCTTTTCGGAAGTAGCGGTCAGAGCTACCATCTGTTCGATCATATCAGCGACATGATTGACCTGGGAACGGATATCTGATGTCATATCATTGGAAGAATTGGTGCTGTCCTGCAGCATGACATTGTTATCCTGCAGCTTGTGCAGGCTGTTTACAACAATGCTGGCACCGTGTGTATTTTCAGAAGCAAGCTCACGTACAACGGTAATACCGTCCATGATTGAATTACATGCCTGTTTCACCTGTTCGACAGTCGTGATCACACGTTTCAGATCTGCCTTGATGCTGTCAGTCATGGCACCATCCGATTCGTTCAGATGCTTGATGGACATGACGTAGCAGATATAACAGAGTACGATGCAGGAGAATTCCAACTGATAATCTTTCATATTCGTAGCGGAATTATAACCGATCATGATCCGGTAAGCCGCACTGCCTATAATGATCAGAGAGTTGGCAATACCGCAGGTAACCATGAATTTTTTGCTTTTATACAAAACCAGAAGACTGGTTACCGGGAGTATGTAGGTAAAGGCGATCGGAGATTCCGTTGTACTGACAACATAGGTATAAAAGATGCCGTAGCCGATAACCAGATTATATTTGTATAGTTCGGTTGTAAAACCCTTGATGCGCAGCAGGATCTCTCCGATGAGAATCGGAAGCCAGCAGAGCAGCAGGAAAATAAAATAGTATGGAGCAGTACGCAGTCCGTTGGCAACATCGCTTCCATAGTTGGCAGAAAGCAATATAGCAAAGATCAGCCAGATCTTACGTGCCCTCCGATTGGCTTTTTCCTTAAAAACAGATTCATCGTAATTCATAGGTACCTCCATGTTATGTGGCAGATAAAGCAGTAAAATAGTCTGAAATGGATTTGATCGTTTCGGCGCTTTCTTTTAAGTCCGGCTCAAAGACGGAGAACGCATGCGTCAGTTCTTTTTTCGCCGGAAAGTTTAGTAAGCTGTGAACAACGCCATGACGGGACATTGCTTTTTCATACTGCAGGGTATAATGCTGCAGATGGTCATTTTTGCTAGTGACAAGAAAGCAGGGCGGAAGTGCTTTCAGGATATCCGGATGTTCCGGATTGACATAGGGAGCAAAGGCTCCTTTTTTATAACCCTTTCCATATAAATAGGAAGGCAGGAAAAGTCCTATTTTATCCCGTTTATTGGTATAAAACATACCACTGATCAGCCCGAGTGCCTGTATGGGGAGGGAAGATGGCGTTACCTGGGCAGCCACAGCCACCTTTGGACTGTTCTGCATCGCTGCACAATAGGTAAGCAGGCAGGCACCTCCACTGTCACCGACTGCATAGATCTGCTGCGCCAGCCCTCTTTGGATAAGATCCTTCCGGATATATTCCATGGCAAGAAAGACATCACTGCACTGATCAAAAAATAAACAGTCGGGAACCAGTCTGTATTCAATGCTGTACACAAGATAGCCAAGTCTGCTGAGTCTGGCACAGAAGTATCGGTTAAATTCTTTACAGCCAAGTAATAGTCCGCCGCCGTGCACGTTCATGATCACAGGGAGTTTTTTGTCTGCTGCATCTTCCGGCATGTACAGATCCAGCTTATGTGCCGGAAGTCCGTCCTCTGCATAGGGGATGTCCCGCAGCTCGGTAACACCGCTGCAAATTTTATATTTTTTGTCACGTGCGGGGAGAGACTGCTGGAATTCTTCCCGTTGCTTATAAAAAGCCTGTTTTATAAATTGACTCATATGAAAACCTCATTCTGCATGCTGAAAATTATGTCTACCTATTATAATAGGCTATTTCACGACGGTATTCAACAAATTTTTTAAGTGATGGAAAGAATACAGAAAATCAGGTATAATAACGATATACATGGCGGAGTACATAACGTGTCCGTGAACAGGAAAAGAAGTAAAACGATCGGACAAAGGAGAAATGAAGGATGAACAGACATATAGAGGAAGCAATGGAGATCAGAAACGAACAACCGATGATGTGTAACTGCGCCCAGACGATCATGCGGGTTTATGCAAAGGAACTGGGACTGTCACCGGAGCAGGCGGAAAAGCTGGGCAGTAACTTTGGCGGTGGCATGAAATGCGGCGGAACCTGTGGCGTGATCACAAGCGGGCTTTTGGTGCTTGGAGGCAAAGGGATCGAATCACCTGCTAAGATCGGAGAATTCCGCCGGCGGATCGCGGAAAACCATGATGGCATGACGGATTGTAAGATGCTTTTAAAGGCAAATGCAGAGCGCGGTGGCAATAAAAAAGAACACTGTGACGGTATGATCAGGGAAGCAATCTCCCTGATCGATGAACTTGTAAGTGAATCAGAAAAGTAGCAAAAGTATTTCTGCCGCTATGCAGAAATTTCTGACATATGTAACAGTACCGGAGAGCAGATAAAGGATCTCGGATGGATGACAAAAGAGGAAGGACAGAAAATCTCATGCAAAAAAAGAAAAAAGCCAATTCCATGGATATGCTCCACGGAAGCTTATGGAATAAGATCTTATTATTTGCACTGCCGCTGGCTGCGAGCAGTATTTTACAGCAGCTGTTTAATTCCGTGGATACGGCGGTGGTTGGACGTTTTGCCAGCAGTCAGGCGCTGGCTGCAGTCGGAAGCAACAGCTCCCTGATCTCTTTAATGATCAATTTATTTCTGGGCGTGTCGCTGGGCTCTAATGTTGTGATCGCCCATTATATCGGACAGGGATCCGAAAAAAACATTAAGGCAGCAGTCCACACGGCAATACTGGTAGCGGTTTTGTGCGGCTTTTTTGTGCTCCTGTTTGGACAGGTGATCGCAAGACCGGTATTACTTTTGATGGGAACGCCGGAGGATGTGATCGATCTGGCGGTATTGTATCTGCGGATCTATCTGCTGGGTATGCCATGTATCATGCTTTATGACTTTGGTGCTTCTATCCTGCGGAGTACGGGAGACAGTAAAAGACCTTTGTATGCACTGATCGCGGCGGGCATCATCAATACGATCCTCAATCTGGTACTGGTCATCGGGTTCGGACTTGGTGTATCGGGTGTTGCCATTGCAACGGTTATTTCCAACATGGTCAGTTCCGGTATTGTACTGTATATTTTGCTGCATGAAAAAGAGCCAATCAGAGTAGAACTGAAACAGCTCAGTATTGTACCGAAGGAACTGAAAAAAATACTGGTGATCGGTATTCCGGCGGGACTGCAGGGAATGATGTTCTCCATTGCCAATGTGTGTATCCAGAGTGCGATCAACAGCTTCGGCTCTGATGCGATAGCAGGCAGCGCCGCTGCATTGAATTTTGAATTTTTCGCGTATTTTATCGTGAATGCATTTGCACAGACGACAGTCACCTTTACGAGTCAGAATTACGGAGCTGGAGAAGCTGGCAGATGCAAAAAGATATTCCGCCTGAATATGGTATTTTCCATTCTGTTTTGCGGAATGCTTTCCGCGGCTTTTGTGCTGGGCAGAGGATTTTTTCTGCGGCTCTATACAACCGATGAAGCGGTGCTTGTATTTGCCACGCAGCGTCTCCTGATCGCAACAACACTGGAATTTTTGACATCGTCTTACGAGATCAGTGCAGGTGCTATGCGGGGACTGGGGCATTCCCTGCTGCCGGCGATCATTACCTGCGTCGGTTCCTGTCTGCTCAGACTTGTGTGGATCGCCACAGCGTGTCGGATGGTGCATGATTTCCGTCTGCTGATGATCATTTATCCGATCTCATGGATCATTACGGGAACAGCTATGCTGACCGCCTATTTCTGCATCCGCAAAAAATGCTTTAAAAGCCTTGGCAGGTTTTGACGTATGCAGGCAGGTTTGTTATAATAAAAGTTGGTGATTTTATGGACTGTAAAGAAACAGAACGAAGAATATCCCGTTTTCTGGCAAATGATCTGACCGGGCGGGAACTCATACAATTTATAGAACATGTGGAA
>DJNY01000067.1:2170-7585 GCA_002441865.1 Lachnospiraceae bacterium UBA6452 | reverse complement strand
GAGTATATGCATACAACAGTCAGAAAATATAAGCTGCGCCGGAAGATCAGATTTTGTATATTAGTACTGGAAATTCTGGCAATACTGATCATTGCAGGGGTATTTGCCTATGCATTACTTTAAAAAAACAAGAGGGTATTTATGAGTGAAAAATTAGTATTGATCGATGGACACAGTATATTAAACAGGGCATTTTATGGGGTTCCGGATCTGACAAATACAGAAGGACTGCACACGAACGCTATTTATGGTTTTTTGAATATCATGTTTAAGATCATAGAGGAAGAGAATCCGACGTATCTGGCAGTGGCTTTTGACCTGAGTACACCTACTTTCCGGCATAAGATGTATGATGCCTATAAAGGAACGAGAAAGCCAATGCCGCAGGAGCTGCGGGAGCAGGTTCCGGTCATGAAAGAGGTGCTTTCCGCCATGGGCATCCTGACGATGGAGCAGGAAGGCTTTGAGGCGGATGATATCCTTGGCACAATGGCAAAACGTGCGGAAAAAGAAGGGGTTGCGGTTGCTCTTGTATCGGGAGACAGAGATCTGCTGCAGATCGCGACGGACAAGATCAAGATCCGCATTCCAAAGACAAAGGGTGCGCGGACAGAGATCGAAGACTATTATGCAAAAGACGTAGAAGAAAAATATCATGTAACGCCGCAGCAGTTCATCGAGCTCAAAGCACTGATGGGAGACACGGCGGATAATATCCCGGGTGTTCCGAAGGTGGGGGAAAAGACAGCGACCGCTTTAATGGAACAGTACGGAAGCATTGAAAATATTTATGCGCATCTGGATGAGATATCCAAAAACAGCATCCGGACATCGCTTGCGGAAAACAGAGAGCTTGCGGATCTGTCCAGGAAACTGGCAACGATCGACATTGATGCGCCGATCCGTTATACACTTGCAGATGCCAGAACAGGCAATTTCTATACGCCGGAGGCTTATGCTTATATGAAAAAGTTAGCCTTTAAAAACATGCTCAGCCGCTTTGATGCGCAGGACAGACAGGAATCCGATGTCAGAGAGAGCATCTGCATCACAGATATGCAGAAGGCAGAGGAAATTTTTACAGTCTGCGGAAAAGCGGAAAAAACTGCTTTTTATGTGCTGGGAGAAAGTGTGCTGCTTTCCTGTGGGCAGGAGAATTATTATATTCCTGCGCAGGGGTTTCTGACATTTGCCTACTTACAGGGAAAACTGCAGGAACTGTTTACGATATGTAAAAAAGAAGGACATCTGCTCCTGACCTTTGATGCCAAGAAATTTTATGGGTTGTTTACAATGGAGCGCGCAGATGTCAGCAGCTTCTTTGATACAAAGCTTGCGGCGTATCTGCTCAATCCTCTAAAAAGTGAATATACACTGGAAGATATCGCGCAGGAATACAGAAATGTAATGCTGATGGATTATAAACAGCAGTTCGGGAAGAAGTCTGTTGCCGAGAGCATGGAAACAGAGGAAGAGAAGTTTACGCAGTATGCGGGCGGGCTGATCCAGACGATCTATGACAGTTATGAAAAGCTGGCGGATGCACTTTCACAGACTGCCATGAAAAAGCTGTATGATGAGATTGAAATGCCGCTTACTTATGTGCTCTATGCCATGGAAAAAGAAGGCGTGATCGTACAGAAGGAAGAACTGAAAAAATATGGCGGACAGCTGGCAGAAAAAATCGCTGTTGTGGAGCAGCGTATTTATGATACGGTCGGAGAGAAGTTTAACATCAATTCCCCGAAGCAGCTAGGTGTGATCTTGTTTGAAAAGATGCAGCTCAAGGGCGGCAAGAAAACAAAGACAGGCTATTCCACGGCTGCGGATATCCTGGAAAAGTTAGCACCGGATTATCCGGTTGTAAATGACATTCTGGAATACAGGGGACTCACAAAATTAAAATCAACTTATGCGGATGGGCTTGCGGACTGCATTGCGGAAGACGGCAGGATCCATACAAATTTCAACCAGATGATCACGGCGACGGGACGTATCTCTTCTACAGAGCCGAATCTGCAGAACATTCCGATGCGTATGGAGCTGGGACGCCTGATCAGGAAGGTATTTGTACCAAAGCCGGGCTGCATATTTATGGATGCGGATTATTCCCAGATCGAGCTGCGTATTCTGGCACATATGTCAGAAGATAAAGAGTTAATAGAGGCTTACCGGATGTCTGAGGATATCCACAGGATCACAGCTTCCAAGGTATTCCATACGCCGTTTGAAGAGGTGACGGATCTGCAGAGAAGAAATGCAAAGGCTGTTAATTTCGGTATTGTATATGGAATCAGTTCCTTCGGACTGAGTCAGGATCTGAGCATCAGCAGGAAAGAAGCAAGTGCCTATATCGAACAGTACTTTGAGACATATCCGGGTGTGAAGCGTTTTCTGGATAATTGTATTGCCAGGGCAAAGGAAACGGGTGAAAGCCGTACGATGTATGGCAGGCGCAGACCAATCCCTGAGCTTTCCAGTTCCAATTTCATGCAGCGTCAGTTCGGTGAACGAGTGGCAATGAATGCACCGATCCAGGGAACTGCTGCTGATATTATGAAAATTGCCATGACCCGTGTGTATGATTCGCTTAAGCGAGAAGGGTTGAAGAGCCGTATTTTATTACAGGTGCATGATGAACTGCTTCTGGAAGTCCGGGAAGACGAGGTGGAAAAGGTACGGGAAATACTGATGCATGATATGAAGGGCGCAGCAGAGCTTTCCGTTTCACTTGAAATAGATGTACACACAGGAAAAAACTGGTACGAGGCAAAATAATATGAAACTGATCGGTGTGACCGGAGGGGTCGGTGCAGGCAAATCGCAGGTGCTCGGCTATATCCGGGATACTTATAAAGCAAGGATCCTTCTGGCGGATGATGCTGCCAATGATCTGAAAAAACCGGGCATGCCCTGCTATGAACCGGTGATAGCAACACTTGGCAGACAGATCCTGCTGGAAGATGGAACAATCGATAATAAAAAGATGGCAGAGACCGTCTTTGCATCGCCTGAAAAACTGGCGCAGATCAATGCGATCATCCATCCGGCGGTGCGTACTTATATTATGCAGCAGATCCGGCTGGAAAGAGAAAGAGGCGTTTGTGATTTCTTTTTTCTGGAAGCAGCGCTTCTGATCGAGGAGCATTATGATGAAGTGGTGGATGAACTCTGGTATGTATATGCCGGGGAACAGGTGCGTTACAAGAGGTTGAAAGAAAGCCGCGGCTATTCGGATGAAAAGACCGCTTCGATCATCAGCAGGCAGCAGCCGGATGCGGTATTCCGCAGTAAATGTGATTTTGTGCTAGACAATTCCGGCGATTTTGAGAGCACCAAAAAGCAGATAGATGAGAAATTGGGGGTATACCTGTGCAAAGAGCAGACAGCAAGCAGCATAAGCTGATCTATGGTCTCGATATTGGGACAAGAAGTATCGTGGGAACGGTCGGCTATATGGAAAAGGATCATTTTGTGGTGGTAGCACAGAAGGTCAAAGAGCATGAGACGCGCGCCATGCTGGATGGACAGATTCATGATATCGGTGCAGTCGGCGATACGATCCGGGAAGTGACAGATGAGCTGGAAAAAGAACTGGATATCACACTTTCCCAGGTCTGTATTGCAGCGGCAGGTCGTGTGTTACAGACGGTGACGACTTCTGTGGAGATCGATCTGGAAGGCGAAAAGCTCATCACAAAGGAAGATATTTTTGCGCTGGATTCCTATGGCATTGAAAAGGCATATGAACAGTTCCAGAAGGAAAACGAGCTGGATATGAAATTTTACTGCGTTGGCTATACAGTCATGCGTTATTATATGAATCATTATCCGATGAGTAATCTGGAAAATCATAAGGCAAAGATCATTGCAGCGGATCTGATCGCGACTTTCCTGCCGGATGATGTCGTAGATGGGCTTTATAAGGCGGTAGAACTGGCAGGACTTGAAGTTGCCAATCTGACACTGGAGCCTATCGCTGCCATGGCGGTCGCAATTCCGCAGATGTACCGGATGCTGAATATTGCCCTGATCGATGTCGGAGCGGGCACAAGCGATATTTCCATTACAAAGGATGGCAGCATCGTTGCATATGGTATGCTGCCTGTTGCAGGGGACTGCCTGACAGAAGATATTGCCAGACATTGTCTGGTAGATTTTACAACAGCAGAAATGATCAAACGCGGGATCGAGCATAGCGATACTGTGGAATATAAGGATATTATGGGTCTGCCTCAGACGATCAGCAAAGAAGAAGTACTTTCAGTCTGCTCCGACCATCTGACAGAAATGGCAGAACAGGCGGCGGACAAGATCAGGGAGCTGAATGGGGATAAGCCGGTCAGTGCGGTCTTTGTTGTCGGCGGTGGCGGAAAGATCGAGGGCTATACACAGCTTGTGGCAGACAGACTCGGAATTGCCAGAGAACGTTGTGCACTGCGCGGGGAAGAAGTCATGCAGAAGATCGACTTCTTGCCGGGCGATATCAAAAAGGATTCCATGCTCGTGACACCTGTCGGTATCTGTCTGAATTATTATGAACAGAGCAACAATTTCGTTTTCGTGACCTTGAACGGAGAACGTGTTAAATTATATGATAATAATAAACTGGCGGTAGTGGATGCAGCCATTCAGGCGGAGATCCCGAATGATGCACTGTTCCCGAAACGCGGGGAATCTCTGACATTTTCCTTTAACGGAAAGCAGAAAGTGATCCGCGGGGAACGGGGAGAATCAGCCGTGATCCTTCTGAACGGAGAGCCGGCGGATATCCATACACCGATCCGCGGAAACGACAGGATCGAGATCAAAGAATCCACAGCCGGTGCACCGGCTGCGATGGAACTTGGAAAGTTAGCAGAGTACAACCAGGAGATCCATATTACCGTAAACGGACAGCGCATTACGCTTCCAAAGTTTGCTTCGGCAAACGGAGAATTACAGTCTGCCTTTTATCAGATCCGGGAAGGAGATGAGATCGAACTGCTGAATTATTATACAGTGCAGCAGGTAACTGAGGTTATGGATGTGATGCCGGATCCTGCCATGCAGATATTGATCAATCATGAACCTGCGGATATGGATTCCAAGGTCTATGATAATTTCACACTGGAGTGGAAGCTGGCAGAGGAAAAGCCGGCAGAAACCAAAGAACCGGAGCAGGAAACAGAAGCAGAAACAGTGCAGGCAGATACAGAGGCCGGAGAACAGGAGCAGCCTGACAGATTGGATACGCAGGAACGCAGAAAAACGAACAGATCGGGCGGCAGTATGCTGGAAAAGGCAAGACAGTCCGCACAGCAGATAGCAGATGCGCCGATAACAGAAGAGGTAGAGGAAGAACTGAAACAGATGCGGGCGAATGCGGCAGCAGAACGTATCGCAGCATTTGCAACGGCATATAACACCGGGCAG
>DJNY01000067.1:0-2083 GCA_002441865.1 Lachnospiraceae bacterium UBA6452 | reverse complement strand
CAGACAGCGCAGCCACAGGAGCAGGCACAAGTACAGCAGCCCGCAGATGCCATCACCGCGGTGACCGTCACGGTAAACGGCGAAAAGCTGACACTGACAGGTAAGAAAGATTATATTTATGTGGATGTATTTGACCACATCGATTTTGACCTTTCAAAGCCGAAAGGCAAAACAGTGGAAACACTGATCAACGGAAGAAAAGCACAGTATGTGGAACCGCTGAAAACGGGTGATGTGCTTGATATATTCTGGAAGGACTAGAAATGAGACTACTTAGTATTGCAAGCGGAAGCAGTGGAAACTGCATTTATGTGGGGGATGATACAACGCATATCCTGATCGATGCGGGGATCAGCGGCAAGCGGATCGAAGCGGGACTGAATTCGATCGGGGTCAGTGGAAAGGATCTGGATGCAGTCTTTGTGACACATGAACATATTGACCACATCAGCGGGATCGGGGTACTGTCCCGCAAGTATGATGTACCGATCTATGCCACAAACGGAACGATAGCAGGCATCAGTGCAACACGTTCGGTCGGAGATATTGATGACCAGTTATACCAGGTAATACATAAAAATGAGAATATCACTGTAGGCGGACTTCTGATCAAAGCAGTTCCGATTTCACACGATGCGGCGGAGCCTGTCTGTTATACGATCACAAACGGGAAAAGCCATGCAGCGATCGCAACGGATATGGGCTGCTATACAGAGGAGATCGTAGAAAATCTGAAAGGCATGGATGCCATATTGCTGGAGGCTAACCATGACGTCAATATGCTGCAGGTCGGTCCTTATCCTTATTATCTGAAACAGCGTATTTTAGGAAACAAAGGCCATTTATCCAATGAAACGGCGGGAAAGCTTTTATGTGAGCTTTTGCATGATGATCTGAAATATGTCCTGCTCGGACATCTGAGCAAGGAAAACAATCTGCCGCAGCTTGCACATGAGGCTGTCAGGCTGGAGATCACAATGGGAGATACCCCCTATCAGGCAAATGATTTTGATATTACGGTAGCAGGCAGAAGTGAACCGACAAAACTTCTGGAGTTTTGATGGATTCATTTATCAAGAAAGACTTGCAAGAACAGGTCGGAAAGTTTAAGATGATGTAGATAAGTTTGTTACAGAAGCAGAAGAGGAGAAGAAACCATGAAAAAAACGATTATCACTGTAGTTGGAAAAGATACGGTAGGTATTATTGCAAAGGTATGTGCATATCTGGCAGAGAAGCAGATCAATATTCTGGATATCTCACAGACGATCGTATCCGGTTATTTTAATATGATGATGGTTGTAGACAGAACAAACGCAACCAACTCCTTTGGTGATATGGCAGATGAGATGGAAAAGGTCGGAGAAGAGATCGGCGTTGTGATCAAATGCCAGAGAGAAGAGATTTTCGACAAAATGCATAGAATCTAATAAGGAGAATACCCATGATTAATCGTGTTGAAGTAAATGAAACAAATGAAATGATCGAAAAGGAAAATCTGGATGTGCGTACCATTACGATCGGCATCAGCCTTCTGGATTGTATCGATGCAGATCTGGAAAATTGTAAGAAGAAAATCTACAGCAAGATCAAGCAGACGGCAAAGGATCTTGTTGCAACAGGAAATGAGATCGAAAAGGAATTTGGTATTCCGATCGTAAATAAAAGAATCAGTGTTACACCGATCGCACTGATCGGCGGAGCCTGCTGTCAGAAACCGGAGGATTTTGCGCAGATCGCAGTTGTACTGGATGAAGTGGCAAAGGAAGTTGGTGTCAACTTTATCGGCGGTTATTCCGCACTGGTGTCCAAGGGCATGACAAAGGCAGATAAAATGCTGATCGAATCCATTCCAATGGCATTATCTTCCACAGAACGTGTCTGCAGTTCCATTAACCTCGGTTCTACCAAAACAGGTATCAATATGGATGCAGTCAAGCTGATGGGTGAGATCATCAAACTGACAGCGGAATATACAAAAGAGGATGATTCTCTTGGCTGTGCCAAGCTTGTGGTATTCTGCAATGCACCGGATGACAATCCGTTTATGGCGGGCGCATTCCATGGTGTAACAGAAGCAGAT
>DJNY01000189.1 GCA_002441865.1 Lachnospiraceae bacterium UBA6452 | reverse complement strand
TCCAAAGCGTATTATGCGCAGGACACAGAGATCATGAGCAATTTTGAATATGACAGATTATATGATGAGCTGCAGGCACTGGAGGCGGAAACCGGTATTGTACTTTCCGGTTCGCCATCGGTAACGGTTGGATACGAAGCCGTGGATGCACTGCCAAAAGAGCGGCATGAAAAGCCAATGCTTTCTTTGGCAAAGACGAAGGAGCGGGAAGAACTGAAAAGCTGGCTTGGGGAGAAAGAAGGACTGCTTTCCTGGAAGCTGGATGGCCTTACGATCGTGTTGACGTATGAAGGCGGACAGCTTGTAAAGGCGGTAACCCGCGGAAACGGAGAAGTCGGAGAAGTTATTACGCCAAATGCCAGAGTATTTCAGAACATACCGGGCAGGATCCCTTATCAGGGAAGCCTTGTGCTGCGCGGAGAAGCAGTTATTCCGTATTCTGAGTTTGAAAAGATCAATGCACAGATCGAGGATGCGGATGCAAAGTATAAAAATCCGCGGAACCTCTGCAGCGGTTCGGTCAGACAGTTAAATAATGAGATCACCGCAAAGAGA
This sequence comes from Lachnospiraceae bacterium UBA6452, assembly GCA_002441865.1. Lineage (GTDB taxonomy): Bacteria > Bacillota > Clostridia > Lachnospirales > Lachnospiraceae > CAG-194. The sequence goes on along the minus strand of DJNY01000189.1, from coordinate 2,525 downwards.
AATGTTTTTTTCTATGCATTTTCTTATGTAAAAGCCGGGCTGGACGGCGTAGAACCGGAATTTGAGAATGACAGGGAGAACCAGTTTCGTTTTTTAAAGGAGCAGGGATTTGATGTAGTACCGTATAAACGGGTAAATGCAGATACGATCCTGTCAGAGATCGAATGGTATGCGCAGGCAATACAGACGTATGATATTCCGTCCGACGGACTGGTGCTTTGTTATTGTGATCTGGCATACTCTGCTTCTCTGGGGCTGACAGCAAAGTTCCCGCGTGACTCGATCGCTTTTAAATGGGCGGATGAAACAGCAGAGACAACCCTTTTAGAGATCGAATGGAGTCCAAGCCGTACAGGACTGATCAATCCGGTAGCGATATTTGAGCCGGTCGAGCTGGAAGGAACGACAGTCAGCCGTGCCAGTGTGCACAATATCAGTGTGATGAAAGCGTTGTCACTTGGCATCGGCGATAAGATCACGGTATATAAAGCCAATATGATCATTCCGCAGATCGCGGAAAACCTGACAAAGAGCGGCGTGAAGGATATCCCGGCGCATTGCCCTGCATGCGGCGCTGATACAAAAATCGAAGCGGCAAATGAGGCAGAGGTATTATATTGTACCAATCCGGACTGTCCGGCAAAGAAGATAAAGTCATTTGCGCTTTTCGTCAGCCGTGATGCACTCAATGTAGATGGTTTGTCGGAGGCAACTCTGGAAAAGTTCATCGGAAAAGGATTTATCCATTCCTTTGCAGATATCTTTCATCTGGAGCAGCATGCGGATACCATTAAGGAGATGGAAGGATTTGGCGAAAAATCATGTAAAAATCTCCTGGACAGTATTGACAAAGCAAGACAGACAACTCTGCCAAGGCTGATCTATGCACTGGGGATCGCAGGAATCGGCGTTGCCAATGCAAAGGTTCTGTGCAGATATTTTGATTACGATATAGAAAAGATAAAATCGGCAGATGCAGAAGAACTGTCAGAAATAGACGGTGTCGGAGAAGTGCTGGCAGGCGGCATCAGAGCATATTTTACGAAAGAAGAGAATTTGTTAGCATTAGATAACTTATTAAAAGAACTGAAATTGCAGAAGCCGGAAGAAAACAAAAGACAGCAGACACTGGCTGGTAAGGTATTCGTTATCACAGGCTCACTGGAACATTTTGCCAACCGGAATGAACTCAAGGAACAGATTGAACAGCGTGGCGGTAAGGTCACAGGCTCTGTCACCGGAAAGACAGATTATCTGATCAATAATGATATCACCTCAACCTCCGGAAAAAACAAAAAAGCAAAAGAACTTTCGATCCCGATCATTACAGAAGAAGAGGCTATGCAGATGCTGTAACTATTACCAAATTTGCATGAGTATGTTATAATGTAATGAGTCCGTAGGAAACCAAGCGACTGCGAAGCAGGCATTTGGTTTCCACGGACTCATTAACGAGCAAACGGTCTGGGGAGCAGACAGAGAGCATCAGAGATGCGGGTTTGCGAGTAAATATGAAAAACCAAGCGACTGCGAAGCAGATAAAATCAGACTGCGTAGCCAAAACAGAAACAGAGGATAGTAAGAAATGCCAATTAAAATACAAAGTGATCTCCCTGCCAAGGGAATACTGGAAAATGAAAATATATTCGTCATGGATGAGGGCAGGGCAGTCAGCCAGGAGATCAGACCGCTTAAAATCTGTATCCTGAATCTGATGCCGCTCAAGGAAGAAACAGAACTTCAGCTTTTGAGGGCTCTGTCCAATACCCCGCTGCAGGTAGATGTAGACTTCATGAAAACAAGTACGCATGTTTCGCAGAATACATCCGCGAATCATCTGAACCGTTTTTATTCCACATTCGCGGAGCTGAAGGAAAATAAGTACGATGGACTGATCATCACCGGTGCACCGGTGGAACAGATGGCATTTGAAGAAGTGGATTACTGGGAAGAACTTTGCATGATCATGGAATGGTCAAAGAAGCACGTGACATCCACATTGCACATCTGCTGGGGTGCACAGGCGGGGCTGTACTACCACTTCGGACTGCCAAAGATCCAGCTTCAGGAAAAGCTGTTTGGAATCTTTGAACATAAGGTAATGAATCGCAAGATACCGCTGGTGAGAGGGTTTGATGATTATTTTATGGCACCGAACAGCCGTTATACGACGGTCAGTGCAAAGGCGATCCATGATTGCCCACAGCTTATTGTACTGGCGGAGTCGGAAGAAGCGGGTGTGCTTTTGTGCATGACGGAAGATGGCAAACAGATTTTTGTTATGGGACATCTGGAGTATGACAGGGTTACGCTGCAGAAAGAATATGAAAGAGACGTGGCAAAGGGACTTTCCATTAAACTCCCGGTCAATTATTTCCCGGATGACGATCCTGCAAAAAGACCGCATCTGCAATGGCGTGCCCATTCCAATAATCTGTACAGCAACTGGTTGAACTACTATGTATATCAGACGACTCCGTATGATATTAACGAAATCCGGTAACATATTGCAAAGCAAAACAGGA
>DJNY01000198.1:13942-15531 GCA_002441865.1 Lachnospiraceae bacterium UBA6452 | reverse complement strand
GATGCTTATCCGGATCAGCTTATGCTGCGCAGACTTTCTGCCAATCTTCTGGATAAGATGAAAAAGCAGACAAAGCCGGAGGAACCTTTGTATAAAGTGCTTTCGCAGGACGGAATCGATGAGCTTGTCTTTCTGATCCTGCTGAACGAAGTCCTGAAACGCAGACACAAAAAGGATATGGGATTCCTGCAGTTTTAACATAACAGTCCGGAGCAATACAAATCCGTAATAAGCGCACCGTTTCCGGGCATGCTTTTGCGGATTTGTACCTTGACGAATAGAAGCAGGCAACTTAAAATGAAACTATTCGAGGTCAGACAGATAAGGAATGTGATAAATGGAGCGGATCAGGCAGATACTGAAAGAAAAGCTGAATACGGATCTTTTGCAGATCATACTGAGTGATCCGCGCAAAAAGCCGGAAGCCTTCGGAAATGCACAGGGCATGGGGGAAGATAAAGCACTTCTGGCATCCAAGGTCAGGATCAGGCCTGTGCAGAAAAAGGACAGGCTGCTTTTTCAGATGACAAGCTATGTGGGGACGCAGGTGTTCCATGCGAATTATGAAAAGGAAGAAATGATCTCTGAAATTATGATGCTCTTGACTAACTTCCGCCAGTTTTCCCTGCAGGCAGCGGACTGTCAGGTGACTGCCATGACCAGTAAAAACGGAAAAGTTACGATGAAAAAGCGGGCAGCAAAGAAACCGGAAAGATCCGGAAACAGTGCATCAGGCGAACGGATCCCTGCGATGGAAGATATGGGAACATGTAATGAAGATAGATTATCGCACAACCGCAAAAAGAACTACATTCTGCAGGAAGGTGTCTGCGTTCCGTTTCTGCAGGATCTTGGTGTACAGAACACAGACGGCAGCATTGTCCGCACAAAATATGATAAATTTAAACAGATCAATCGTTTTCTGGAATATATCGAGGACGTATTGCCGGCGCTTCCGCGGGACAGGAAGATTTCCATCGTGGATTTCGGCTGTGGAAAATCCTATCTGACATTTGCGATTTACTATTATCTGAAGATCTTAAAAGGATATGATATCGATGTGATCGGACTTGATCTGAAAAAAGATGTGATCCAGCATTGTAACCGTCTCCGGGACCGGTATGGCTATGAGGATCTGCATTTTCTGGAAGGTGATATTAAAAATTACCGGGAAAAGGAAGAAGTCGATATGGTCGTGACATTGCATGCATGTGACACGGCGACGGATTATGCGATCGCAAAGGCAATTTCATGGAATGCGGGCGTGATCCTCACTGTTCCGTGCTGTCAGCATGAGCTGAACAGGCAGATCAAATGTGACATGCTTTCTTCCGTGCTTTCCTATGGAATCTTAAAAGACCGCATGGCGGCGATCCTGACGGATGCAGTCCGGGCGCAGCTTATGGAATGCTATGGCTATGAAACGCAGATCATGGAATTTATCGATATGGCACATACGCCGAAAAATCTGCTCCTGCGCGGCGTAAAAAAGAAGGGCATGCAAAAACGCCCTTCCGTAGAAAAGGTAAAGGAGCTGCTTGATGCACTTTCCTGTCACCAGACATTATATGACCTTCTAACAGGAGATA
>DJNY01000198.1:0-13847 GCA_002441865.1 Lachnospiraceae bacterium UBA6452 | reverse complement strand
TGATGATCGATCATTTTATGAATAAAGGAAATACGGATATAACGGCGGAAATGCCGAAGGCAACATATCCGCTTGTTTACGTGATGGAAGGAGACAGCCGTATCAACTGTCTGCATGGCTATGACCAGGAAATGGACTGCAGCCAGCTGACCGATACGATCTCACCGCTGCAGAAGGAGGACCGTAAGATTTCCCTGCAGATCGATCTGTATGCGGACAGTATTTCCGCACTTGCTTATGAAGTAAGATCGGCAGATGGCCAGCGCCTTGTCGAGGACACGGAGGTAGACAGCTTTACGGAGTCGGAAGGTACGGTATCTGTGGATCTTGTGCTGAAGGATCTGCTTGAGGAGAAGACCGAATATTCCTTCTGCCTGAAGCTGACAGATACAGAAGGCAGGACGATTTATTATTATACAAGGATCGTACTTGCAGATGCAGCATATCATGTAAGCGATATGACGGCATTTGCCCTGGATTTCCACAGCAGAAGTTTTGACAAGGAGCGTGCGCAGGAGCTGACAAAATATCTGGAATCCAATGCGGACGGAGACAACACGACCTATAGCAAGGTAACGATCCATTCGAGTTTTGCACAGATCACCTGGGGAGATCTTTCCGTCAAGGAAGAAACGGAGCCCGAGGTCTATGTCAGGAGAATCAATCCATATGTGGCAAATGTAGAGCTGCGTTATGCACTGTCCGTTGATATGGCGGAAGGCTGTCGGTATTATAATGTGACGGAGTATTACTATATCCGCTATACGGCAGAACGTATGTATCTGCTCGACTATGAAAGAGACATGGATTCTTATTTTGAGCCGGAAGCGGCTTCCTATACGAATAATAAGTTGTCGCTGGGTATCAGTGACGGTAATCTGGAGCTCGCGGAAAGTGAAGACGGCAATGTATTTGCATTTGTAAAGGAAAACCGGTTGTTCTCGGTTAACCTGACAGACAGCAAAACCGCATTGTTGTTTGGTTTTTATGATCGTGATAATGTGGACAGCAGGACGCTGTATCAGGATGGCGGTATCAGGATCGCCAGTGTAGATGAGACAGGTAATGTGCGGTTTCTGGTATACGGCTATATGAACCGTGGTAATCACGAGGGCAGTGTCGGTGTTGGATGCTATTATTACAACAGTATGCTGAACACGATCGAGGAAGAAGTGTATATTCCTTATACAGGATCTTCCCAGCGGCTGATGCAGGATATTTCACAGCTTGCCTATGTGAACAACAATAACCAGCTGTTCCTGATCCTGGATCATGTGATCTACCAGATCGATCTGGTGGAAAAGAGCTATACCGCGCTGCAGGAAAATCTGATGCAGGGCAGTTATCGGGTGTCCGAAAGCAACCGGATGATCGCATGGCTGACCGGAGATGCGGATAGCAGTCAGGAGCTCATTCTTCTGAACCTGAATACAGGCAGACAGACAAAGATCGAGGCGGGAAGCGGCAGATGTATCAGACCACTCGGCTTTATGAATGAGGATCTGATCTACGGTCTGGCATACCGGACGGATATTACAAAGGACAATATGGGAAATACGCTCTTTCTGATGTATGATGTGAAGATACAGAATGAAAGCGGCGATATTTTAAAGGATTATAATAAGAACGGCATTTATGTGCTGGAAGCGGAGATCAACGGGAACCAGATCGATCTGCACCGTGTGAGTGCGGACGGAAACGGCGGTTATACGGCGGTGGCGGACGATCAGATCATGAACGATCTGCCTGAGACGACGCAGAAAAATACGGTTGAAGTTGTTGCAACGCAGGATTATGAAAAGATCGCACAGCTTGCCATGAAGAGCAGCCTGAAATCGGATAAGATAAAATATCTGACACCGAAGCAGGTGATGTATGAGGGCGAGCGTTCCATCCATCTGCCACAGACAGAGGAAAAGCAGGAATGTTATTATGTATATGACGGCTACAGGCTTTCTGCGATCGTACAGCAGGCAAGAGAGGCGGTTGCAAAAGCGGATGTACTGTCCGGAAAAGTACTGGATGAAAACGGAAATTGCATCTGGGAGAAGAGTAACCGCAGCAGTGTCAACCAGATCATGAAGATCACGGCGGATACGGTTTCGGAAGAACGGAGCAGCGTTGCGGTCTGTCTCGATACGATCCTGTCCTTTGAAGGTGTCAGCAGAAACAGCATGCAGCTTTTGCAGGCAGGGAAATCACTGTTTGATATCCTGCAGGAAAATCTGCCGGATGATAAGGTGCTCGATCTGACCGGCTGCAGCATGGAAAGTGTGCTTTACTATGTCGGAAAGGATATTCCTGTCATGGCACTGTTAAATGACGGAAATGCGGTGCTGATCGTGGGATACAATGAACTCAATACGGTCATCTTCAATCCGATGAGCGGAACGATATCCAAGATGGGTATGAATGATTCAAGAGATTATTTTGAAGCGAACGGAAACTGTTTTATCACATACAGTAAATAGATAGGAAAGAAAAAAGGCATCTGCGGGAAAATGTTGCGATCGTGTCCCGCAGATGTTTTTAATTTTACACTCCAAAAAGCGTCGTTCTGTATTTATTCAGCGCAAATAAAAGGATCATTCCCAAAACGCCACAGGAGAGAACTTCTCCAATGCCGACTGTCAGCATCAGGTAAGGAATGGTTCCGGGCGTACCATATACATAAGAAAGCACGAATGGAACAATGATCGTATTTGCGATGATCGGGGAAACGGGAGCAAGCCATTTGTGCCTGCGCAGCAGATAAGTACCGACTGCACCGAGCAGAGTGGCAATACTGCCGAAGATGATGTCAAACAACGCACACCCGGTGATGATGTTGCTTAACAGACAGCCGATAAACAGACCCGGAATGGCAGCAGGTGTGAAATAAGGCAGGATCGTAAGTGCCTCGGACACGCGTACCTGAATGGCACCGCTGGCAAGACCGAATGCGCTGATGGCAAGTGTCAGGACGACGTAAAGTGCCGCGATCATGGCGGCCTGCGTCAGAAAATTGATTTTTTTCATAAAAGATATCTCCTTTAGTTTTGTTTTACGAGTGGAAGGTCTCGAACACTCGGTATTTTTTCCATAGACCTTGGTTTCTGGAATCGCAACGAGCGTATTCTAGCACGATTTTGCGGGGATTGCAAGCAGTACATGTTTGTAGTACCATGATGTATATAAGCAGGGCGTGAGGACAATATGACAGACGAAGACATTTTTGTACAAAAAAGGCTGCAGGATTTAAGTGAGCAGTCTTATCGGAACAATCATTATACATTTACCGGATTTCTGACACTGGCAGAGCAGGATCTGTTTTACCGGCTCCTTGCGAAGCAGCCGGGCATGGAATACACCGTATATGGTGGCGGTGAAGGCTGTGAACGGTGTGTGATCCGTTTTGGCAGCGAAGAAAGCCTGGGCTATGAAGAGCCGTTCCCGATCGTGTGCGTGGAGATCGCGCCTGCTCTGAAAAAGTTTGCGGAAGATCTGGGACACCGGGATTTTCTGGGAGCACTGATGCATCTTGGCATCGACAGAAGTACGCTTGGCGACATCTGGCTCAGCGATGGAAAGGCATATCTGTTCTGCCTTGCAAAGGTAAGTGATTATATTGTGGAAAATCTGACAAAGATCAGGCATACGGTTGTCAGATGCACGATACTGGAAGAAGTACCGGAGCAAAGTAAGCCACAGGTAACCAAAGAAACGCTGATCGTGAGCTCTCTCAGACTGGATGGGATCATTGCAAAGCTGTATCATCTTTCCCGCAGCCAGAGCCTGCTTCTGTTCCGGGAGAAAAAGGTATTTGTGGATGGCAGGTGCATGGAAAATAACAGCGGGATCTGCAAAGAGGGCAGTATTGTTTCCGTCCGCGGTTATGGCAGATTTGTATATCATGGTCTCATCCATGAGACGAAAAAAGGCAATTTAAGTATAGAAATAGGCAGATACGGAGGAACACATTGAATATCGTAACACTGGATCATATTACAAAATCATATACGGGAAGAGTATTGTTTTCAGATGCTTCCTTTTATCTGCAGGAGGGCGAAAAAGTAGGGATCATCGGCATTAACGGAACGGGAAAATCCACTCTTTTGCGGATCCTTGGAGGACTGGAGGAACCGGATGCGGGCGAAGTGATCCTGGCAAAGAACAAAACCGTACAGCTTTTGTCCCAGCAGCCGGAATTTGAGCCGCAGGATACAGTGCTGCAGGCAGCACTCCGGTCTCATATCAAGCAGAGTATGCAGGAACAGCAGGCACTGGCTGCACAGGCAAAGTCCATGCTGACGGAGCTTTCCGTTACCGCGTTTGATACACCGGTGGAAGAGCTTTCCGGCGGACAGAGAAAACGTGTGGCACTTGTCAATGTGCTGCTGCATGAGTCGGATATCCTGTTATTGGACGAGCCGACCAACCATCTGGATGCGGAAATGGCGCAGTGGCTGGAAAACTTTCTGAAAAGCTATAAGGGTACACTGGTTATGGTCACTCATGACCGTTATTTTCTGGACAGTATTGCAAACCGGATCGTGGAGATCGACAGAGGCGCTTTGTATTCCTATGATACGAATTATGCAGGCTTTCTGGAACGGAAAGCGCAGCGGGAGGAGATCGACCAGGCAGCGGACAGGAAACGGCGCAGCATATTGCGTAATGAGCTGGCGTGGGTCATGCGTGGGGCAAGAGCGCGCAGCACGAAGCAGAAAGCAAGGCTGGAGCGTTTTGAGGATCTGAAGGTCAGTAAGCTGAAGGAAGAGACCGGCAATGTGGAAATGAGCAGTGTCAGCACAAGGATGGGCAAGACGACGGTAGAGCTTCAGAATCTGTCCAAGGCGTATGGAGAGCATGTTCTTCTGCACGATTTTACCTATTTGTTTCTGCGCGGTGACCGTGTCGGTTTTGTCGGGAAAAACGGTTGTGGTAAAACAACTCTCATGAAAATGATCGCAACGGCGGCGGGAGAGCTGACCGGAAATGCGGCGGTATATCCTGACAGTGGCAGCATCGAGATCGGTCAGACGATCAAAATCGGCTATTATGCGCAGGAAATCAGCCGGGAAAAGGAAAAAGGACTGGCGTATATGGATCCGGAAAAGCGTGTGATCGATTATGTCAGGGATACGGCGGAATTTATCAAAACAAAGGACGGAGAAGTATCGGCTGCGAAAATGTGTGAACGCTTTCTGTTCGATGCAGAACTGCAGTACAGCAGGATCGGAAAGCTCTCAGGCGGACAGAAGCGCCGGCTGAACCTGCTGCGTGTATTGATGGAAGCGCCGAATGTCCTTTTGCTGGACGAGCCGACCAATGATCTGGATATCCGCACACTGACGATCCTGGAAGATTATCTGGACAGCTTTGACGGGATCGTGGCAGTGGTTTCCCATGACCGCTATTTCCTGGACCGGACCGTGCGGCGCATTTTTGCTTTCGAGGAGGCAGGCAGGGTTGCGCAGTACGAGGGCGGCTATACGGATTACCAGCTTCGCATGGAGCAAAGAAAAACGGAGCAGGCAAAGGTGCAGAGACAGCGGCCGGAGAAGGAAGAAAAAGACAACAAAGGGCAGGAAACGCGGCAGCACCGGAAAAAGCTGTCTTATAAAGAACAGAGAGAATATGAAACGATCGAGGACACGATCACGGCGCTGGAGGAAGAGATTGCGGCGCTGGAGGAAGAGTATGCCAGGGCTGCCAGAGATTTTGTACGTCTGGCAGAGCTGGACAGACAGCTTACGGAGAAACGGGAGCTGCTTTCCGAAAAAATGGACAGATGGATGTATTTAGAGGAGCTTGTTACGGAGATCGAGAAGGAAAACAAAAGTAAATAGGGGGAATGCATATGGAAAATACGAAAAAAACGAGTCTGAAACAGACCCTGCTGAAATTTTCGCTTGTACCGGTCCTGGTTCTGGGGCTGGTTCTGACACTGATCTCAACAAGGACACTTGTACGGGAAACAACGGATGAGGTCAGCCAGTCGCTCAAGATCGCAGCGCGTTCGGTCTACAATACCTATTCACTGATCGCACCTGGCGATATGTATGAGCAGGATGGGATCATTTATAAAGGAGATACTGCGCTTACCGGCGATTATTCGATCGTGGATTCCCTGAAAGAGTCGTACGGAATGGATATCACACTGCTTTACGGTGACAGACGGGTTCTGACAACGCTCACGGATGCGAAGGGAAAACGTCTGAGCGGAACGAGTGTGGATGAACAGGTCAGCCATTGGGTGCTGGAAAACGGAAAAGACTATTTTTCCAGCAGGATTTCTATCGGCGGAAAAACATATTTTGGATATTATGTGCCTATTTATAATAAAGACGGTTCTGTTGTGGGCATGGCATTTGCAAGTAAAACGCGGGCAAGCGTTATGGCATCTGTCAGAAATAATGTACTGAATTCCATGGCAGTCAGTCTGCTTGTGATCATAGCCGCACTTCTGTGCTGCATTGTTGCCAGCCAGAAACTGGTAGATGCGTTGAAAGCGATCATGGACTATCTCGGACATCTGGCAAACAGCGATTTTTCCACCCAGATGCCACTCTCTGTTCTGCGCCGGAAGGATGAGATCGGAGCAATGGGAAGCTACGCGGTGACCGTCAGCTGTTCCCTGAAGGATATGATCACGACAGACCCCCTGACAGGTCTTTTGAACCGTCGTGCCTGCAGAAGCAGCCTGCAGAAAATGATCGGACAGTGCAGGGAAAACAGACAGCAGTCTCTGTCTGTTACGATCGGCGATATTGATTTCTTTAAGAGGATCAACGATACCTATGGGCATGAGTGCGGGGATATGGTGCTCAGGAGCGTGTCCAATATCTTTAAGAAACATATGGAAGAAAAAGGTCTTGTATCACGCTGGGGCGGTGAAGAATTTCTGCTGGCATTTGAACTGCCGCTCGCGCATGCGCATGAAAAACTGGAACAGATCGCGGATGAAATAAGGGAGACGACATTTGCCTATGAGGGAGAGACGTTTTCGGTCTCTCTGACCTTCGGCCTGACAGGCGTTACCGGCGGGCAGTCCCTGGATGAGATCGTGAAAGAAGCCGATGATCTTCTGTATCGTGGAAAGGCGGAAGGAAGAAACCGTATTGTGATATCTGAGGACGGGAAAGCATAACGAAAATACCAAAATGTCCTTTGCTTTTCCGGGTAAATATGTTACTATAATATAGCATATACAGGGGATAGCGTATACAATTTGACGAAAGTCGTTTATAAGGAGTGTTACCTATGGAAAGTAAGTCAGCTGTGAAAGAAGTAAAACAGAAAGCAAAGAAAAGATTTTTTACATTAAAGGTAAAAATGCTGCTTGTGGCTATTGTGCCGGTCGTTGTGGCAATGGCAGCAGCAATGATAGTCGGATCTCTTTCCCTGAAAGGAAAGATCTCTGATCAGGAAATACAGACACTGGTAAAATATTTTGCCATGCTGATGGTTGTACTGGTAATTCTTGTTACGATTTCCATCCGGCTGGCACTCTGGGGATTTGTCAATTCCCTGAACCGTACGATCAAGGTGCTCGATGCAGCGGCAGAAGGTAATCTGACCGTTATGGCACAGCAAAAGGATACAGCCCGCAAGGATGAGACTGGTACACTTGCCCGTCATACAAATCAGGTTATCAAATCACTGGCAAAGGTAATTGCAAAGGTAGGCAGTACTTCCGATGTGATCGTGGCAGCTTCCGAGAAACTGGAGAAAATGACAGACCAGACAAGTAATGCGTCCGATGATGTTGCAAGATCCATGTCAGATATGGCAAACGGCGCAACAGCACAGGCAACAGAGACGCAGTCCGTATCCGAAGCCGTTATGCAGATCGGGGAAGGCATTGAACAGACAAATGAAGCCGTACAGAACCTGATGAACAACGCAGATAACATGAAGAAAGCCGGTCAGGCAGGTGTGGAGAGCGTACAGGATCTGGAAAGCATTTCAGAAAAGGTTAAGACACAGATCGCAGTGATCTACCAGCAGACAAATACAACAAATGAATCCGCACAGGAGATCCATAAAGCAACAGAGCTGATCGCTTCCATTGCAAATGAGACCAACCTTCTTGCACTGAATGCATCCATCGAGGCTGCAAGAGCCGGTGAAAGCGGACGCGGATTTGCGGTTGTTGCAGAGCAGATCAAAAATCTGGCAGAGCAGTCCAATGAATCTGCCAAGACGATCGAAAGCATCATTAAGAATCTGTTAGAAGAATCTGAGCAGGCAGTTAAGACGATGAATACAGTAGATGCGATCATCGGACTGCAGGCAGATAAGGTTGAGACAACCAAACGTGTATTTGATAAAGTAAGCGGTGGCTTACAGGTAACGATCGATGGAATCGAAAGCATTGCTTCCAATACAGAAAAGCTTGCACAGGCAAGAGGGCAGGTTATGAGCTCCGTAGAAAGCCTTTCAGCGATCGCGGAAGAAAATGCGGCAGCAACACAGGAAACTGCAGCTTCTGCAGAGGAGCTTGCAGCAACGATCAGTGAGATCAAGGATGCAACAAGCAGACTGTATAAGGTATCGGATGAGCTGACAGGCGAGCTGAACATGTTCCAGATCTACGAATAAAATACATAATAATGTGAATTACAAATGTGCTTTACAGGAGCCGGAATGAATTTCATTCCGGCTCCTTTTTACTGTATAGGAAACTATGTTGCGCATCCGTCCGGGTGCGAAAGTGTTTCCTACAGGTAATCAGATAAATTATTTGACATCGTAGTTAGAATAAACTAACATGTATTTGTTATGACTATTTGAATGGCAGAAGGATGAATCAGGCAGAAGGGAGAAATGGGATATGAAGATCATTGATGAATTGCACAGTAAAGGCTTTGACCGGGCAGGCGCTCCATCTATGACAATTCTGTCGAGAATGGAAGAAAACGGAGAAACAAGCTCCATGGTGTTTCATCCGATCATGCCCGGCGTACATTTTGTATACAACAATTTTCATTCACAGGAAGCGGTGGAGGCCGATTATAACGAAGATACCAGAAGCATGATCGAGATCAATCACTGCAGACGGGGACGATTCGGCTGTAAGGTGGAGGGCAGGCAGCTTTACCTTGGGGAAGGTGAGATGGAGGCAAATCTGGTCGGTGTCAAACGGGAAAATCCGGAATTCCCACTGGGCTTTTATGCGGGCGTGGAAATTCTGATCGATCCGGAGACGGCAAAGGCATATTTGAAAGATGTTTTTCCGGAGGCTGTGGAACAGATTGATTTTCTCGGAAAACAGATCCGCAGGGAAAATGGTGCCATGTTCATCCGTTCTCTGCCGGAGATCAATCATATCCTGAATGAAATGTATCAGGTGGATCCGAAGGTGGAAACTTATTATCTGAAATTAAAGATCCTGGAACTGCTTCTTTTGATCTGTATGGTAACGCCGGAGGGGGAAAAGCTGCAGAAGCGCTATTACAGACAGCAGGATTATGATAAGGTGCGTGCGATCCACAAAGAGGTTGTTTCGCATCTGGACCGGCGCTTCTCCGTTCCGCAGCTTGTGCAGAAATACGGGATCGGACAGACGACGTTTCAGAGCTGTTTCAGTGAAATCTATGGAAAACCTTATTATACATTCGTGAAGCATTATAAGATGCACAAGGCGATCCATTACATAGAAGAGGCAAAGTACAGTATGGCAGAAATTGCAGGAATGCTCGGTTATGACAATCCAAGCAAGTTTGCGGCGGCTTTCCGTTCTGTCGTAGGATGCAGTCCGCGTGAGTATAAAAAATCCAGTGAACGAATGGAGCATTTGGCTCTGCTTGGAGTAGAAATAGAAGAATAAAGCCCTTATGATGTAGCGAGAAAGAAATCATAAGGAGGAGAGAGGTTATGGAGAAAAAGAAAGACGGGAGCGCGCTCCGTGTCCTGATGCGATATGCAGGCGGACATAAGTACTGCACTTATTTTTCCTGGGTATTTTCCGGGCTCAGTGCAGTGGCAGCGCTTCTGACCTATGTGTTCTTATTCCGTATCATCAAGGAAGTGATCGAAGTCGCGCCGCATTTTAAAGATGCAGCACATATTGCAGGTAACGGATGGCTTGCGGTGCTTGCAGCGGCGGTTTCCATGCTGCTTTATTTCGCAGCACTGATGTGCTCCCATGCAGGTGCGTTCCGTGTGGCAACGAATATCAGAAAGGAGCTGCTTACCCATATTGCAAAGCTTCCGATCGGATTTGCCGATGAGCTTGGATCGGGCAGGATCCGCAGGGTCATCAATGATTCTGCAGCTGCAACGGAAACCTATCTGGCACATCAGCTGCCGGATCTTGTCGGTGCCTATGTGACACCGGCTGCCATGATCATATTGCTGTTTGTATTTAACTGGAGATTCGGCCTTGTCTGCCTGATTCCTGTTGTGCTGAGCATGGCGGGCATGACAAAAATGACCGGAAAACAGATGCAGGAAGATATGAAACATTATCAGACGGCACTGGAAAACATGAACAATGAAGCAGTGGAATATGTCAGAGGCATCAATGTCGTAAAGACGTTTTCCCAGACGGTACATAGTTTTTCCAGATTCAAGGCGTCGATCGACAGCTATTATAAATTCTGCATCAATTATACAACAGAGATGCGTATGCCAATGGTCTGCTATCAGATGATGGTAAACAGCACCTTTGCATTTCTGATCGCTCTGACGCTGATCCTGTATCGCGGTGATCATGTGGCATTTAACATTTTACTGAATTTTGTTTTTTATGTAATCTTTACACCGGTCATTGCCACAACACTGACCAAGATCATGTTCATGGGAGAGGAATCCATGAAGGTTGAAGATGCCATTGCCCGTTTTCATGAGATCATGGCGATCGAGCCTCTTCCGGAACCGGAACAGGCAAAGCACCCACAGACCTATGGAATCCGTTTTGAAGATGTCAGCTTCCGCTACCGGAAAGAGTTACCGGATGCTGTCTCTCACATCAGCCTGCAGATCCCGGCAGGAAAAGTAACAGCCTTTGTCGGTCCTTCCGGCAGTGGCAAGAGTACAGCCGCAGGTCTGATCGCCAGATTTTACGATGCGACGAGCGGGCAGGTACGGATCGGCGATGTCGATATCCGGGATATCGCGCAGGAGGAAAGAGTCAATACGATCTCTTATGTATTCCAGAACAGCAGACTGTTAGCCGGTACGATCGCGGATAACGTACGCATGGGCAAAAAGAATGCGACGGATGAAGAGGTATTTGCTGCCCTTCATAAAGCGCAGTGTGATGATATTCTGGCAAAACTGCCGAATGGAATCGAAACCGTGATCGGAACGGGCGGTATCTACTTATCCGGCGGCGAGCAGCAGAGAGTTGCGATCGCAAGGATCATCCTGCAGGATGCACCGGTCATCATTCTGGACGAAGCAACAGCTTACGCAGATCCCGAGAATGAAGTGCTTGTCCAGAAAGCGTTTGAAGAAATGGCAGTCGGCAAGACAGTTATTATGATCGCACACAGACTGACAACGGTCAGAAACGCAGATACGATCTTTGTATTTGAAAACGGAAAGATAGAAGAAGCCGGAAAGCATGAAGCACTTCTGGAAGCCCACGGCCTTTACGAGAAGATGTGGAATGACTATCAGACTTCGATCCAGTGGAAGGTAGGTGGCAGTAAATGATAGCAAAATTAATGAAAAAATATGCCGTATCCGAGCAGGGCGCAAAAGATATGGTAAAATCCGTATGCATCTGTATTCTGGTCAATATTGCACTGATGCTTCCTACCGGTCTGTTATATATACTGGCAGAGGATATTTTAAAGGATGCACCGTTTGCCCATGCACAGCTGCTGATCATCGGCAGTATCCTGACGATCGCACTGCTCGGTGTTTTATATTACATGCAGTATAATGCAACTTTCTTTGCCATGTACAAAGAATCCGGCAACAAACGTATTTCTCTGGCGGAGAAGCTCAGAAAGATGCCATTGTCTTTCTTTGACCAGAAGGACAGTGCGGATCTGACGACCGTTATCTTAGGAGACGTGGCAGCACTGGAGCATGCATACTCCCATCAGTTTGCACAGTTTTACGGTGCGATATTTTCCACCGTCATTATTGCAGTCGCCCTGTTTTTCTATCAGTGGAAGCTGGCGCTGGCAGCACTCTGGATGTTACCGTTTTCGATCTGGATCGTGTTCGGTTCCAAAAATATCCAGGTCAGAAGCGGTAAAAATCTGACCGGGAAAAAACTGGCAGTTGCAGATGGTATCCAGGAATTTATTGAGTGCTCCAGGGATTTAAAGAGCACCAATTCGCAGAAAGGATATCTGCAGAGATTATTTAACAAGATCGATGAGACAGAAAATGCAACAATGAAGCATGAGCTTTTATCTGGTATGATCGTCAATTCCGGGCAGCTTCTGTTGAAGTTTGGAATTGCCTGTGTGGCACTTGCCGGGGGTTCTCTTCTGGTAAAGGGAGAGATCGATGTGATCACTTTCTTTGCATTTCTGATCATCGTGTCCCGTATTTATGAACCGATGAACGGCTCTTTAATGAATCTGGCTGCATTAAATGCACTGACGGTCAATGTGGATCGTATGAATGAGATTTCGGAAGGCTATGAAATGACAGGCAGCGAGAAACTGACAAACCGGGGCTGCGATATTACATTCGACCATGTCAGTTTTGCCTATGAAACAGGAGAACAGGTGCTTTCCGATGTATCCTTTACCGCAAAACAGGGTGAGGTAACAGCACTTGTCGGTCCATCCGGCTGTGGTAAAACAACGGTATCAAGACTGGCTGCCCGTTTCTGGGATCCGACCGGCGGACGTATCACGGTCGGTGGTATGAATGTGAAAGAAACAGATCCGGAAGCGCTGTTATCTTTATATTCCATCGTCTTCCAGGATGTGACACTGTTTGATAATACCATTATGGAAAATATCCGTGTCGGCAAAAAGAATGCAACAGATGCGGAGGTCATGGAAGCGGCAAAACGTGCCAATGTGCTGGAATTTGCAGAAAAACTGCCGGATGGCATGCAGACAAGGATCGGTGAAAACGGTGCGGAGCTGTCCGGTGGTGAGAGACAGCGTATTTCCATTGCCAGAGCCTTTTTAAAGGATGCACCGATCATCCTGCTGGATGAAGCAACCGCTTCTCTGGATGCGGAAAACGAGACAAAGGTACAGGCTGCATTGTCTGCCCTGATCGGCGGTAAGACAGTTATGGTCATAGCCCACAGAATGCGTACGGTCGCACAGGCAGATAAGATCATTGTACTGGATCATGGCAGTGTGGTCGAAGAAGGCAGTCCGAAAGAACTGCTGGAAAAGGGCGGCTGCTTTGCCCATATGTACAGCCTGCAGACACAGAGCAGTGCCTGGAAACTGTAAGCCGCAGGTAATTACAGAGGCTGCGAGGATGCAGCTTCCCGCCGCTGGCGGGGCGACATATGATAAAGCTGTCTGAATTTCAGCAGAAAGGCTTTATAATTGCTGACGCCGTTGCGTTCCAGTATTTCGGCGACCGGCAGATCTGTATGCAGCAGATCATGATCGACATGCCGGATCCTGACCTGCATGACATATTCTAAAAAGGTCAGTCCCATGTATTTTTTGAAATACCGGCAGAAATATTCCTCTCCGACATGGATCAGGGCGGCTGCCTGTCCGACAGAAATCGGCTGTGTATAATGGGTATCCACATAGGAGGTAATGGTGGATAACCGTGACAGATTTTTTTCGGTCTTTAAACGTACCTGTGGCGAGAGGATCCGTTTGAAATCCCGCACAAGTGTATACAGGATCGTATATAAATTACCCAGGAAGGCAAGACGAAAGCCTTCCTGGTCTTTTTTTGTATACAGATCA
>DJNY01000148.1:13609-25124 GCA_002441865.1 Lachnospiraceae bacterium UBA6452 | reverse complement strand
AGCTGAAGGGCAGACTGGAAGACGAAGAAGCTGATCTGCAGGCATCTAATTATGAGCTTCAGCAGGAAGAAGCAGCGCTGCAGACACTGGTAGATGAGCAGAAAAAGACGGTAGCGAATTTTGATGCACAGCTTGCTTCAGCCAAGAAGAAAGCGGCTTCTTACAAGCAGCAGCTGGAAGATCAGACAGCACAGATCAAAAAGCTGGAGGAAGAGGCTGCGGCAAAGAAGAAAAAGGAAGAAGAAGCAAGAAAGAAACTGGAACAGCAGAAAAATCAGCAGCAGACACCGGCGGTAGATACGGGAAACGGATCGCAGCAGCCAGCAGGAAATGACCCTGCGCAGGTGGATACAGGTGATGATACGCAGATAACAGCCCCGGGAGCTGCAGATACGAATGAAAGCAGGGGAACGGACAGCATGAATGCGGGTGCAGGTGCTGTGACAGGCGGATCCGGTGTCGGACAGCAGGCAGCAAATTATGCATGCAATTTTGTTGGAAATCCATATAAATTTGGCGGAACCTCCCTGACAAACGGAACAGACTGCTCCGGATTTACACAGGCTGTATATGCACATTTCGGTATTTCCATACCTCGTGATTCCTACAGCCAGAGAAGCTGCGGAACAGAAGTTTCTTATGCCAATGCACAGCCGGGTGATATCATCTGCTATGCAGGACATGTCGCCTTATATCTGGGAAACGGACAGATCGTACATGCCAGCACGGAAAGAACCGGTATTACATATGGCTATGCGACATATCGTACGATTTTATCGGTCAGACGTGTATCGTAGAAGCAAAATGGGCTGATGGAAGATTGTAGGAAGCAGCGGGTTTTGTTATATAACAGAGGGAAATAGATGTTTGAGAAAAAGACTTATATCTATGATGAAGAGATGGGTGTATGTTTCATAGAGGACATTGCCCGTCTTGCAACAAAAAATAAACAGGAGCTTGGTTATTATGTGCTGCGCAGTGTTTACCGGAAAGATAAGGTGGCTTACATTCCGGTGGAAAATCATGAGGTACAGCTACGGGAGCTCATTACAAAAGAAGAAGCGGAAAAACGCAGAAAAGAATGGAATATGGATCTTGGTAAGCAGGAGAAAGAAGTCATCGAGCCGGGCGATTTTGCGTGGCAGCTGGATTATACCATGGCAGATACGCTGCCACTGGACAAGCGGAAAGAACTGTATTTGAAGGGTGAGGTAGAATTTGTACTTGCCGGGATCGGAACTGGAAAGTAACAGTTATGTATTTCAGCCGGAGGCAGACAATATGAAAAAAGGAAAGATTATGATGGCAGTATGTTCTATACTTGCCATCATTTGTATCGTATACGGTATTTTTGTCAGGGCAGCAGGCTCCGGAACCGCATTTTTTATGGTGTGGATCCTGGGTGGTATCTGCCTGTTTCTCCTGGGCATCCTGCTGCAAAAAGGCGTATTGCAGAGGCTTCCGCGCATATTGCGCATCATACTTGGAGGTCTGGTGACAGTAGGCATCATACTTTTTCTTGTTGTGGAAGGGCTGATTGTGGGCAGCTTCCATGAAAAGGGAGAAAAAGGACTTTCTTATCTGCTTGTGCTGGGATCGCAGGTGTATGCGGACGGACCGAGTCTGGTATTGAAGTACCGCCTGGATACGGCGATCGACTATCTGCAGGAAAATCCGGAAACAATCTGTATTGTTTCGGGCGGACAGGGCTATAATGAGCCGATGACGGAAGCGGAAGGAATGGCACGTTATCTGGAGCAGAACGGGATTTCAAAGGATAGGATCCTGCTGGAGGATCAGTCGAAAACAACCCAGCAGAATATGGAGTTTTCCCAAAAACTGATCCCGGAGGGGGCTTCCCTGGGCATTGTTACGAATAATTTTCATCTGTATCGCGCCATGCAGATCGCCAAAAGGCAGGGGCTGACACAGGCAGTCGGGATTGCAGCTCCTTCATCCGAAAAATATCTTGCGAACAATATGCTGCGTGAATTTTTCGGATGGCTCAAGATGGTGCTGCTGGACTAATAGGCTATATGGAAGTAGAAAGAAATGGAAAAGCAAAAGACGAAGACATTGGATATGACACAGGGAAGCCTGTGGAAAAATATATTTCTGTTTAGTATGCCTCTGGTGCTGGCACAGCTGCTGGAGGTTATGTTTAATTTAAGCGATGTGGCTGTGGTAGGGCAGTTTGCGGATTACAGGGCACTGGGAGCAGTCGGGTCTACCACGATACTTGTCACATTATTTACCGGGTTTCTGATCGGAATGGGAAGCGGCGTCAATGTACAGGTGGCACTCGGACTTGGTGCAAAGGACGATAAAATGGTAGAAAAAACGGTGCATACAGCACTTTTGATCTGCATATCGATCGGTATTGTGATCGGTATTTTCTGCATTCTGTTTGCAAGACCGATGCTGCAGGCGCTTCACACCAAAAGCGATCTGATCGACGCGGCGGTGCTGTATCTGAAGATTTATGCACTGGGTATGCCTGCCATGGCTGTATACAATTTCGGTAACGGTGTATTGAGTGCGAAGGGAGATACGAAGAGCCCGTTGATCTATCTGGCAGTCGCCGGTGTACTGAATATTATTTTAAACCTGACCTTTGTGATCGGCTTTCATCTGGCAGCGGCGGGTGTTGCCATTGCAAGTGCGATCGCGCAGTATGTGTCCATGCTGCTTGTGATACGCAATCTCTTAAAACGCAGGGATGTTTGCAGACTGCAGGCTTCTAAAATAAAGTTCCATAAGGATGTGGCAAAGGGCATTTTGCTGATGGGTATTCCGACGGGACTGCAGAATGCGATATTTGCACTGGCTAACTTATTTGTACAGCGCGGCGTCAATTATTTCTATACGATCATGGTTTCTGGCAATGCGGCAGCAACGAATGCGGATGCGATTATCTTTAATGTCATGTCAGCTTTTTATACGGGGTGTGCCAGCTTTATGAGCCAGAACCGCGGCGCAGGCAACAGGAAACGGATGAAGAAAAGTTATCTGGTAGCACTGACTTACTCCTTCCTGACCGGTTTTTTCCTTGGCGCATGCCTGTTCTTCGGCGGCAGATATTTCCTGCGTGCATTTGCGACTGACCGTGCAGTGATCGATGCGGGCATGGAACGAATCAGGATCATGGCATTTGCTTACAGCATTTCCGCTTTTATGGACTGCACCATTGCGGCGTCCCGTGGCCTGGGAAAAAGCATCGGTCCGATGATCATCGTCATGCTGGGCTCCTGCGTGTTCCGTATCATCTGGGTATATACAATATTTGCCCATTTCCATACGATCCCATCCTTATATCTGCTGTATCCGTTCTCATGGATACTGACGGCGATCGCGGAGATTATCTACTTTATCGTGCAGTTCCGGAAAGTGATGCCAAAGGAGCAGATCTAAGACATACTTGTGAAATCCCACGCATAAACTGTAAAAAAGTTTAAGGGGATTTCCTTTGAAAGAATATATTGAAGAAAGAGCAATCAGTATTGCAAATTATATCGTGGAGCACAATGCAACCGTCAGACAGACAGCAAAAGCATTTGGCGTGAGCAAATCTACGGTACATAAGGACGTAACAGAAAGGTTACCTGCCATTAACCACGCACTTGCAGGGGAAGCACGGAAGGTGCTTGACGTCAACAAGTCCGAGCGCCACATCAGAGGTGGTATGGCTACAAAGGAAAAATATGCAAGAGAACATCATACTTTACGATAAGGATATCAGAGAACCGCTGTTTTCCTTTTTGGAGCAGCAATATGGAAAGATGCGGATTTTAGAGGAGATCCGCATTACAAAGTCACGCGCGGATATTATCATGGTGCTGCCCGACAGCGTTGTGGGGATCGAGATCAAAAGCGATGCGGATACCTATGCAAGACTTGCCGGGCAGACAAAGGACTATGACCGGTATTTCGATTACAATTACGTCGTGGTCGGTTCTACCCATGCAGCGCATATTGAGGAGCACGTCCCGGCGCACTGGGGGATCATCACCGTAGAGCCGGTCGGAGAAGAGATCGATTTTTATGTGCTGCGGAAACCACATCTGAACATCAAAATGGAGATGGAGAAAAAACTGGAGCTTTTATGGCGCCCGGAGCTTGTGCATATCCAGCAGCAGACACAGATGCCTGCCTATAAAGAGCGCAGCAAAGCATTTGTCAGAGAGAAGATCCTTGAAAAGGTTCCAGTGCCTGTTCTCCAGCAGCTGATCAGTCAGGAATTATTTGAACGGGATTACACAACCATACTCGAAGAGATCAATGCTTTCCGGGCAGCAAATAACCAGAATCCACGCAGACGCACAAGAAAACGGAGAAGAAAACTGCGCCCTTCGGAATAAAACAGGACGCAGTTTCTTTCAAAGCTTCCTTTGATCGCCGCCGGATGATTTTTTACATGGAGATCCAGCCAAATGCATTGGCAATGGAACTGATCAGGATGATCACAGCAAAGACTGGACACAGATACTGGATCATAATATAGAATATTTTTTTGCGGCGGAATTTCCCGCCGTTTTCTGTTACTTCCTCTTCGATGCGTTTCAAACCGACAACCTTTGTAATGAAGAGACAGGTTGCAACAGCTGCGATCGGCATCATAACGGAGTTTGTCAGGAAGTCAAAGAAATCAAGAAACTGCATGCCAAGGAGCTTTACACCGCTGAGAGGCCCATAGCCAAGGCAGGAAAGACTGCCAAGCAGCAGCATGATGATACCGAGTAAAACGGTTCCCTTCTTTCTGGACCAGCCAAATTCATCCTCAAAAGTGGATACAACGCTTTCTGTCAGTGCAATAGAACTGGTGATCGCCGCAAAAAGAACGAGCAGGAAGAATAATACACCTGCAACGGAGCCAAAGCCCATGCTGGCAAATACCTTTGGCAGTGTGATGAACATCAGGGAAGGTCCGGCCTGCAGCGTATCCGGATCTCCGCCCGAAAAAGCAAATACCGCAGGAATGATCATCAGTCCGGCGATCATGGCGATCGCTGTATCAAATATTTCTACATGTTCTGTAGACTCTTCAATGGAAACATCCTTTTTCATATAAGATCCAAACGTGATCAGAATACCCATCGAAATAGAAAGGGAATAAAACATCTGTCCCATGGCCGTGACAACGGTCATCCAGGAAAAATTCCGGATATTTGGTACAAGAAAATAGGAAACACCTTTGAGTGCCCCGGGTCTTGTGACAGAATAAATTGTGATGATGACAGACAGAATCACGAGTACAGGCATCATAAATTTGGAGACACGTTCAATGCCGTTGCGCACACCTGCAAAAATAATTGCCAGCGTGATAAAACAGAAGATGATAAAGCATAGTTCTGTTGTAAATCCGTCAGAGATGAAGGAAGAAAAATAACCGTCTTCCGCAAGCTCCCGGCCATTGCCGGTCAGATAGCTGAACAGATATTTAATGACCCATCCACCGATCACGGAATAATAAGGAACGATCAGAAGTGGAATAATGGCATTGAGCCAGCCACCAAAAGAGCGCAGGCGGGTTTTCCCAAAAGACTGGAAAGCACCGACAGGGCTTCGCTTTGTCATACGGCCGAGAGAACTTTCCGCCACGATCATCGTATAACCGAAGGTCAGTGCAAGCAGAATGTAGATCAGAAGAAATATACCGCCACCGTATTTCGCGGCGAGATAGGGAAAACGCCAGATGTTTCCAAGCCCGACGGATGCGCCTGCTGCGGACAATACAAAACCGATCTTCCCGGAAAAAGTGCTTCTTTTTTTGTCATTTGAATTTTTCATTTTATGATACTCCCTCTTTACAAGATAACTCTAAGCGTAGCATATAGCGCACAAAAATGCAATTCTGCAGAGTTCACAAAATTTTCACAAAAAATTAGCACTCGCCTCTTGACAGTGCTAATACAAGGTGTTATAACAGTTATAGAACAAAGGAAGAGGAACAGAAAGAAAAAAGTTCCGAGGCTTCCGGTTCTGATTTCACTTTAAAATAAATGCTTTAAATATAGAAAGGATGGATGACTTATGTTGATGCCTAGCATTTTTGGTAATGATTTATTTGGAGATTTCTTTGAGGATCCATGGTTCAGTAAGGATTATGACAATGTAGAAAAGAAGCTGTACGGACACAGAGCAAAAAATGTGATGAGTACAGATGTGAAAGAAGTAGAAAACGGATATGAACTTGAGATGGATCTTCCGGGATTTAAGAAAGATGAGATCAAGGCAAGTGTTGAAAATGGTTATCTGACCATCAGCGCAGCAAGAGGTCTTGATGAGGATGAGAAGGATAAGAAATCCGGCAAATACATCCGTCGTGAGCGTTATGCCGGTGTATGCGAACGTAGTTTTTATGTAGGTGAGGGAATCAGCCAGGATGATATCAAGGCTTCCTTCCAGCATGGTATTCTGAAACTCTTCATTCCGAAAGAACCGGAAAAACCTGTTGAAGAAAAGAAATACGTTGCGATCGAAGGATAACAACGAATGCCCCGGAGTGATCCGGGGCATTTATATACGACAAAATCCAGTATATATTTTATTATGAAATAAACAGAAAAGAAGGTGAAAAGAATGGCTGGCAAGCGTGATTATTATGAAGTGCTTGGAATTGACAGAAATGCAGATGAGGCTTCCATTAAAAAGGCTTACAGAAAAATGGCAAAAAAATACCATCCGGATATGAATAAGGATAATCCGGACGCTGAAGAAAAATTTAAGGAAGTTACGGAAGCATATAATGTATTAAGTGATAAAGAAAAGAAGAAATTATATGATCAGTTCGGGCATGCAGCTTTTGAAGAAGGTGCAGGCGCCGGCGCCGGTGGATATGGGCAGCAGGCAGGCTCCGGTTTTGCAGGCGGTTCTTTCCACTTTGGAGGTGGTTCCGGCGGCTATCAGGAATACCATTATACCGGAGAAGATCTGGATGATATTTTTGACGGTATTTTCGGACAGGGTAAAGGCTTTGGCGGTTTCCACTTTGGCGGAGCAGATCAGGAAGAGGATATTTTTGGCGGCAGAGGACGTGCAAGACGCAGCAGGGAAGGTGAAGATGTCCTTGCAAAGGTGGATGTCACTTTTGAAGAGGCTGCACTTGGTGCGGATAAAGTGATCAGTTTCCGTTCGCCGGATGGATCACAGCAGTCACTGAAAGTGCACATTCCTGCCGGTATTGATTCCGGACAGAAGATACGTCTGCGCGGAAAAGGAATGCCCGGTAAAAACGGCGGGCAGGCAGGCAATATGCTTCTGGAGGTTACTGTGCAGAGTAAGCCGGGCTTTGAAAGAAAGGGCACTGACCTCTATACGACAGTAGAAATTCCTTTTGAGACAGCGGCTCTGGGCGGCGAGGCGATCGTACCGACACTGACCGGTAAAGTAAGCTGCAAGATCAAAGAAGGTACACAGTCCGGTACAAAGATCAGGTTGAAGGGCAAAGGAATCGTATCTATGAAAAATCCGTCTCAGAAAGGGGACGAATATGCAGTCATACAGATCCGTGTACCAAAACATCTGACACCGGATGCAAAACAAAAATTAACGGAATATGCAAAAGCAGCCTCATAATAGCTCGACAAACGTACTTTTCTGTGGTACAGTATGAAATAAGTCATGGTCTTGCCCAGATGGACAGGGTAAGAACGAAGTACAGCACCACAGAGCGCTGTCCTAAATTATGGGGGAAGCTGAGTAGAAAGTAATAAGCTATCATAGTTATGATGCTTGGAATAATCCAGAACAGGGAATCGTGCAAGGTGGAATTGTACGATTCCCTAATTTTTTAGGATGTTTATTTGAATCTTGAGAATGCCACTTAATCAACAGAAAATGCACACTTTTGTCAATTTTGTGTTGGGATAGACTTGTAGAAACTGTTCACGTGCGCAAAGCTGCGGAGGAAAATTTATGTGGCATGTAGAAACCGATTTTTTTGCGTTGGCGGTCTTCCTGATTATGTTTATCAAGGAGTATGGACTGCGAAAAGAACGTAGATTAAAACAAAGGACCGGGATAATCCGGCAGGACATCCGGAGTGATGCCTTTTATCTGGTTCTGATCTTCAGTATGGTAAGTGCGCTGATCGATATCATATCATCATCAGCCATGAATGGTGCGAAGAACTGGTGGTTCTATGAGATTGCAATGACGATCTATGTAGTCAGTATGCCTTTGCTGGCAGCAACGTGGGTGGGATATGCATATGTCCTGATCCATCAGGATGCCACACCTGAAAAACTCCGGAAAGGGTTATCTGTTATGCTGATTCCTTATATAGTCTACGCCTGTCTGGTGGTCAGCAATCCGGTTACAAATCTTTTTTTCAAACTTTCCAAAACAATGGAATATAAACGGGGCATACTGTTTATGCCGGTCGGAGTAGGTTCTATCATGCTGTATTCCGGGATGGGGTTATTGCTTGTGCTTATCTATTGGAAGCGTATCACCCCTCGTTTTCATGCCATTCTGCTTACGACATTTTTTGCGATCACAGCTGCATTTACATGGGTGCAGCTTGCCCATCCGGGCTGGCTGATCATCAATGCAAGCTATGCGGTCATTTATGTCTGGTGTGATGTGGCGATCGAAGACCAGTGCAGAAGAGCATTGTATCAGGAGATCAGCCGGAAGAATGAAGAACTGAAAGTGGCTGCAGATAAGGCAGAAGCCGCAGCACATGCAAAAACCGAATTTTTATCCAGGATGAGCCATGATATCCGGACACCGATGAATGCGATCATAGGGCTGACACATCTGGCGAAAACCGAAGAAAATATACAGACGATCCGGGAGGATCTGAACAAAATAGATTCTTCCAGCAAATTCCTGCTGGGGCTGATCAATGACATACTGGATCTGAGCAAAATAGAAAATGGTGAAATGACACTGCATGAAGGACCGTTTACCAGAGAAGAGTTTCAGAATTCCATTCAGACGGTCATAAAACCTCTGATTGATGAAAAGCAGATCGATTTTATATTTGAAATGAGATGTGGTGTGGACTGTATTAAGGTAGACAGACTGCGCTTTTCACAGATTTTCTTTAACTTGTTGTCCAATGCGGCAAAATTCACGCCGACAGGCGGAACGATTGAGTTTATATCAGAACGGATCCATCCGGAAGGGGAAACAGAGGGAAAAGTAGGAATGCGCATGTATGTCCGGGATAACGGGATCGGTATGAGCAAAGAATTTCAGAAGCATATGTACGATCCGTTTTTGCAGGAACGATCGGAACTGGGAGACCGTGCAAGAGGAACCGGTCTGGGACTTCCGATCGTAAAGAGCCTTGTAGAAGCAATGAATGGCACGATAAAGGTGACGAGTGAACTGGGAAAAGGAACGGAATTTGTCATAGAAATGCTGGTAGAACTTGCCGAAAGACCACGAAAAGAACAGGATGTCAGCACCGGTAAGGACGGACTGAAGGATATGCACATTCTTCTGGTAGAAGATAACGAGCTGAATATCTATGTGGCAAAGGCAATCCTGGAGCAGTTTGCCTGTGTGGTATATGTTGCAAACAACGGACAGGAGGCTGTCACAAAATTTGCGGAATCCACAGAAGCCTTTTATGACATAGTATTAATGGATGTCCACATGCCTGTCATGAATGGAATGGAGGCAACGAAGCGGATCAGAGAGTTGGGCAGAAAGGATGCAAAGGCAGTTCCGATCATTGCCATGACAGCGGATGCGTTTGACGAGGAAAAAAAGGAGATCCTGCAGGCGGGCATGACCTGCCATATGCCAAAACCGATCGATCCGCCGCTTTTGTACCAGACCCTTTTGCAATATAAGAAATGCTGATCGTGGGGCGGTGGTTAATCGCTATCTTTCATCAGCTCCGGAACAAGATTGCTGTAGTATGCTGTCCTGCCGGCTAAAACATCATCATAGAAGCTTTGCTTCCAGTCTATATAAGCAACTGATTTCTGCAGTTCTTCTATAGACGAAAGCAAGGCTTCTTTTTTCTTCTCTAAAATGATCTTGCGTTGCGGAATGGAACTTTCACCCTGCAGACAAAGTGCAAGGTATTCTTTCATTTCCGAGATACTCATGCCACAACCCTTCAGACAATTCAGGCTGTTGATCCATTTAATATCATGTTCATCAAAGATACGGTAATTACGTTTGTCCCGCTTCACATTCGGGATCAGCCCCTCATTGCAGTAAAATTTCAGGTTTTCATAAGTCATTCCTGTCTGCTGACAGGCTTCTTTCATGGAATACATATGATTGCTCCTTTCTGTGACATGATCGTGATCAGAAGGTTCCTGTCAGGTTCACATTATTTTCACAAAAAAACACTTGACCGGTAGTTACTACCGACTGATACGATCGTATCATAAAAAACAACCAATAACAAGTAAGGAGGACAAACAATGGAATATGTAACTTTAAACAATGGTGTAAAAATGCCGGTTTTAGGATATGGCGTTTATCAGGTGACCAAAGAGGAGTGCAAAAGATGTGTTCTGGATGCTTTAAAGGTAGGATACAGAGCGATCGATACGGCGCAGAGCTATTTTAATGAAGAGGAAGTTGGAGAAGCGATCGCAGAATCCGGTATTCCGCGGGAAGAGATTTTCCTGACAACAAAGGTATGGATAGAACACTACGGATATGAACAGGCAAAAGCCTCTGTTTTGGAATCCATGAGAAAGCTGAAAACAGATTATCTGGATCTGGTACTGTTACATCAGCCATTCTCAGATGCATACGGTGCTTATCGTGCACTGGAAGAACTGTACGAAGCAGGTAAGATCAGAGCGATCGGTATTTCTAATTTTTATGTTGACAGAATGGTTGATTTTGCATCCTTTAACCGGATCAAACCGATGATCAACCAGGTAGAAACACATATTTTCAATCAGCAGAAGGAAATGAAAGAATGGGCAGACAAATATGATATCCGGCTGGAAGCATGGGCTCCGTTCGGGGAAGGCAGAGGTGGTACATTTGATAACCCGGTCGTTGCAGAGATCGCGAAGAAGTATGGAAAGACACCTGCCCAGGTGATGCTGCGCTGGCACATCCAGAGAGGCGTTGTAGTAATCCCAAAATCCACACATATAGAAAGAATGGAAGAGAACTTTAATGTCTTTGATTTTAGTTTGTCAGAGGACGATATGCAGAAGATCGCAGAGCTGGATAAAGCAGAAAGTGCATTCTTCTCTCATCAGGATCCGAACATGGTAGAGTGGTTCGTGAAGATGGTGGAAGAAAGAAAAAAGAACCATGACAGTGCGAAAGAAAAGAAAAACTGGTAAGAAGCAATGAAAAAGTGGTTATGTACAGTGTTGGCAGTGAGCATACTCACAGGCATATTGACAGGCTGCGGCAGTACTTCCGGTCAGGAGGAGGCAGATACAGCAGGAACAGGTGACTGGCAGGATGGACAGAGATTCAGCTCGGCTGCAGATGAACAGGATGTAAAGGACTGGGTTTACTCTTTAAATATTATGAAAAAAACTGACAAATAAGTTCACAAAATCTTCACAAAAAA
>DJNY01000148.1:0-13559 GCA_002441865.1 Lachnospiraceae bacterium UBA6452 | reverse complement strand
AATTAGCACTCACCTCTTGACAGTGCTAATAATAGGTGTTATAACGATTATAGAACAAAGGAAGAGGAATAAAAAGAAAGAAAAGTTCCAGAACTTCCGGTTCTGACCTGACATCAAAACAAATGGTTTTATGTATAGAAAGGATGGATGACTTATGTTGATGCCTAGTATTTTTGGAAACGATTTATTTGGAGATTTCTTCGAGGATCCTTGGTTTGACAATAAGGATTTCAAGAATATGGAAAAGAAGCTGTACGGACACAGAGCTAAAAATGTGATGAGTACAGATATTAAGGAACTGGATGACGGATATGAGCTTGAGATCGACCTTCCGGGATTTAAGAAAGACGAGATCAAGGCAAGCGTTGAGAACGGTTATCTGACCATCAGCGCAGCAAGAGGTCTTGATGAGGATGAGAAGGATAAGAAATCCGGCAAATACATCCGCCGTGAACGTTATGCAGGTGCTTGCGAACGTAGCTTCTATGTTGGCGAAGATGTCAAACAGGAAGATATCAAAGCTTCCTTCCAGCATGGTATCTTAAAGCTCTTCGTTCCTAAGAAAGAAGCAAAACCTGCTGTAGAAGACAAAGGTTATATTGCAATTGAAGGATGATAAGTCAGCGAAAAGTGCCCCGGAGCGATCCGGGGCATTTTTTATATGATAGGAAATTCCTATTATATAAAAAATGATTGAGCAATATATTGCAAAAAGTAAGTGATATTCTGTTAAAAAGAATCTTTACAGAAAAAAAGAAATTCTGTAAAATACCCCTGTATTGAAAAGAATATTGGGCAAAACAGCCGAAAGACTGTGACGCAAAGCTATAGGGCCTGTAAGATGGCAGCCAGCTGCCTTTTGACAAAAGATGTTATGTTGGAGAACGAGCGTACTGCTTTGCCCTTTATTGTGTAAAGTAGTACGCTTATATTTTAGTAAGGGATAATGCAATGAGAAGTGAAATATTTCAAACGGAGTCTATACCGTTCGAGGAAGAGAATCTATATGCCGGAGATATCCGTGCAGTTGGAGAGAAAAGTCTTGCTGCGATGAGCCATGCCATAGAAAATTGTTACGCAGTCGGTGTCGTGAGCGGCTATTATGATGAAAAACTCTCTATTTTATCTGCCAGCCGTTTTTTCCTGAAAAACCTGAATTATGAATTTGAGGAAATGATGGAAAAAACAGGTGGTTCATTATTAGAGCTGATCTTTGAAGAGGACAGAGCGTTGTTTTCTCTTGCACGTTTTATACAGGTGCAGGAACGCGGAGAATGTCGTATGATCACGAAGGATGGCAATCTTCTGGATATGCAGCTCTACAAGGAGGATTCTGTTGACACAGACGGCAGACCGATCTGGGTGCTTGCAGTCAGGCTGAACTGGGAAAGCTACAACATGACACTGGTAAACAGCGTGATCAAGTCCGGTTCCTGGTATTTTGACTGTGATGAAAACAGTGAGATCACAAGGGTTGTATGGGGACGACGGTTCCGGGAGATGCTTGGCTATCACAGTGTGATCGATTTCCCGAATAAACTGTCTTCATGGTCTGATCTTCTGCATCCGGATGATAAGGAACATACATTACATGCGCTGATGCTGGCACTTGAGGATAAGACCGGCTTTAATAAATATAATGTGGAATATCGTATGAAAATGCGGGACGGAAGCTATGAATGGTTCCGTGCCAACGCAGAAGTCAGCAGGCGTATTGATGGCAGTGCCCGCAGAATTATTGGCATTTTCGTCAATATCAATGCAGAGAAGCAGGCAGAGATAGAGAGACAGAACTACTACAGCCTGCGGGCAAAAAATGAAGAAATGGATCAGGTCATCCAGTCCCTGATCCGGCTGGTGAACCGTTTTGTGATCTGTAATCTGGATACGGATACCTACCAGTATTATGAAATGGAGCATGCAGAGACCATTTTTGAAAAGAACGGTGGATATACTAACTGGGTCAGTCATATGGCAGAATACTGTATTCCGCAGGCTGCGGACGAAAGACTGGAAGATTATTTGTCTGTGGCTAACTTACAAAGTGAGCTGAAAACAACGAATGATGTGATCCAGTTTGAATACAGTATGCCAAGGGAGAATAAGTATAAACGGATGATAGTGCTTCCACATGCATGGAAGGATGGACGTCTGACGCATGTGCTTCTGGTAGCCCGGGATATCACGGCGGAAAAAGAGGCGGAGATCAAATCCAGACAGGCACTGAAGGATGCATTTGATGCAGCAACAAAAGCCAGCAGGGCAAAGACGGAGTTCCTGGCAAATATGTCCCATGATATCAGGACGCCAATGAATGCCATTGTCGGTATGACTGCCATTGCGGGCGCCAATATCGATCAGAAAGAAAAGGTGATAGACTGTCTTTCCACGATCACGCAGTCCAGCAGACATTTGCTGGGGCTGATCAATGAAGTACTTGATATGAGCAGGATAGAGAGTGGCAATGTTTCTCTGACGGAGGAAGAATTTAATCTGTCTGAGCTGACTGACAATCTGATCGCCATGGTGAAAGATTCCCTGACAGCACATCATCACCAGTTTGAGATGCATCTTCGCCGGATCGAGCATGAAAATGTACGTGGAGACAGTCTGCGGATCCAGCAGGTATTTACGAATATCATGAGTAACGCCATTAAGTACACGCCGGATGGTGGAAAGATCCTCTTTTCGATTGAAGAAAAGCAGACGGGACATAAGGATATCGGCTGTTATGAGTTTATTGTGGAAGATAACGGGATTGGTATGAGCGAGGACTTTTTGAAAGTCATATTTGAACCGTTTACAAGAGTGGATGATAAGAGGACTTCCCGGATCCAGGGAACGGGTCTGGGGATGGCAATCACCCAAAATATCGTGTCGATGATGGGCGGGCATATCAAGGTGGAAAGTAAACTGGGGAAAGGAAGCCGCTTTATTGTCGATATTTTCCTGAAACTACAGGAAGAACAAAACGAAAAAATCAAGGAACTGACGGATCTTCCCGTGCTTGTGGTAGACGATGACCATGTCTGCTGTGAAGGAACCGTTGCCATCCTGCAGGATATCGGGATCAAAGGGGAATGGGTGGATTCCGGTATTCGGGCGATCGAAAGGGTAAAGGAACGCCATGCATATATGAACGATTATTTTGCGATCATTATGGACTGGCAGATGCCGGGCATGGACGGCATTGAAGCAACCAGACGGATCCGGAAGATCGTCGGACATGAGGTCACGATCATTGTAATGTCCGCTTATGATTATGCAGAGATCGAGGAAGAGGCGAAGGCAGCAGGTGTGGATGCCTTTATCACGAAGCCGATGTTTAAATCGAAGATCTCCAGAGCACTGCATGATATTGTACGGGGAACACACCAGAGGGCAGATACTTATCTGGATGGGATCCGCAAGAGCAATTATACGGGAAAAAGAATTCTGCTGGTTGAGGATAACGAGCTGAACAGTGAAATCGCAAAAGAGATCATTGAGATGACCGGTGCAACGGTGGAAACGGTGGTGGACGGGCAGGAAGCGATCACAAGAATAGAAAAAGTGGAGGATGGTTACTACTCCCTTGTATTCATGGATATCCAGATGCCAAAGATCAACGGATATCAGGCGGCAACTGCGATCCGTGCGATGGAAAGGGAATGGACCGGAAAGCTTCCGATCATTGCCATGACGGCGAATGCTTTTACCGAAGACGTGGTCATGGCAAAGGCTGCGGGTATGAACGAGCATGTAGCAAAACCACTGGATATGAACAAGCTTTGCGAAGTACTGAAAAGATGGATGTAAGAGGCTTGTATTTTCAGACAATATATGATACACTATGGAAACAAAAGCGCATAAGATATGAAATGAATTTCAAAGAGGAAATTCCCCTGGGGGGAGTTTCCTCTTTCTTTGTAGTGAGGATGCTGCGAAAGCAGCATGATTTTCGGGTAGTGAGTTCATTTGGATACAGATTTGCGCAAGAAGGAGGAAAATTATGAAAAAGAAAGTACTTGGTTTATTATTGGCTGTTATGACAGCAGCAATGCTGACAGCCTGCGGAAGCAGCAGGGAGGCAGATACGGGCGCAGCAGCAGAAAGCACAGATGCAGCAACGGATGCAGCTACAGATACTGCAGAAGGCAGCAGCGCAGAAAAGAAAGTTTTAAAGGTAGCAATGGAATGTGGGTATGCACCGTATAACTGGACACAGGCAGATGATTCCAACGGTGCTGTAAAGATCAATGACAGCTCTGATTATGCTTATGGCTACGATGTCATGATGGCAAAGAAAATTGCAGATGCACTTGGTTATGAGCTTCAGATTGTCAAACTGGACTGGGATTCTTTAGTACCGGCTGTACAGTCCGGAACAGTTGACTGTGTCATCGCAGGACAGTCTATTACGTCAGAACGTTTGCAGATGGTAGATTTCTCACAGCCTTATTACTATGCTTCCATTGTCGGACTTGTAAAGAGTGACGGACAGTATGCGGATGCCAAGGGCGTTGCAGATCTTGCAGGCGCAACCTGTACTTCACAGCTCGGTACAGTATGGTATGATGTCTGCCTGCCACAGATCAAGGATGCCAATATCCAGCCTGCACAGGAATCTGCTCCGGCGATGCTGGTTGCACTGGAAAGCGCACGTACAGACCTTGTAGTAACAGATATGCCGACTGCAAAGGCAGCAGTTGTTGCTTATCCGGATCTGAAGCTTCTTGATTTCACGGATTCCGATGACAATTTCCAGGTTTCCGATGAGGAGATCAACATCGGTATTTCCGTAAAGAAAGGAAATACAGAACTTTTAGATGGTATCAACTCTGTTCTTTCCACGATGACAACAGATGATTTTGATGCCATGATGAACGAGGCAATTTCTGTCCAGCCATTATCTGAATAAAACAGGAATTTTTATCCGGATATATGGGGAGGACTTCCTAAAGGAGTAATACAATGATTTCCGAAATGAACTTTTTTGAACGTATTGTTTATATTTTGCAAAACTATGGCATCTCCTATTTGAAAGGAGCGGGCACAACGCTTCTCATCGCACTTGTTTCCACGGCAATCGGCTGTGTGATCGGTTTTGCGGTCGGTATTGTACAGACGATACCGGTAGATAAAAAAAGGGATGGGATCGGCAAGAGGTTTCTGCTGGGACTTGTCAAGGTGATCCTGAAAGCCTATGTGGAGATCTTCCGTGGTACACCAATGATCGTACAGGCAGTCTTCATTTACTTTGGATTGTCACAGATGTGTAATATCCAGCTCGGTATGTGGCAGGCGGCATTTCTGGTTGTTTCCATCAATACCGGTGCTTATATGGCGGAATCTGTCAGAGGCGGTATCATCTCTGTTGATCCGGGTCAGATGGAAGGGGCAAAGGCGATCGGTATGACACATGTGCAGGCAATGCTCAAGGTCATCCTGCCGCAGGCGTTCCGTAATATCATTCCGCAGATCGGCAATAACTTTATCATCAACATCAAGGACACTTCTGTCCTGTCAGTCATCAGTATTGTGGATCTGTTCTTTGTTCATAAAAGCGTGGCAGGTGCTCTGTACACCTATTTTGAATCCGCAACGATCGTCATGTGTATTTATCTGACAATGACACTTGTTTCTTCAAGGCTGCTGGCTCTCTGGGAAAGAAAGCTGGATGGAGATGACAATTACGAGCTGGTTGATGTTATGGATATCGGAAATCAGATGCGTGTTTCAGGAAGGGGGAGAGCATAATGGATACAGAAAAAGTGTTGCAGATCTCTCATCTGGAAAAGTCCTTCGGAACACATGAGGTTTTGCGGGATATCGATTTCACGGTCAACAAAGGAGAGGCAATTTCCATCATTGGACCCTCCGGATCCGGGAAATCTACGCTGCTTCGCTGTGTCAACCTGCTGGAGACACCGACAGGCGGCAATATTTATTACCATGGAAAAGATATTACAGATGCAAAAATGAACATTCCGTCTTACAGAGAACATGTGGGAATGGTTTTTCAGAATTTTAATCTGTTTGCCAATATGACAGTGCTGGAGAACTGCATGACAGGTCCTGTTACCGTCGCAAAAAAGAGCAAAAAGGAAGCCAGAGAGCTTGCACTCAGATTTCTGGAGAAGGTGGGCATGGAGCAGTATATCAATGCCAAGCCACGCCAGTTATCGGGGGGACAGAAGCAGCGTGTTGCCATAGCGCGTGCGCTTGCCATGGAACCGGAGGTGCTCTTATTTGATGAGCCGACGAGTGCACTTGACCCACAGATGGTCGGAGAAGTGCTTTCCGTTATGTCCACACTTGCAAAAGAAGGCATGACAATGCTTGTTGTCACACACGAAATGGCATTTGCCAAAGAGGTTTCCGATAAGGTTATCTTTATGGCAGACGGCGTGATCGTGGAAGAGGGTTCAAGCAGTGATATTTTCGAGCATGCAAAGCAGGAACAGACAAAAGAATTCCTGAACCGGTTTCATACGAAACTCTGATCGGGAAAAAACAGAATAAACAATCACTGACAAGGAGTTTTGCCGGACAGATAAATGTACCGGCAAAGCTCCTTTTTCGTGCACTTATCTTGTGCGTGCGCGTGTAAGGTGGTATACTGGGTTTTGATATATTTCGGACTTTTTGACGGGTAGAAAGGGAAGAATATGGGGCAGTTTTTGATCGTATCAAAGGTGGACCGGCTGGCTGACTATTGTCAGATCGCACAGTCTTACCAGGTTGGTTTTGAATATAATGACTTTTATGATCCGGCTGTATTGTCTGATACAGAGCGCCTTGACGGAATCTGGCAGCAGTACGGTGCCTGCGGGCGGCCGGCGGTCTGCACGATGCACGGGGCCTTTCTGGATGTGACGGTATTCAGCGCGGATCCGAAGATCAGAGAGGTTTCCGAGCTGCGGATGCTGCAGAGTATGCAGCAGGCAGAAAGAGGAAGGGTGGCAGGTGTGGTATTCCATACCAATATCAATCCGTTTTTAAATGACCCGTCTTACATACAGAATGCAGTTTCCATGACAGGTGATTTTGTGGAAAAGCTGCTTTTGCAGTTCCCGCATCTGTCAATCTACATGGAAAATATGTTTGATGACAGCCCGGACATGCTGCGGATGCTTTCTGAACGACTATATAAGTATCCGAATTACGGCGTCTGTCTGGATTATGCGCATGCGTCCCTTTCCCAGACAAAGATCGATACCTGGGTGGAGATGCTGGCACCGTATGTCAGACACGTACATATCAACGATCATGACGGAAAACATGATCTGCATCTTGCCGTTGGCAGTGGTGTGACAGACTGGAAAAAGTTTGCGGGATTTTATGAAAAATATTTCAGCAGTCTGACTGTGCTTGTAGAGACAACCAGACCGGACTGGCAGAAGCAGTCCCTTGATTATCTGATACAGCTTGGAGTGAAATAATATGAAGAATCAGAATGCAGATGCACTATTGGAAAGCATCTTTTACTATATGAACCAGCTTTTTGAAAAAAGAGATTTTACAAGTACGATTGAGATCCTCACCAATCTGGGACGTACCCTCGTGCAGTCGGACAGAGCCTCTTTCTGGTTCTGGGACCGGAAGTCACATCAGTACTGGACGCTTGCTGCAGTCGGAAATGAGCGGATCGTTGTACCGGAAAACACGGGGATCGTCGGTGTGACAATGCAGGAAAACCGCCCGGTCGTGCTGAATGAGCCTTATGAGGACTCCCGTTTTAATCCGGCGGTCGATATGGAAACGGGCTATCGGACAAAATCCATTTTGTGTATTCCCGTGACAAGTGAGCACGGCGAAATGCTGGGTGCTTATCAGGCACTCAACAAGCAGGGAGAGAACGGCGACTGCGCCTTTGATGAGAAGGACGTCAGGAGATTATCGCTTGTTGCTGTTTTCGGCGCCAAGACACTCGAATCGTATCTGCTGCACAATAAGGCCTTTTTCGACCAGCTTACCGGGCTGAAAAACAGAAGCGGTCTGTATGAGGCATTCCATACGCGGATCCTGTCCGGACAGAAGAAGACCTATTCCATTGTCATGGGAGATATCGATTATTTTAAAAAGGTAAACGATACCTATGGCCATAATGCGGGAGATGCGGTACTTGGGCATGTGGCAGAGGTATTAAAGAAAAGTGTCGGACTGGATGATGAGACTGTCCGCTGGGGCGGTGAAGAATTTATCCTGCTTTTATGCGGGAAAAACCGTCAGCAGGCAAGAGAAGTGGCAGAGGAGATCCGCCGGAAAATGCTGCAGGAGGTCTGCCATTATGAAGGGCGGGAGATCCGTGTGACCATGTCATTCGGCGTGGAAGAGATCGATGAGGCGCTCTCTGTGGAAGAAAATGTCAGACGTGCGGATGAAAAGCTGTATGAGGCAAAAAAGACAGGAAGAAATAAAGTAGTTTGATCGGAGGCTTTGGGAAGTGAAGGAATCGGTTTTTATCAGTTACAGTTCCAAAGACAGTAAAATAGTAGATGAGCTTGTGGCAATGCTGCAGGAAGCTGGTATCAGTTATTGGAAAGCACCGGAGATGATCCCGGCAGGTTCTAATTATGCCCGTGAGATCCCGCGGGCGATCGCGGAGTGTCAGGTATTTCTGCTTGTGATCTCTCCCTATTCCCAGGAATCGATCTGGGTGGAAAAGGAGATCGACTGTGCGATCAATGACAGAAAGACGATCGTTCCGCTGAAGCTGACGGAAGATGACCTGAGCGATATGTTCCGCTTTTATCTGAACAATGTGCAGACGATCTCTTATGCGGAAAATCCGCAGCAGGCACTCAAAATGACAAGAGAGCGGCTGAATACCCTGTTAGCCCGTCAGGCAGATGTGGCGGCAGAACAAAAGAAGACAGATAAGCCGGAAAAACAGGAGATCAAGGGATCTGCCGGCAGACAGAAAAAACCGGTGCAGGAAGGGCTTGCACCGCATCTGAAACAGGCAATGCGGGGGAACGCATTGAAAATGAATAAGACGCCTGTGGTATGCGAAAACTGTGGAGGAGAACTTACCATGGTATCGCGTGGTACTTATAAATGTAAAAAATGCGGAAAATACTGCTATGACACCTATCAGACGATCCGTAATTTTCTGGATGAGAACGGGCCGAGCCAGATCACAACGATCGCAAAGGAAACAGGTATTCCGCGGAAAACGATCGAATATTTCCTCTGGGATGACAGGCTGGAAGTACCGCTGGGATCACCGTTCCGGCTGAAATGTGAGAAATGCGGAACGCCAATCCGTTCCGGGCATTTATGTGAGGCGTGCAAGGAAAAGCAGAAAACAGAGAAAAGCACCGATCAGAAATATCGTTATTTCGGATCACCGGAGAGAAGAGGGTAATGAAGAAAAATATCTGGGTATTGTCCGGCAACAGAACAGTTTTGGTACAGGTACAGAGGCAGATCAATCAGGGCGGAGGCATGCGTGCGGTCTGCCTGTTTTCCGATGCGGCGGTTGAAAAAGCAATGGCACATCTTGGCGGAGAAGACACTGTGGAAATGCCGTCTCTTCTTCTGGTAGATTATGAAGATGGCAAAAAAAACGGCTTTACAACGCTTTCCCATATCAAAAACAATCCTGCTTTTGCAGGTATTCCGGTCTTTTTCCTTTGTGAGAGCAGAACACAGGAAACGGATGAAGAATGCTATGAGCTGGGTGGCACGGTTGTTCTGGTGCTTCCTTTTTCCGATGCGGCGCTGCTCCGTATGGAAAAGGCGGCGTGGCAGCATGAAATGACGAGAAACTATGAGAAACTTTTGCAGAAGCAGGCAGCAGAGCTTGCAACAGCAAAAGAGATCAAGCGGCTGAATGAACAGCTTGCAGCCAGAAATGAGCTTCTGCACCAGGTATTCGGTAAATATTTTTCAGATGAAGTGGTGCAGGTGATCCTGGAACATCCGGAAGGCGCTGCCATTGGCGGGCAGAAGCGGTATCTGACCGTTATGATGGCGGATCTGCGCGGTTTTACTTCTTTGTCGGACAGACTGCCTGCGGAAGTTGTCATTGAAATGATCAATCGTTTTCTGGGGGAAATGACAGAGGTGATCCAGCACTATCGGGGAACTGTCATTGAGTTTATCGGAGATGC
The DNA here is from genome assembly GCA_002441865.1 of Lachnospiraceae bacterium UBA6452. GTDB lineage: Bacteria > Bacillota > Clostridia > Lachnospirales > Lachnospiraceae > CAG-194. Next base: position 3,459 of record DJNY01000148.1, on the reverse strand, counting down.
CATTCTGGCAGTGTTCGGTGCACCGCTGGCTTCGGAATGCCCGCAGGCGGATGCTGTTGCGGCGGCAGTCTGTATGCAGAACAAAATGCGGGATGTCAACGCCTTTAATCAGGAAAAGGGATATCCGGCGATCGAAATGGGAATCGGTATTCACGCTGGGGAAGTGTTCATTGGCAATATCGGTTCGGAAAGTCTGATGCGCTATAATGTGATCGGACAGGCAGTCAATCTGTGCTCCCGTGTGGAAAGCTACAGTGTTGGCGGGCAGATCCTGGCAACCATGGAAACACTCAGACCGATCGAACAGATCGTTACTTTCCGTCGCAGCTTTGGGATTGCCATGAAAGGAATCCGTGAAAAAATACCGGTCTGTGAGATCACAGGCATTGCAGGTACTTACGGATGCAGCCTGCTGCAGGAACAGGAAGCACCGATGACGATTCTGGAGGACAGATGCACACTCAGTATGTATGTGCTGCTGGACAAGCAGATCCTGGGCAGTGCGATCCAGGCAAGTGTACATGCCATTTCCGAAAAAGAGATCATATTACAGATCCTGCCACAGGAAAACAGGGAATATCCCGATGTTTTTACGGATGTGGAACTGGTACTGGATACACAGGAAAATGCATATGCCAAGATCATGGAAGCAGAAGGAAACAGATACAGACTGCATTTCACGTTTCTTTCCAAAGATTTCCTGCAGCTCGTAAAAAACAAAGCAGATAAAGGATGAGATGTGGTATGGGAAAATATGTACTGGTACAGGAAAGCGTATCATTAAGTGGTATTAACCGTATCTATCAGGAAGCGGAAAACAGTGTTATGATCGTGGATGCGATCAGAGGATTCCAGTGGGACCGGGAGCAGATGGAAGAACTGCTGCGGACGTTTGACCGGAAGATACTTCTGATCGTGAGCAGGCTGACCGACTGTGTGCATGTGTGGTGCATGAGCCGGGCAGAGCAGATCAGGGCTCTGGAATTTCTGGATGCTTTGTTTGCGGATTACGGAATGCTGCGTGGAGATGCGGTATATGCAGAGGGAGAAATGTCACAGGTCATTCTGGACGTGAGCATGACGGAACAGGGAACAACAGATCTGCTGTCTTATTTCATGGAGCAGACAGATGCGTACTTTACCGGAACAGAGGTTATCTATGCGGACAAAGCGGCTGTCAGCCGGGAAGCGCAGATCAGACAGCTTCCCATTTACTGCAAGAAGCAGATACCATGGGCAGTTGTCGATACGCTGGATATTGCAAAGCCGGGAGAAGAGATCTGTATCAAGACACTGGAAAATGATACCGGACTCATCATACATGCGGATGCGGATCTGCTGATCATGATCGGCTGTCTCGGTGAAGTGTATGAGATCACCAGACAGAAGTTTGAAAGCAGTTATGAGAAAAGCGATGACCGGCTTGATATTTTCTCGCAGATTCTGGACTTTATTCCGGCGGTGGAACTTCCGCAGACGGGAGAATACAAAACGATCGATGAGCTGGCGTATCTGTGCGTGCCAAAGCCGGGCGGGATCTACGCAAAACAGCTGCAGGTACGGACAAAGGTATTCGGAAAGGGAAGAGAGGATTATTTTATTGGCAAGGCGGGAGATTATCTGGCGATCCGCATGGATGATCTGCAGGATATGTACATTATCCGCCGGGAAGTATTTGAACGGACTTATGAACTGAAAACAGGAGAATAATATGGCAACCTATTTAATTGATTATGAAAATACAGGCGTCAAGGGACTGCTCGGGATCGAACAGCTGAAAGAGGATGATCTGATCATTATTTTTTATGGACCAAAAACAGGGGCGGTTCCGTTTGACGAGCATGTGAAGATCTGTCAGGCAGCTTCACAGGTAAAGTATATTAAAACGACAAAAACGGCAAAAAACTATCTGGATTTCCAGCTGACCACATATCTGGGCTATCTGGTCGGACAGACCGATGTAAAGGAATATTACGTGATCAGCAAGGACAGCGGTTATGACAGTGTGATCGACTTCTGGAAAAAGTGGGGCATCCGCATCGTCAGAAAGGAAAACATTGCGGGACAGAAAACAGCTGCAAAGACTGCGGCGGGAAAGGCAGCAGGTAAGCAGAAGGTAACTGTTAAGGCAACGAAGCAGGTTTCCAGAACGGCTGGCGGAAAGAACCAGACAGCGCAGCCCGATAATCAGGCAGCCGGGGGAGACAGTCAGACGGTACAGGGAGAAAATCAGACGGCACCGGACGAGAAACAAGCAGTACAGAATACAGATGCGGTGGTATCGCATATTCCGGACAACGTGGCAGATAAAACCGCAGCAGATAACAATACTGCAGACAAAAATGTGGCAGCATCTGTACAAAAGGAACAGGTGACAGTACCTGCGCATGATGTAGATGCCGCAGAACAGCCGGATCTGGAAGTTAGCTCTGGACAACCAAAAGCAAGACCGGAGCGTAACCGGAAAACGGAGAATGAAATCACGCAGGCAAGTGCCGCACCGGAAAAACCTGTCCGCACGAATGTACCGGAATCTGTGAAGAAGAAAGTGCGCCAGAAGCTGAAGGGAGAAAAACTGCATGCGGGTGTATACAGACAGATCTACGGCTGTATGCTGCAGGCACAGGATAAACAGACACTGAACATGGCACTTGTCAAAACGTTCAAGCAGGAAAACGGCAATCATTTTTATAAGCTGATCCAGCCGGTGTTTACGGAGTGGCTTAAAACACTGTAGAGATCATTGCGGGCAATATGGCATACGAAAGGTGCGTTATGCTATTGCGAACGCGGCTGAAATGGAGTAAGATTAATATGTTTGTGGTCTGTACAGTAAAAAAGGTGTTATGTCGGATGCGCAGATATAGGATCATAGATCTTACAGGAAAAGATATAAGGAGCAAACTATCATGGATTTAGTAAATATCAGAGATTTATACCGGGAGCAGAAGGAATATCTGGAAAAGGAAGTCACGATCGGCGGATGGCTGAGAAGCAAGCGTGACAGCAAGAGCTTTGGCTTTCTTGTGATCAATGACGGTACTTTTTTTGAGCCACTGCAGGTTGTATATTCCGACCAGCTTTCCAATTTTGAGGCGATCAGCAAGCTGAATGTGGGCGCTGCCCTGATCGTAAAGGGGGTTGTAACACCGACGCCACAGGCGAAACAGCCGTTTGAGATCCAGGCAACAGAGGTTGTGATCGAGGGACAGTCCGCGCCGGATTACCCACTGCAGAAAAAGAGACATACCTTTGAATATCTGCGTACGATCTCTCATCTGCGTCCTCGCACCAATACATTTGAAGCGGTATTCCGTGTCCGTTCGCTGATCGCATATGCGATCCACAAGTTCTTCCAGGAGCGCGGTTTTGTTTATGTGCATACACCACTCATCACAGGAAGCGACTGTGAAGGTGCGGGAGAAATGTTCCAGGTGACGACACTTGATTTAAATAATG
>DJNY01000006.1 GCA_002441865.1 Lachnospiraceae bacterium UBA6452 | reverse complement strand
TTGGCGATGATCATATCTGCGCCGGAGCTGGTTGCGATCCTGGCTGCGGAAAGCTTCGTGCCCATACCGCCGGTTCCGACACTTGAGCTTGTTCCTTTTCCCATTCCCATAATGGAATCGTCCAGCTGATCCACAACACTGATAAATTCTGCATCCGGATTTTTATTCGGATCATCTGTATATAAGCCATCAATATCGGAAAGCAGGATCAGAAGATCTGCGTCGATCAGTGCTGCTACAATAGCAGACAACGTGTCATTATCACCGAACTCAATTTCAAAGGTAGAAACCGTATCGTTTTCATTGACGATCGGAATCGCGCCCAGCTTTAAAAGCTCTGAAAATGTGTTTTTGGCATTGAAACGGTTCAATGGCTCTGCAATCGTATTTTTTGTCATCAGAATCTGTGCTGCCACATGGTTATATTCTGAAAAAAGCTTCTGATAGGTCATCATGAGACGTGCCTGCCCGATGGCAGCACACGCCTGCTTCACAGCGATCGGATTGTCTTCTTTTCCGATATGTACCGCTCTTTTGCCTACCGCAATGGCACCACTGGAAACCAGTACCACTTCCTTGCCCTGATTGGCAAGATTACAAAGCTCCCGTACCAGAACATCCAGCTTGGTATAATCCAGTCCGCCAGTCTCCTTATGCTGCAGAGAGGAGGATCCGATCTTGATGACGATCCTCTTTTTATCCTTGATCTCTTCCCGTAAAGTTCCCATTTTATTGATTTCTGCTCCTTTTTCTGTCTATATCATTTCCCGACTACTATATCATATCTGCCAAATCATGACGACTAAGATTCTGTCATCAGACCATACTGACTGCGATCCGCTCCGCCGTCAGAAGCCCATCCATGGCAGCACTCGTAATACCGCCTGCATAGCCCGCACCTTCGCCGCACGGATACAGTCCCATCAGCGAAGATATGCCCTCTTCATCCCGGACGATCCTTACCGGCGATGAAGTTCTGCTTTCAATCCCTGCAATCATTGTATCATCTGCGTCAAATCCTCTGATCTTTCTGCCGAACTGTTCCATGCCTTCCAGAAATGCCCCATTGAGTTTTTCCGGTAAAATGCTTCTCGTATTGGCAAACGCCCACTGTCCTTTGATGCGGATGGGAAGTTCTGCTATATCCGTATTTTGTTCTGCACAGACTTCCTTTTTTTTGAAATCTCCGAGGCTCTGTACCGGAATTTTCCCGTCCGCAAGCTGAAATGCTCTTTCCTCCAGCGCTCTCTGGAATGCCACACCGCCCAGCGGACTCTGATCCGGGAAATCTTCCTTTGAGACGGTCATAATGATCGCCGCATTGGCAACACCGCTTTCTCTGTCATGATAGCTCATGCCATTGACCGCCAGACGTCCCTTCTCACTGGAGGCATTGACCACATAGCCGCCCGGACACATACAGAAGGAATACACGCCTCTTCCTTCCTTTGTCTGCGCTGTCAGCTTATAGCTGGATGCTCCAAGCGCTTTTCTGCACGCTTCATCCTGTTTTCCATACTGGTTTTCGTCGATCTGCTCCTGAAAATGCTGCACGCGGTAACCGACCGCAAAATCCTTTGGCTGCATTGTAAGAGGCGTCTCTGCCAGCATCTCAAATGTATCCCTTGCACTGTGTCCGATTGCCAGTACGATATGATCTGACAGGATTTCTGTATTGCCATTTACAACAACACCCTTTACAGCCTGCATGCCCTCTCCTATTCCGGACTGTTCCGGCTGCTTACATAGCAGCAGTCCTGTGACCTTGCTTTCAAACCGCACTTCACCGCCCAGTTCGATGATCGCAAGCCGCAGGTTCTTTACCATGCCCATCAGAAGATCGGTTCCGACGTGGGGCTTCTGCTTATATAAAATATCTGCGGGTGCTCCCATTTTTACAAATAAGGAAAGCACTTCCCTGCAGCGGCCGTATTTGTCCTTGATCAGTGTATTCAGCTTTCCGTCTGAAAAAGTACCTGCACCGCCTTCTCCAAACTGCACATTGGACGCAGTATCTAAAACACCCGTTTCCCAGAATTTGTCAATATCTGCCTTTCGCCGCTCCACGCATCTGCCACGTTCCAATACAATAGGCCGAAGACCTGCTTCTGCCAGATAGTAGGCGCACACCAGTCCTGCAGGACCTGCACCGATAATGACCGGTCTGTCCGGGCAGGTAAATCCCGCAGTTACCGGAAACCGGTATTTTTTCTCCGGTGCAGGCTGCACATCCTTGCTTTTTGCATTCCGAAGCAGCTTTTCTTCTGCCCGGCAGGCCACGTCCAGAACCAATGAGTAAAAAAGCGCGGGCTTTTTTCTGGCATCCAGAGATTCTTTCACAATATGTATTTTTTGTATGTCCTCACTCATGCAATGCAGGATCTGACAAACTTTCTTTTCCACATCCTGCATGGTATAGGGGACACCTACTTTACATTGGTTGATCCTGATCATCTTACGATCTTCCCTTTCTGTCTTTCTATTTTCTTAATCACTGCAATGCAGCCCTGCAATATAGCCGCTCGTCCATGCCCACTGCAGGTTATAGCCGCCGCATCTGCCATCCACATCGATGATCTCTCCTGCAAAATAAAGCCCCTTTACTTTTCTGGACTGCATCCTATCATCTATTTCCGAAACCGGAATACCGCCCATTGTTACCTGCGCCTTATCAAAGCCCGGATAGCCACTCATTTCAAACACAAAGTCCTTACATAGCCTTGCCAGCTTTTTAAGTTGCTTACTGCTAACTGTTTGCATCTCCTGCTGGAAGGATAAGGAAAGTCTGTGCAGCAGCGCACCACAGATCTTTTTATGCAGAAAAAGTGCCAGTACCTCTTCGACCGTCTGCTTTCCATACTGTCTTTGCAGCTCTGCCAGCATATGTAACAGTTCTTCTTCTCCAAGCTGTGGCAGAAAATCCACAGAGAGCGTCGTCTCCTTTTTCGCCGCCAGCGCCTGTATTGCCCTGTGGCTTAACTGAAAGACCGGAATTCCGGAAAGAGAATCTTTATTGAGCTGCAGCTCTCCTTCTTCGGTCTGCAGCTGTTCTCCGTCCACATACAGGGTCAGCACGGCATTTGCCCTGACACCCGCCAGTTCCCTACATGCCGGATCCTTTGTCAGCAAATATGTCAGCGCCGGATACGGCCTGCGTAGTGTATGACCCAGACCTTTTGCAAGTGCATAACCGCTTCCGTCCGATCCTGTCTGCGGTGCAGCATTTCCGCCGCAGGCAAGGATCAGCTTATCAAACCGGTAACGATCCGTCTTCGTCTTAACCACAAAACCATCCTGCCCGGCTGTGACACCTTCTATTTCCTGTTCTGTTTTTACGGTCACACCCTTTTCTTCCAGCAGCAGACGCAGTACATTCAAAACAGTTGCAGCCTGTCCGGTATAGGGATAGCAATACCCATCTCTTTTTTCACTTGTCAGCATCCCATGCCTTGCAAAAAAAGCACTTGCAGCCTGATCATCAAACTGCGAAAGCGCATGCGCCACAAAAGAAGGATGATCGCAGTAATAATCATCCTTCGACAGTTTTCTGTTTGTATAATTGCACTTACCGTTTCCGGTAGACAATATTTTTTTTCCGATCCGTGCGGTGTGTTCCAGCAGTGTCACATCTGCATGCTCTGCCGCTGTAATTGCCGCCATCATGCCCGATGCACCACCACCGATAATGCCAACTTTTTTTCTCATATTTCAGCCTGTTCCCAAAATTCTATTTTCATCCTGTCTGTTATTCATTTCTGCCCCATCCGTTTTACCAGATTCCGACAAAGGTTCCTGCTTATTTTCTTATGAAAACACATTAACTGGAATACGATTCCAGCAGATTATAGAGTTCTTCCTCTGTCTGGATATATTTCCCGTCCATGACTTCTTCCTGTACCGTCTGAGGCAGAGAAAACACCGGAATATCCGTATACAGGATC
>DJNY01000142.1:4119-11620 GCA_002441865.1 Lachnospiraceae bacterium UBA6452 | reverse complement strand
TGGCGGAATTGGCAGACGCGCAGGCTTCAGGTGCCTGTGGTAGCAATATCGTGTGGGTTCAAGTCCCATCTCCTGCATACCAGACCTCAGCAGATTCTGCTGAGGTTTTTTCTTGCTGTATCGGAAATTCCTTTGGCATTCCCTATACAGCGATAGATGTGCACCTCGCGGAGCGGGAAATTATACGCTGCAAGGATACATATCTGCGCGAAGAAGAAAAGGAAATCACAAAATTCGCATAAGAAAAAAGGAATCCCGCGAAATGTGCAGAAAAATATAAATAGGGAGCAGTCAAGTGTCTTTGGAGGAAGAGAATCTATATGACGATCAGAGAAAATCTGGAACAAATGGAATGTACTAATCTGAGTCCGTATGCCTGCCTGAGTAAAAATTCAAAAGGCAGGGACCGGGAGGAAAAGCAGTGTGATATCCGTCCTGTTTTTCAAAGGGACAGAGACAGGATTCTGCATTCCAAGTCATTCAGGCGTCTGAAAGATAAGACGCAGGTATTCCTGACACCGGAAGGAGATCATTACCGGACACGTATGACGCATACGCTGGAGGTTTCCCAGAATGCACGAACGATCGCAAAAGCACTTCGGCTGAATGAAGATCTGGTAGAGGCGATCGCACTTGGGCATGATCTGGGGCATACGCCATTCGGTCATGCAGGGGAGAGAGCACTGAACAGCGTCTGTCCGCTGGGGTTTGTACATAGTGAGCAGAGCGTTCGTACCGTAGAAGTGCTGGAAAAGAACGGACAGGGATTGAACCTGACATATGAGGTGCGTGATGGGATCCGCAATCACCAGACGAGCTGCATGCCATCGACATTGGAGGGCAAGATCGTCCGGATGTCGGATAAGATCGCGTATATCCATCATGATATGGACGATGCGATCCGCGCAGGGATCCTGACGGATGCGGATGTGCCAAAGAGCATCGGCGATGTGATCGGTTATACGCTCGGAGAGCGTCTCGATCACTTCATCCATGATATCGTGACAAACAGCGCGGGCAAGGATGATATTATCATGTCGGAACCGGTAGCAAATGCGATGAAAGAGCTGCGTGCTTTCATGTTTGAAAATGTTTACCAGAATCCGGTGGCCAAAAGCGAAGAGAGCAAGGCAGAAAATCTCATCATTACCCTGTATGAGTATTATTTGAAAAATATGGATCTGATCCCGCGGGATATGCTGAATTTAATGGACCGCGACGGAACCCCGAAGGAACAGATCGTTTGTGATTATGTAGGAGCCATGACAGACCGTTTTGCGATCGCAAAATATGAAGAGATCTATATTCCGAAAACGTGGCATGGTTAAGTTGGTGATAAAATGTATTATTCTGATGAACTGGTAGAAGAAGTCAGACAACGAAATGATATTGTAGATATTATCTCGGGCTATGTGAATCTGAAGAAAAAGGGCGGCAATTATTTCGGACTGTGCCCGTTTCACAATGAGAAGTCCGCTTCCTTTTCCGTCAATCCCGGGAAACAGATGTATTACTGCTTCGGCTGCGGAGCAGGCGGTAATGTATTTACCTTTATCATGAATTACGAGAATTACACCTTTGCGGAAGCGATCAAGCTGCTGGCAGACCGGGCAGGGATTGCACTGCCTGAGATAGAGGATTCCAAAGAGGCAAGAGAAAAGGAAAATCGCAGGAAGACACTTCTGCAGATCAACAAGGAAGCTGCGACTTACTTTTATTATCAGCTGCGGGCACCACAGGGGCGTGTGGGCCTGGATTATCTGAAAGGCAGGCAGCTCAGCGATGAGACGATGAACCGGTTCGGTCTGGGCTATTCCAATAAGACAAGCAATGATCTTTGTCAGTATCTGCGCCATAAGGGCTATCCGGATGAACTGATCCGGGAGTCGGGTGTTGCGGTATTCAATGAAAAATATGGCATGAGTGATAAATTCTGGAACCGGGTGATGTTTCCAATCCAGGATGTCAACCATCGTGTGATCGGCTTTGGCGGCCGTGTGATGGGAGAAGGAGAGCCCAAGTATTTAAACTCACCGGAGACACCGGTATTTGACAAGAGCCGGAATCTGTACGGCCTGAATTTTGCCAGAACGGCAAGACAGGATAATATCATTCTGTGTGAAGGCTATATGGATGTCATAGCCATGCATCAGGCAGGCTTTACACAGGCGGTAGCTTCGCTGGGAACGGCGTTTACAAGTGGACAGGCAAATCTGCTCAGGCGATATACGGAAAACGTCATTTTGTCATATGACAGTGACGGAGCGGGTGTGAAAGCGGCACTGCGTGCGATCGGTATCTTAAAGGAGGCAGGTCTGACCGGTAAGGTGCTGAATCTGGAGCCGTATAAGGATCCGGATGAGTTTATGAAAAATCTGGGGCGGGAAGAATTTGCAAAGCGTCTATCGCAGGCGGAAAACACCTTTTTCTTCGAGCTGCGGATGATGCAGAAGCAGTACGATCTTTCCGATCCGGAAGCAAAGACGAAATTTTACAATGAGATCGCAAAGAAGCTGTGCGGCTTTTCCGAGGAAGTGGAAAGAGAAAACTACACGGAAGCTGTGGCAGAGAAGTATAATATCAGCATGGAAAGCCTGAAAAAGCTTGTAACGGGATATGCGGCAAAAATGGGCATGGCGGCTGAGGTCATACGGCCGAAACAGCCGGTGCAGCAGAAGAATACGCCCAAGGAACAGCAGGAAAATGTACAGAAGCTGCTTCTGACATGGCTGGTGGAAGAACCGCATCTGTATAAAAAGATCAAAAAATATATCACGCCGCTTTCCTTTACAAACGAATTGTACAGGCAGGTTGCCCTGGAACTGTTCCCGAAACTGGAAGAGGGAAAACCGAATCCGGCGGCGATCATCAGCCGGTTCTCGCAGGAAGAGGAACAGCGTGAGGCGGCATCTTTGTTTAATACGAAGCTGCCCTATATGCAGCAGGATACGGAGTCGCAGTCACAGCTGCAGGAAAGAGAAAAAGCATTCCATGATATTGTTGTCAAGGTAAAACGGAATGCCTACGAACACGATCTGAAAGCATCGGGTTCCGATATGGAAGCACTTTCCCGTGTTATTTCGGGCAGACAGGAGCTGGACGAGCTCGAAAAAACGCATATTTCTTTTGATTAAGGTTAAAATAGATACATAAATGGAAGGATGGAAAAAAGATGGACGAAAACACACAGGCAAGACTGGATGAAAAACTGAAAGAGGTTTTGGCACTTGCCAAGAAAAAGAAAAATGTTCTGGATTATCAGCAGGTAGTGGATTCTTTTGCTGAGCTTTCCTTAGAGGATGATCAGCTTGACAAGATCGTGGAATATCTGGAGCACAACGGAGTAGATGTGCTGCGCATTACCGATGATGATGAACCGGATGAAGAAATGCTGCTGGCAGAGGATGATGAGGTAGATGTAGAGAATATCGACCTTTCTGTTCCGGATGGTGTCAGCATTGAGGATCCTGTCCGTATGTATCTGAAAGAGATCGGTAAGGTACCGCTTCTGAGTGCAGAGGAAGAGATCGAACTTGCCAAGAAGATGGAAGAAGGCGATGAAGAGGCAAAGAAGAAATTAGCAGAGGCTAACCTCCGCCTGGTTGTCAGCATCGCAAAGCGTTATGTGGGACGTGGTATGCTGTTCCTTGACCTGATCCAGGAAGGTAATCTTGGTCTGATCAAGGCAGTTGAAAAATTCGATTACCGGAAAGGGTATAAATTTTCTACGTACGCAACATGGTGGATCCGTCAGGCGATCACAAGAGCCATTGCCGATCAGGCGAGAACGATCCGTATTCCTGTGCATATGGTGGAAACGATCAATAAACTGATCAGAGTCAGCAGACAGCTGTTACAGGAGCTTGGACGTGAACCTACGCCGGAAGAGATCGCTAAGGAAATGAATATGCCGGTAGACCGTGTGCGTGAGATCTTAAAGATCTCCCAGGAACCGGTTTCTCTGGAAACACCGATCGGTGAAGAGGAAGATTCCCATCTTGGTGATTTCATCCAGGATGATAATGTACCTGTACCTGCGGATGCAGCAGCGTTTACACTGCTCAGAGAGCAGCTCAATGAGGTGCTTGATACATTGACAGAGCGTGAGCAGAAGGTACTCAAGCTTCGTTTCGGTCTGGACGACGGACGTGCCAGAACACTGGAAGAGGTTGGACGTGAGTTCAATGTCACAAGAGAGCGGATCCGTCAGATCGAAGCAAAAGCACTGCGTAAGCTCCGTCATCCGAGCAGAAGCCGTAAGCTGAAGGATTATCTGGATTAATGATGGAAGCAGTGCGTTTATCAGACCGTCTTCAGACGGTGGCGGATATGGTAACAGGCAGGCGGATAGCGGATATCGGCTGTGATCATGGCTTTGTGTCCATTTATCTGGTGCAGACAAAAAAAGCGGATCATGTACTGGCCGCAGATGTCAGACCGGGACCTTTGTCGCGGGCGCAGCAGCACATCCAAGAGGCACAGCTTACGCCGTACATAGAAACAAGATTTTCAGACGGTCTTGCCGGGGTAACACCGGAGGATCGGATCGATACGGTGATCCTGGCGGGTATGGGCGGACGCCTGATGCGCAGGATCTTAGGAGAGCTGGACAGGCTTCCGGTAAAGGAGCTTGTGCTGCAGCCGCAGTCGGAGTGGGAAGAACTGAGAACTTTTCTGTATGAGCAGGCATATTTGATCATAGAAGAGAATATGGTGCTGGAAGAGGGAAAGTATTATCCGGTTCTGCGTGCGGTCAGAAAAGATACGGCAGCGAAAGAGCAGATCGCATTTATCGAATCATGTGAGAAATTACCAATGGAAAAAAGACAGGTCATGCATGCATTCGGCCCTTATCTGATGAAAGAGAAAAATGAACAGCTTGTCAGCTATATCCAAAAGGAACAACAGAAATTTGCAAAAATACTGGAAACAATAGAGCAGCATCAGAGCAGCTCTGATGAGGCGGTCGGCAGAAAGAAGATGCTGGATCTGGCAGCAGCCATGCTGGATCTTATATAGGGTAAAACGGGAGGTCATATGCACTGTGCAGATGTGATACGGAAACTGGAAGAACTGTCTCCGCTTTCTTATGCGGAAAGCTGGGATAATCCCGGACTTTTGGCGGGCAGAACGGACAAAGAGATCAAAAAGATCTACATAGCTGTCGATGCAACGACAGAGGCGGTCGCGGAAGCGGAAAGCGCCGGTGCAGATATGCTCCTGACACACCATCCGCTTATTTTTAAAGGTATTAAAAAAGTAAACAGTGAGGATTTTATTGGCAGGCGGATCTTAAAGCTTTTACAGGCTGATATATGCTATTATGCCATGCACACCAATTTTGATGTGATGGGAATGGCAGATGCGGCGGCGGATGAACTGAAGCTGCAAAACAGAGAGGTACTGGATATCACTTTTGAAGATGATATTGCCAAAGAAGGGTTTGGAAGATTGGGGGATCTGCCATATCCGATGACGGTTGATGAATGCGCAGCTTATGTCAAAGAGCGTTTCCATCTGCAGGCGGTAAAGGTGTTCGGGCAGGGCAGCCAGAAGCTTGTCAGGGCAGCAATCTCACCGGGCTCCGGTAAATCCATGATCGAACCTGCGATCGGGAAAGGTGCAGAGGTGCTGATCACCGGAGATATCGATCATCACGAAGGGATTGATGCGGTAGAGCAGGGGCTGTCGATCATTGATGCAGGACATTACGGACTGGAGAAGATTTTTGTGCCGTATCTGCAGGAATATCTGAAAAGAGAAACAGAAGGTATTGAGATCATAACACAGGGGAAAGCGGATCCGTTCCGCATCCTGTAAGACAACGGGAGGTGGCAAAATGCTGCATATCAAATATGACGGTAAGGTATATGAATACGCAGAAGGAACAACGTACGAAGAGATTGCAAAGGATTTCCAGAGCAAATATGCTGCAAGGATCGCACTTGTGATCGAAAACGGAAAGATCCGGGAGCTTTTGAAATCACCGGAGCGTGATACGGAGATTTCTTTTCTGACATATGCGGATGACGCAGGACACAAGTCTTATGTCAGAACCGCAACCATGGTGCTGATGCGTGCCATGTATGACATTCTGCCTGAGGTACATCCGGATCAGATAAAGGTGGAATTTTCAATCGGAAAGGGATATTATATCAGTGTCAGAGGTGTAAGCCTGACAGAGTCGATCGTGGCAAAGGCGGAAACACGTATGCGTGAGCTTGTGGAACAGGCAGAGCCGATCCATAAGCAGGCAATGCCAAAGGATGAAGCAATCGCGTTGTTTGTACAGATGCATATGGAGGATAAGGTGAAGCTGTTCCGCTACAGACGGAGTTCTTCGATCAATGTATATAACATGGGCAGCTATTATGATTATTATTACGGCTATATGCTGCCACATGCGGGGTATGTACCACATTTTTCCCTGCAGGCGTATGAGAGTGGTATGATCTTAAATCTGCCGGATAAGGAAGATCCGGAAGTCGTTTCACCGTTTGAGCCGAGAAAGCAGCTTTTTACAACGCTTTCCCAGGCAACGGACTGGGGCATAAAGATGGGGATCGATACGGTCGGAGATCTGAATGACCAGATCTGTGAAGGCAAGCTGAACGATCTGATCCTGGTACAGGAGGCATTGCAGGAGCGCAGGATCGGCGAGATTGCAAAGGATATCGCAAGCCGTGATGGTGTAAAGTTTGTGATGATCGCAGGCCCTTCTTCCAGCGGAAAGACGACATTTTCACACCGGTTATCCATTCAGCTCCGCACACTTGGTTTAGTGCCGCATCCGATCGCTCTGGATGATTATTTCAAGAACAGATCTGAGACACCGCGTGATGAGAATGGTGATTACAATTTTGAATGTCTGGAAGCCATTGATGTGGAGCAGTTCAATAAGGACATGAGTGATCTGCTGGCAGGCAAGGAGGTAGAGCTTCCGACTTTCAATTTCAAAACCGGTATGCGGGAATACAGAGGTAATGTAAAGAAGCTGGGAGAGGATGATATCCTTGTACTGGAGGGTATCCACGGACTGAATGATGCCATGTCGTATTCTCTGCCGAACAGCAGTAAGTATAAGATCTATATCAGTGCTCTTACCAGCCTGAATATAGATGAACATAACCGGATCCCGACGACAGATGGCAGACTGATCCGCCGTATGGTCAGGGATGCACGTACCAGAGGCGCATCTGCGAAGAGAACGATCCAGATGTGGCCAAGTGTCAGAAAGGGAGAAGAAGAAAATATTTTCCCATATCAGGAAAAAGCAGACGCCTTCTTTAACAGTGTGCTGATCTATGAACTGGCAGTGCTGAAACAGTTTGCGGAACCGCTTCTGTTCAATATCACGGAAGAGGAACCGGAATATTATGAGGCAAAGAGACTGCTGAAATTCCTCGAATACTTCCTGGGGGTCAGTACGGAGCATCTGCCAAACAATTCCATCGTAAGAGAGTTTGTGGGCGGCAGTTGTTTTCCAGTGTAGTAAGGACGG
>DJNY01000142.1:0-4057 GCA_002441865.1 Lachnospiraceae bacterium UBA6452 | reverse complement strand
CGCATCGCCGCAGGCGATTTATAATCGCTGCACATCCCGTATTGGGGATAATAAAGTGATTTAATGTGATAAATAAGCAAGTAGGACAAATGATCGCGGCTGCCAGACCGAAAGGCGACAGACGAGGAAAGTCCGGGCTTCACAGGGCAGGATGCCGGATAACGTCCGGTGGAGGTGACTCCAAGGCCAGTGCAACAGAAATATACCGCCGGGATTTCCCGGTAAGGGTGGAAAGGCAGCTTAAGAGACTACCGCCCTGCTGGTAACAGCAGGGGCACATGTAAACCCCATCCGAAGCAAGACCGAGCAGAGAACGATGCAGCGGCCCGTTGCGTTTTCAGGTAGGTTGCTTGAGCCTGCTGGCAACAGCAGGCCTAGATAGATGATCATTCAATGACATAACCCGGCTTATCGTCCTGCTTGCTTTTTTATATAGTATTTTACAAAGGACAAGAACATGTTATTCAATTCACTGGCGTTTGCCATATTTCTTCCGATTGTCTTTTTTTTATATTGGGCACTTCCAAGTAAATACCGTTCTTTTTTTCTGCTTATTGTCAGCTACTATTTTTATATGAGCTGGAATGTCAAATATGTCGTACTCATTCTGTTTACAACCGTGCTGTCTTATGGCTGTGCAAGGCTGCTTGAAAAATACCCTGCGCATAAAAAGCTGTTTTTATGGCTGACGATCGTAGCCTGTATGAGTGTTTTGTTTTTCTTCAAATATTACAATTTCTTTGATCTGACGATCGTACGGATTCTCCAAAAATGTGCGCTCCCGGTGCAGGCACATACGCTTACCCTTTTATTACCTGTGGGTATTTCTTTTTATACCTTCCAGACACTCAGCTATGTGATCGATGTATACCGGGGGGAGGTGGAAGCAGAGCGGAATTTTTTTACCTATGCTGCTTTTATTTCCTTTTTCCCACAGCTTGTGGCAGGACCTATTGAGCGTACATCGAATCTACTGCCGCAGATCAGGGGGAAACATGCCTTTCACCGGGAAGATGCGGTATATGGACTGAAACTGATGGCATGGGGCTTTTTTAAGAAGCTTGTGATCGCAGATAATCTTGCAGCTTATGTGGATCTGGTTTTTGACGCGCCGCAGGACTATCCCGGTTTTGCCATGCTGCTGGCAGCCTTTTTCTTCACGATACAGATATACTGTGATTTTTCGGGATATTCGGATATTGCGATTGGAACGGCAAAACTGTTTGATATCAGGCTGATGCAGAATTTTAACAGCCCGTATTTTGCAACCTCTGTCAAGGATTTCTGGAGCAGATGGCATATTTCTTTATCCACCTGGTTCCGGGACTATGTCTATATTCCGCTCGGCGGTAACAGAGTCGGAAAGCTGCGGCACTGTGCAAATCTCCTTGTGACATTTCTGGTAAGCGGACTCTGGCATGGCGCTGCCTTTACCTATATTGTCTGGGGCGGACTTCATGGTGTGCTGCAGATCTTGGAAAACAGCATTCCGCTGTTCCGGGCACACATCAGACGCGTCAAAGAGGGAACGGAGAAGCAGAGTGTTCTGGTCATCAGCAGGATTGTGGTATTTTTTCTTGTGATGCTGGCATGGGTATTTTTCCGCGCAGGCTCAGTATCACAGGCAGTGTACATCCTGCGGGATATGTGGACCGGTATCGGGCATCCGCTGTCCTATCTGCAGACAGGGCTTGCGGGACTTGGACTGACAGTGCGGACCACATTGGAGCTGACAGTGACCCTTTTACTGCTGGCTGTTTATGATGCCTGCAGCCTGCATACAGATCCGATCCGAAAGACGGAGACATGGAAGCCGGTGCTTCGTTGGGGCTTTTATTATGGATTTATGCTTCTTGTGATCCTGCTGGCATCGTTTAATGCGCAGGAATTTGTATATTTCCAATTTTGAGGTAACAGAAACTATGTGGAAAGAAATCGGTAGTATTGTCAAAAAGTTAATATTGCTTTTGTTTCCTTTCTTTATCCTTCTGCCGCTGTATTGCATGCTATTCCCGGAAAACTATCTGGATGGGGAATATGCGATGTACAGGCAGCAGCAGGATTATGTACAGGGAAAAACAGGTACTGCTGCAAAGGTACTGATCGTTGGTGATTCCCGCACAAAGGCGGGCATGGATCCGTCGCTTCTCTGGGAAGGCAGCTACAATATCGCACTGGGCGGGACAACGCCGATCGAGGGCTATTATGCGCTGAAGGAATATATCGAAACGCATGCGGGTGACCTGCCCCGGACGGTTGTGATCGCGTATGCACCGATGCATTATATGGATGTAGATACCTTGTGGACAAGATGTATCTATTTTCACACGCTGGGCAGTGCGGACTTTTCCGATCTGGCAACGCGTGCGAAGAGTTTTCAGGATACAGAGCATATTCTGATCGACCACTACAGACTGGAATATCTGCAATATAAATTTTATATGCCGAACAAATATGCGACGGCTTTGAAAAAGGCGGTATTCTGTGGCCGCAGACAGGAAAACCTTCAGAAATATGCGCAGGTGGAGGCGGATTGTGGACATACATATTACGGAATGGCAGATCATTCGGATGATGTGGACGGAGAAGCAAAGGTCAGTGACTTTAGTGCTTCCGATATCATCACAAGCTATCTGACGCAGATGTTTCTTTTGTGCAGGGAAAATAACATACAGGTGATCTTAGAGCAGACACCGGTCAATGAGACTTCTTATAAAATCTTTACACGGGAGCTGAAAGACCATTATCGCAGCTATATGGCGAATCTGGTGCAGGAGTTTCCGGACGTGCTGTTTTACCCGGATTTTTACTGTTATCCGAATGACTGCTTCGGAGATGCGGATCACCTGAACGAAAAAGGTGTGCAGACTTATTGCAGCTATTTAAAAGAAAAATACCCGGAACTCTGAAACCGATAAGGGGAAAATGCAGAAAAAAGGCTTGCAGAATTCTGACAGGTGTGCTAGTATGTACTCACATGCTTTAAAGCGTTGAAGCATGAAAGAGAAAAGAAAGGAAGTAGATTACAATGGCACAGAAGGGAAACTTGATGACAGTTCGTACTGACGTCAAGGTATTAGATGCAACAATCAGAGACGGAGGACTGGTGAACAGCTTTTATTTTACAGATGAGTTTGTAAATGAACTGTATCGTACAAATGTAAAAGCAGGCGTTGACTATATGGAATTCGGCTATAAGGCATCTAAGGATATGTTCGATGTCAATAAATTCGGCAAGTGGAAATTCTGTGATGAAGACGATATCCGTGCGATCGTGGGAGATAACAACTCTGATCTGAAGATTTCGGTTATGGCAGATGTAGGCCGCTGCGATTACAAAAAGGATATCATTGATAAAAAAGACAGCGTGATCGATATGGTACGAGTGGCAACATACATCAATACAATGCCGGCAGCGATCCATATGATCGAGGATGCAAAGGAAAAGGGATACGAGGTTACCTGCAATATTATGGCGATTTCCAATGCACAGGAGGCAGATCTGGATACAGCATTGAAGATGCTGGCAGAGACCAATGTAGATGGCGTTTACCTTGTAGACAGCTATGGTTCTCTCTACCCGGAGCAGATCCGCGCCCTCTCCGATAAATATGTGGATGCAATGGATGCAGCAGGCAAATATGTCGGAATCCATGCACATAACAACCAGCAGCTTGCATTTGCCAATACGATCGAATCCATGGCAAGAGGGGTGAGTCTGTTGGATGCTACAATGAGTTCCATGGGACGCGGCGCAGGTAACTGTGCAATGGAACTGTTACTTGGCTTTTTGAAAAATCCGAAATACAATTTATTTCCGGTACTGAAATTTGTGGAGACACAGATGACAGCACTGAAAGAGCAGGGAGTTGTCTGGGGCTATGATATCCCGTACTTCCTGACAGGCAGATTAAATCTGCATCCGTCATCTGCAATCGACTGCATGAAAGCCGGCAGAACGGATTACACAGATTTCTATACAGAACTTCTGGACAGAAGCTGATTTTGTGTGATAGAAAAAAGAGAGAAAGAGTGAAGGGCGTGTGAAAAAATGAAA
>DJNY01000042.1:4707-29477 GCA_002441865.1 Lachnospiraceae bacterium UBA6452 | reverse complement strand
ATAATCCGGGTGCAAAATCGCAGGGTATCAAGCAGCTTATGAGTGGCGGTGGCATCATCATTGTGGCACAGACGGTAATTCCACAGCTTACCACACTGTTCTCATAATTCATGGGCGGGATCATTGATAAGATTACTGAATTCATAAAGGAACTGTTGCAGGGATGGGTGCTGACAAACTTTGAAACCATGTTTACCGATGTCAATGACAAGGTAGGCACGATTGCAGGGGAGGTCAGCAAAACTCCCAGCACTTGGAACTCCGGTATTTTTGACATGATAAAAACCCTGTCCGATAACGTGATGATCCCCATAGCGGGCATGATCATCAGTTTTGTACTCGTCTACGAGCTTATTTCTATGGTCATTGACAAGAATAACCTGCATGACTTCAATACAGCGATCTTTATCCGTTTTTTTATGAAAGCGTGTATTGCAGTCATGCTTTTAAGCAAGACCTTTGATATTGTCATGGCGGTCTTTGATGTGGGAAGCCACATCGTCAATTCCGCAGCGGCAGCAATCAGCGGGGAAACCAGCATTGATGTGACAGACACGCTGCAGACGATGTTCAATGACCAGTTTTCGGAGATGAGCATAGGCGAGCTGTTAGGACTGGGGATGGAGACCATGATCGTCAGTTTATGTATGAAAATCATGTCCGTCCTCATCACCGTCATTTTATATGGGCGAATGATTGAAATATACCTTTATGTATCAGTAGCACCCGTTCCCTGTGCAACCGTAACCAACCGGGAGTGGGGAACGATAGGAACCAATTATTTTAAGGGACTTTGTGCATTGGCATTTCAGGGATTTTTTATGATGGTGTGCGTCGCAATCTATGCGGTGCTGGTGGCAGGGGTGGCAGTAGCCGACAACCTGCATACGGCACTCTGGTCGGTGGCGGCATATACCGTGATTTTATGTTTTTCCCTGTTTAAGACAGGTTCTCTGTCAAAATCTATCTGGAATGCGCACTAAGGGAGGGGAGGAACGACATGGCAATATCTGTGCAGGTGCCAAAGGATTTGTCCGGGATCAAGACAAAAGTGGCACTGAATTTAACAAAAAGACAGATTATCTGTTTCAGTGGTGCGGCAGTCACGGGCATCCCTCTGTATTTTCTTACGAAGGGACTGATCGGGACATCAGCGGCATCACTTTTAATGATGGGGGCAATGCTTCCATTTTTCTTTTTTGCAATGTATGAGAAAAACGGCTTTCCGGCGGAGAAGATTTTATATTTCATGCTCCGGCAGAAGATACTCACGCCGGGAATAAGACCGTACCGGTCAGAAAACCTCTACAAGAAGTTGGAGGAGAAAGAAAAATTACGAAGGGAGGTTCGTTATCTTGAAAACAAAGCAAAAGGCAGAGCCGAAAAGCCGCAGAAAAAGTAGCGGTGGACTTACCTTTTCCGAGAAGAAACGTCTGGTAGAACTGAAACATATTTTATCCGGCAAAGGCAAAGAGAAAGAAAAGCCGACTACCGCACAAAAGACGATTACTTTTGAAAAGATGTTCCGTGACGGGATCTGTCAGGTCAGCCACCGTTATTATACGAAAATGGTGGAATTTTATGATATAAACTATGAGCTGCTGGAAGTGGATGACCAGGCGGACATCCTGGCACAGTACAGCAGGCTTATCAATTATTTTGATCCGTCTGTGAAATTTGAACTGGTTCTGTTTAACCGGCAGGTCAATGAGCAGGTACTTACGGAGCAGTTCGATATTCCACGGCAGGAGGATGATTTTAACGATATTCGTGAGGAATATACGGAAATGCTCAAAAAACAGGCTGCAAAGGGAAATAATGGCATCATCAAGTCAAAATACCTGATCTTTGGTGTGGAGAGCAACGGCTACAAGGAAGCCAAAAGCCGCCTTAATAACATCGAGAAAGATGTGATACGAAACTTAAATAACATAGGCACAACTGCCAAAGGACTGGACGGAAAGGAAAGACTGCGCATCCTGCATGAATATTTCAATCAGGATACCATGAAGCCTTTCCGTTTTTCATTTAAGGATGTGGCGGAGTCCGGCAAATCGGTAAAGGACTATATTGCACCGCCGGGGTTCGATTTCCGTTACCCGAACCGCTTCAAGTCGGGGAATATGTATGGCTGTGTGTCCTATCTGGATATTTTGGCACCGAAGTTTACGGATGAGCTGATCAAGCAGCTTCTTGACATTGATGCCAACCTTACCATTTCCATGCATATGCAGACGGAAGATCCGGTAAAGGCAATCAAGAAGTTAAAATCAGTTATTTCCAATATTCAGAAAATGAAGATCGAGGAGCAGAAAAAAGCAGTACGAAGCGGCTATGACATGGATATTTTACCAACGGACATTGTGACCTATGAAAAGGATACACTGGAGTTTCTGGATGACCTGAACACAAGCAATCAGAAGATGATCAACATGACATTTCTTATTACCTGTTATGGAAGAACAAAGCGGGAACTGGAGAGCCTGATGCAGAGGGTGTCCGGTATCATTCAGCAGGCAAACTGTGACCTGCGCTGTTTACAGTATTTGCAGGAACAGGGACTTATGGCATCTGCGCCGATTGGCTGTAATGAAACGGGGATAGAACGTACCCTGTCAACGAAAAGCACAGCGATCTTAGTTCCGTTTTGCACACAGGAGCTGTTTATGCCAGCTCCGGCAATCTATTACGGATTAAATGCACTCAGCAACAACATGATCATGGCAGACCGGAAAAGACTTCGTACACCAAACGGCGTGATACTTGGTACACCGGGAAGCGGTAAGAGTTTCAGCGCAAAGCGTGAAATTTTAAGCTGTTTTCTTATCACGAAGGACGATATTATCATCTGCGATCCAGAGGGCGAGTATTTTGCGCTGGTGGCGGCACTGCATGGACAGGTAGTGAAACTTGCCACCAATTCCAAAGATTACTTAAACCCGATGGACATCCAGTTGTCACATAAGGGCGATAAGGAAGCATTAAAGCTGAAATCCGATTTTATCATTACTTTGTGTGACCTGATTGCAGGTGGCAAGGATGGTCTGGAGAATGATGAGAAAGGAATCATAGACGAGTGTATCCGTCATATTTATGATAAGTATTTTGAAAATCCGGTGCCGGAGAATATGCCGATACTGGAAGATTTATATAATGCACTTTTAGAACATAAAAATCCAAAGGCAGAGCGTATCGCTAACAGTCTTGTGTTGTATGTGCATGGTTCTCAGAATTATTTTAACCACCATACCAACGTGGACAGCGGCAACCGTATCATGTGCTTTGACATCCGGGACTTGGGCAACCAGTTAAAGGAACTTGGAATGTTGATCGTACAGGATGCGGTGTGGAACAGGGTATCGCAGAACAGGGAGCGAAAGATTGCCACCCGCTATTACTGTGATGAGTTCCATCTTCTTCTGAAGGAAAAGCAGACTGCCATTTATTCGGTGGAAATATGGAAGAGATTCCGTAAATGGGGTGGTATTCCGACAGGTTTGACGCAGAACGTCGGAGATTTTTTGCGCTCGGAGGAAATCGAGGGTATTTTGGGAAACAGCGATTTTATTTATCTCTTAAACCAGAATGCCAAAGATCAGGCGATACTTGCGGATAAGCTGGGACTTTCCGATAAACAGCTCTCCTATGTCACCAACTCTGAACAGGGAAGCGGTCTGATACTGTTTGATAACGTGGTAATCCCATTCGTGGATAAATACCCGACAGACACAAAGACTTACAAGATCATGAATACTAAGCCGGAGGAATCGGTGCAGAAGGAGGACGCAGTGTAAATGGCAGACAAGAGACAGAAAAAGCAGGCGGTAAAGGCATTTGAAAAAGAAAATACCATTACTTCTAAGCCTGTGAGTAATCTGCCACGGGATGCAAACCGTGGGAACGATGCAAAAAACGCAACTTCTGGTCACAACGTCCAGAAGTTGGAAGATGGTACGGAAAAGAAATCATCAACAGGATACCGCCCAAACAGTAAAAAGAAATATTACCGTCAACAGCAGCCGGACACTTCTGGTCACAACGTCCAGAAGTCACAAGCCGATGCGGAAAAGGCGTTCTTAAAGGAAAACAGCTTCATGCAGGAGGAACAGCCGGACAATTCTGACAGCACGGTGGAAAATGAGGTTCATGTCAGGGACACCTACCAACGGTCTGAGAAAAAAGGAAAATATCACAAAAAGCGAGTGCAAAGAGAATACGCACACAAAGAACGTGCAAAGTCAGAAAAGCCGGGGCAGTCCGACAGTGGAGAGTTCCAAACGAAGGATGATACTTTTACGCAGGGGCAGACGGAAGGATTTACGGATAAGAGAGTACAAAAGGCTGCTGATAAATCGGAGAAGAACCGCCGGAAGTTGCAGAAAGCAAAGGATAAGATGCCGAAGAAGCGGCAGTATGAGATGAAGCGTGTCTTTGACGAACAGACAGGAAAGGCAAAGTATGTGGTTGTCCCGGTAGAAGTGGAGATGCCATTTAAGCCGGAGAGTATCGGAAAAGTTGCGGTTCATAAGCTGCAAACGGAAAATATGTATTTTGTGCATCGCAAGATTGCAGAAACGGAAAAAGACAATTCTGCGGTGGAGGGCGCACATAAGACCGAACAGCGGGCAGAAGATGTGTACCATTACATGAAATACCATCGTAAAAGTAAGGC
The DNA here is from genome assembly GCA_002441865.1 of Lachnospiraceae bacterium UBA6452. Taxonomy (GTDB): domain Bacteria; phylum Bacillota; class Clostridia; order Lachnospirales; family Lachnospiraceae; genus CAG-194. Next base: position 24,805 of record DJNY01000042.1, on the reverse strand, counting down.
ACAGCGCAAAAAGGACAGGCTGGACAGGCTTCAGAAAAAGCAGGTCACAGCAGATATGAAGCTGGAGTATGAGAAATTCCTGAGTGAAAATCCACATTTAAAAGGCAACAGTCCGAAAAAGCAGTTGCAAAGGCAGTTACAGAAACAGCGCATCAAACGGGAGTATGCAAAAGCAAGGAGGGCAGGAGCAGAAGCAAAGACAGCAAAAGAAACGTTTGTAAGGACATCCAATACCGCAACCGGGATTGCAAAGAAGTTACAGGAGATTGCCGCAAAGAACAAATCACTGATTATGACAGCGGGTATTTTTGCATTGCTTTTTATCATGATTATGTCGTCATTATCAAGCTGCGGTTCCATGTTTATGGGAACTGTGACAACAACGCTGGCAGGCACTTATTTAAGCCTTCCGGCAGAGATTGATGCGGCAGATTTATCTTTCACACAGAAAGAAATGGCACTGCAAAATACGATTGATTCGATGGAAACCGATCATCCGGGATATGATGAGTATGATTATAACCTCGGTGCAATCGGGCATGATCCGTTTACGCTGATTAGTTATCTTTCGGCAGTCTATACAGAATTTACCGCAGCGGATGTGGAAAATGAGATACAGGAACTGTTCAATGCCATGTATTCCCTTACCACGGAGGAAGTAGAAGAAACAAGGACGAGGACAGGCACAGATGCAGAGGGGAATGAAACAGAGGAAGAATACACAGTAACTATTTTGCGTGTGACACTTACCGTCACACCTCTTGAGAGCATTGTTGCCGGACGTATGGATACGGAACAGGCAGAAATCTTTGCCGCCTATATGGAGACAAAGGGCGGGTTACAGGTATTTGGAACACCCGTGGATTACTACTGGTATTACTATATCAGCAGTTATTATGGATACCGGAAAAACCCAAACACCGGAGCCGAGGAGCTTCACAGGGGCGTGGACATTGCAGTGCCGACAGGTACGGTTGTGTATGCGGCGCATGACGGAACGGTTATGCAGGCGGCTTACGATTCCTATTACGGGAATTATGTGGTGATTACGGACAGTAAGGGATATACCACAAAATATGCCCACATGGACAGCTTAACGGTATCCGCAGGACAGAGTGTAAAAAAGGGCGATACCGTTGGAAAAAGCGGTAATACGGGAAGCAGTATCGGGAGCCATCTCCATATTGAGTGTCTGTATAACGGGGAGTATTATAACCCGTTATTTTATTTTGAAGCAGGCACACAGACCATTTACGGGGAGACACCGGGCGGAACCGGAGGAGGAACAGGCAATGTCATACCGCCGGATTCCTATGATGATGCAACCGTACAGGCACTTATGACAGAAGCCAATAAATATCTTGGTATGCCATATACCTTTGGCGGCACACCGCCGTCAAGTTTTGACTGTTCAGCGTTTGTCTGCTGGGTATTTTCCAACAGCGGGGTGCATAACCTGCCACGAACCACGGCACAAGGCATTTATGACCAGTGTACTCCGGTATCAGCGGCAGATGCAAAGGCAGGGGATATTATCTTTTTTACCGGGACATACAACGCAGGGCGTCCGGTCACGCACGTTGGCATCTACTGCGGAAATGGTACGATGGTGCATTGCGGAGATCCGACCAGTACACATCCATCAATACTTCTTACTGGCAGAGCCATTTTTACGGCTTTGGAAGATTAAATTAACGGAGGGAGGAAACGCAGGTTGTCAGTAGAGAGAATCAATTCACAGCTTAAAAAGGTCAGGGAACAGATCGCACAGTTGCAGGAGAAGGAAAAAGACCTTGCAGAGCAGAAACAGATGGCAGAGGATGCCGAAACCATGAAGATCATAAAGAAATATAAAATCTCATCCGAGCGTTTACAGATGTTAAACAGGCTCAGTGAGGATGAAGTGAGACAATTATTACAGAAACGGGAACAGGAAAAGGAGGGTTCGACCAATGAAAAAGAAGAAGTTATCCGTTAAGGCACTGATGTCCCTTGCTCTGTCGGCAATACTGTTTTGTATGCCGGCAGGGGCATTTTTCGCTAACAGGGCAAATACGGTGGAGGTTCATGCGGAGGATACCGCAGAACAGCAGACACAGAGTACAGAAAATACAGGCAATACAGAAAGTACGGGCAGTACAGGGAACACGGTTACACCCGGCAATGGCAAGGAAGAAAATGCCGGGGATGGAAAAGCAGAAGATTCCACAGAGGGCGCAGCGGAAGGAACGACGGAAGAAACAACCGAGGAGACAGAGCCAGCGAAGTGTACCTGTACGGAAAAGTGCAATCAGTATGAGGTGGATAAGGACTGTAAGGTATGCAGTAAGGACTACAAGGAATGTGCCTATGTAAATCCCAGTGTAAAAATCACGATCGCCACACCGACAGGGTGGCATAACGATACCACAAAGGTACATATTTCGGTGGAAGATACGAGAAAATCCGGCAACTTTACCATCCAGAAAGTGCAGGCAAAAGTAGCGCAGAATGGAAGCTGGACGGACATCACAGAGGATATGTATGTGGAGATTTCCGAGAACAGCACCATTTATGTGCAGGTCACTGACCAGAAGGGCAAGACCTATGAGAAAAACCGCTATATCAAGTGTTTTGATTTCACGAAGCCTACCTTAAATGCGGCAGTCAGTGACGGTCTTTTGAGCATTCAGGCACATGATACGGATTCCGGTATCAAGGCAATCTATGTAAATGGCTATGAATTTACAGAGCATACGAACGGGGCGTTGAACATCCGCCTGCAACAGTTTGATGCCGGGTATCAGTATTTTACGATTTCCGCTATGGACAATGCAGGAAATATATCGGAGATTTATAAAACTGCAAATCCTTATTACACCGATCCGGAGACGAAGGACAGCAATGAAAAAGATCCGGTGGAACAGCTCCCGGTGGATGCGTCTGCAACTAAGCCTAGTTCCGCAACCGCACAGGTTACGGAGCATACCAAAACAGACAGCAACGGGAATACCGTTTCCGAGACGGGAACCGGAACAGGCACTTCATTCACGAAACAGTCTCCGGTTACGGGAGATACCACAGACGGTGCAGAGAAAAGCAGTGAAAGCAGTACATCGGAGCAGGGCAAAGAGTTTTACACGATCCAGACTGCTTCGGAGAAGGTGTTCTATCTTGTGATCGACAGGGACGGTGACGAGGAAAAGGTATATTTCCTTACAGAAGTGAGCGAAAATGACCTGCTTAACACCACATCCGATAACAGTGAGACACTTCCGAAAAACTCCGCCGCACTGGAGTCGGCAATCCCGGTCAAGGATGCAGCTCTTGACAATAACAATGCCGATGCCACGGGAAATAAGAAACAGAATGCGGAAACGGTGGAAGAAAATACCGAGGAGAGTACCGAAGAAGGCAGTGAGCCGGAAACCACAGAACAGAAACCGGATGGTTCCGGCTTTTCCTATCTTATCATGGGGATTGCTGCGGCAGCCGTGATTGGCGTGGTTTACGTCATAAAGGCAAAGAAGAAAAAGGAAAACTTCATTGACGATGATGAGGATGAGCTTGAGGACGATTATGAAGAAGATTACGACGATGAGGACGGGGAAGAAGCTGATCCGGACGAAGAATTTATGAAAAACACGGATGCTGGGGAAACAGATTCAGAGAATGAGGAGGAATAAAAGATGCAGTTAGTGATCGCAGAGAAGCCGAGCGTGGCACAGAGCATTGCAGGTGTGCTTGGCGCAATAGAACGTAAGGACGGATACATGGAGGGCAATGATTACATAGTGTCATGGTGTGTGGGACATCTGATCGAACTGGCACAGCCGGAAAGCTATGATGAAGCCTTGCAGAAATGGACATACGAGAGCCTTCCGATCATCCCGGATACATGGCAGCATGAGGTTAAGAGTGATACAAAAGCGCAGTATAAGGTGTTGTATCAGCTCATGCACGATAACAGGGTGGACTCCGTAGTGTGTGCCACCGATGCCGGACGTGAGGGGGAACTGATCTTCCGCCTGACCTATAACATGGCAGGCTGTGACAAACCGATGCAGCGTTTATGGATTTCTTCGATGGAGGAAAGTGCCATCAAAGAGGGATTTTCCAATCTCAGACCGGGAAGTGAATATGACCACCTGTATGAATCCGCACTGTGCAGGCAGGAAGCAGACTGGCTTGTCGGTATCAACGGCACAAGGCTTTTTACCGTGTTATATGGCGGCAAGGCATTGAAGGTAGGGAGGGTGCAGACACCCACCCTTGCCATGCTGGTAGACCGTGAAGCAAAGATTATGAATTTCAAGAAAGAAGCCTACTATGTGACGAATATCCTAGGCAATGGTCTGGATGCGGTATCGGAGCATATCAGTGACAAAGCAGAAGCAGAAAAAATAGCAGGAGCCTGTGTAAACGGACAGGCTCTTGTGACCGCTGTGGTTAAGGAAGAAAAGTGGATCGCACCACCGAAGCTCTATGACCTTACCTCGTTACAGAGGGATGCCAACCGCTTATTTGGTTTTACCGCAAAACAGACTTTGGAATATACGCAGAGCCTTTATGAGAAAAAGCTGGTGACATATCCGAGAACGGACAGCCAGTATCTTTCCGATGACATGGAGGGGACAGCAAGAAATGTGATCGAAGCGATTTTCAATTCCCTGTTGTTTGAGCAGAATATCATGTTCAACCCGGATGTGAAAAAGGTTCTGAACAGCAAGAAAGTAACAGACCACCATGCCATTATCCCGACAATGGAGATCGTAAAGCAGGACTTAAAGGCGATACCGGAGAGTGAAATGAAGATACTTTCCCTTTGCGCCAACCGCCTGCTCTGCGCCACTGCCGAGAAGCATATTTATAACTCCACAAAGGCAGAACTTACCTGTAATGGAATAATTTTTAAGGTATCCAGCAAAGAAATCTGGAAAAATGGATGGAAGGATTTTGAAAATCTGTTCAAAAATTCCTACCATATCTCAGAAGATAAGAAAGATTCCGATGATGCAAAGAAACTGCCGGAGCTTGCAGAGGGCATGACGGTAATGGTTGAAGATACCAGAGTATCGGAACATTTCACACAGCCACCAAAACACTTTACAGAGGACAGCCTTTTATCTGCAATGGAACGTGCAGGAAGTGAAGATATGGACGATGATGTGGAACGTAAAGGACTGGGTACACCTGCTACCAGAGCAGACATTATTGAAAAGCTGGTAAAGGACGGTTTTGTAAAGCGTGAGAAAAAGCAGATGATCCCGACAGAGGATGGCATGAAGCTGATCACAGTGCTGCCGGATGTTGTGAAATCTCCGAAGCTGACCGCAGACTGGGAGAATGAGCTGACACAGGTATCCAAAGGAGAAGTGTCTGCCGGGCAGTTCATGTCAGGGATCAAGGCTATGGTAAGTGACCTTGTAAAAACCTATCACAGTGTCAGTGACGAGCAGAAAAATATGTTTGCACAGGAGCAGAAGGTGTTTGGCAAATGCCCGAACTGTGGAAAAGATGTCGTAAATGGAAAATACGGGGCTTACTGTACTGGAAGATGCGGCATGAATGTAAACAGGGTAATGGGAAAGGTGCTGACAGAGGAGCAGGTGGAAAATCTGCTTGCCGGAAAGAAAATCCTGCTCAAAGGACTTACCAGTAAAGCCGGGAAAAAATATGATGCCTATATCATTCCGGAGGGAACAGAGGAATACAGCTATACCAAAGACGGAGAGGTAAAATCCGGTGTGCAGTATAAATTTACAATGGAATTTCCAAAGAAGAAATTTGGCGGGAACAGAAAATAGAGGAGGGAAACGGGATGTTTACAACAAGAGATGCGTAAGGAAACGATATGGTAACTGATCACAGGCTGTGGGGTGCAGACGTACCTTGCAGCCATTTTTTTGACGGAGGACTGCATGAGAAAGTATAAAATGGTGTCCGCACTGGCAGAGGAAACATCAAAAGAAGTCGTGCGGAACGAAGAAAACTGGATGAGATACTTAAATACGGCATCCAGATTTTATAAATATCCATTCAAGGAACAGCTTTTAATCTATGCCCAAAGACCGGATGCAACTGCCTGTGCTTCAATAGAAATCTGGAATGAGAAGATGCACTGCTGGGTAAACAGGGGGGCAAAGGGAATTGCACTGCTCGACGAGGGGACACATTCGGGACTGAAATATGTCTTTGACATTTCTGATGTGCATAAGGCAAGAAGGATCGGACGTTTCCCGAATGAGTGGAAAATGCGTGATGAGCATATAGATACCGTTATGAAGCGTCTGGAGCGCATTTACGGCGAAACGGATAAGAACAGCGGATTTATCGGGCGTATCCGTGAAATCGCCGGAAGAATGGCATCTGATTATGCCGGTGAGATCGCCGCAAATGTACAGTACAGTGTCAAAGGCAGCTTTCTGGAGGAGCTGGATGACTTAAACCTTGAGGTTCGGATCAGGGAAACACTGGCGGACAGCATCACCTATATGGTGCTAAAAGGCTGCGGCTTGGATGAAAAGGAGATTGCCGAGGAAATCAGTTTCCCATACATCCATGATTTTAACACAATAGGAGTGCTGTCACATCTTGGTGAGAACGTGGCAGAAATGTCAAAATCCATGCTTTTGGAAGTAGGCAGGGCAGTCAGAAATTATGACAGACAAAATTCCTACCAGAAAGGACTTGCAAATGATTCAGAAACACGCTATAATGCGTTAAAGCGTGAAAGTGACACGCAGGACGAACAATCTATCGAACAGACCGGAAAAGACGGGGAAAGGGGCAAAAATGATGAAATTAGATTACGAACAGAACGGGGATTACCTGATACCGATGTTACAGGTGGACAAACAGCCGGAGGGAACACTGACGAAGTACGGTCACATGAGGGAGAAATTTCTCAAGGAACACCGGAAGGGAGTCCACACAGCACTGTCACTGGAAGGGAAACTGAAAGAACATCTGTTGATGATACAGGAGCAGGCGGAGGAGAGAATGGAGTTTCTGACCGAGCAGATGAAACAGAGTCAGGGCGTGACGGAACAGCTCAAAGAGGAAGATCAGATGCTCTGGGTAGCCAAAATGAACAACATCAGACAGGCAGCGGAGGAGATCGTGCTGACGGAACTGATTTACAGCTAAATACCGGGGAAGGCTATCAACAATTAAGCCTGTTCCCCAGTTTCGAGGAACAGGTCGGAACAGTCGCAGCAGCGGAAGCAAGTATGCAATATACTATGCCCGCTGCTTTTTCTTTGCCACAGGAACAGCTTGAAGCCATTCTTAGAAGTGGTGGCGGCAGGAATAACAGCAGGAAGCGTATCTATGCGAAGTACCAGCAGGGTAAAAATGCAGAGGAAATGGTGGATTTCCTGAAAAATGAATACCAGACAACCGGAAAAGGCTTTGAATTTGACAACCACCCGATTTCCCTGTGGTTTGATGAAACAGGGATGCGTGTCGGGTATGGAACATCGGCAAAGGAAAATCCGGTGGCACACATGGACTGGCAGGAGGTCGAGAGCCATGTCCGTTCTATGGTAGAGCAAGGCACCTATATGAGTGCCAATGAGGTATTTCTGGTCGATGGTGTGGAGCGTGAGAGGGTTGCAGACCATATTTACTATTTTTTCCGTGACGGCATACAGGAAATGCCGGAAAGTCTGGAATTAAAGCCTGCAAACTATCCGGACAGTATTTCCCGCCTGTGTGAGCTTTTGTCCGATCAAAAAGGGATCGAGCTGATCGGCAGGGAGATAGAAAAAGCCAAAGCACAGCTTGAAAGCGGGGAAAAACAGCTTGTATGGCGGTATGTAAAGTCACCGGAGTATCTGTTGGAACAGCTTGATGATCTGGATGATATGTTTACCGCCAAACGGGAATTTCCGGTACAGGATACTGTGGAAGTCAGGACAGAAGATTTTATCACACAGGATGAGATTGATTACAGGCTGGCAGGCGGAAGCGGGATCGAACATGGAAAATTCCGTATCTATGAGTATTTCATGGAGGGACATGAGCCAAAGGATAATGTTGCTTTCTTAAAAAATGAATATGGTTCTGGTGGAAGTTCCCATGCACTTCCGGGAAGTGACAGCGGACACGAGGATCACGATGCAAAGGGTATCCGTCTTGGGAAAGGAAGTTTCGGAAATCCGTATGCAGAGGTGCTTTTGAACTGGAACGTGGTGGAAAAGCGCATCAGGGAGCTTGTAAAGGCGGATATATACCTTTCCGCAGAGGGAAAGGAAGCCTATGCAGCATATAAGCAGGAACAGGCAGAGAGAGCCATGCGAAGGGAACAGGAAAAGCTGGAGCATGGTGTCCACATGGAGTGTAAAAAAGCCATTGAGAGAGCGATAGCAGATAATTTTGATGGCTATACCCTGCCGAGGGAGACTGCAAAATCAGTCATTGAGCAGTATGGAAAGGACAGGGTGGAATATGTTCTTGCAAATACCATTACGCATTTATCCTATGACGGACGTTTTTCTGTAAACAATAAGGAATGGGCAAAGGGGATTGTACACGATGCAGATTGGGAAACAAGGGACTTGATCGTGACCTCACACCCTGCGGTGTTAGATGGCTTTACCAATCAGGCAAGGCGTTATCAGGAACTTGAAAAAGAGCCGGAAATGAGGACTGTGGTACAAATCTGCGGTGCGTTGGGCATGGAGGAAGTGATCGGCTGGAACGAAGCAGCACAGGCGGTCACGCTTACCTCTGACGGACAGACCATAGAGGGCAAGGCAGTCTATGACCTGATCGTGCCACAGGCGGCAGATTATGTGTTGTTGCAGACGCTTGGCGGGGAAACACAAAAAGCGTTGGATATGGATGCGCTGCTGAAGGTTGCAAGGGAATATGTCAAACGGTACGAAAATACAGTAGAGCAGTCTATCCCAAAAGAAGAAATATCACAGGAAGAACCTCAAAAAGATGTGGCAGATCATTCCGAACAAAATGCCAGTGCAGAGCCGGAGATACCACAGCCGGGACAGTTGGAGGTAACGGAAACATCAGAGGACTCTATCAAAGGAGAAGAAGATACTGCAACAGAACAGCCACTAAAACCACAGATTGATAAGAGCCATGCGGTCAATTTCCATATCACACCACAGCCGGAGGAAACGGTTGGAAAAGGATTTATACCAAAAGAGAAGTTCCGCCAGAATATCGAAGCGATCCGTACACTGGAAAAGATTGAGAGTGAAAACCGCTTAGCTACACCGGAGGAACAGGAAATTTTGGCAAAGTATGTCGGCTGGGGCGGTCTGGCAGATGCCTTTGATGAAACCAAAGCAAACTGGGCGGCAGAGTATCAGGAATTAAAAGGTCTTTTATCAGAGGAAGAATACAACTCGGCAAGGGAGAGTACCTTAAATGCCCACTATACAAGCCCGGTTATCATACAGGCAATCTATGATGCCCTTGAAAAAATGGGGTATTCCAAAGGAAACCTGTTAGAGCCAGCAATGGGAACCGGAAATTTCTTCGGGATGCTTCCGCAGTCCATGCAGGAGAGCAGACTTTACGGTGTGGAGCTTGACGGACTGACCGGACGCATTGCAAAGCAGCTTTACCCGAAAGCAGACATTCAGATCACAGGCTTTGAAAAGACGGACTATCCAAACGACTTCTTTGATGCTGCGGTGGGAAACGTGCCGTTTGGTCTGTATAAAGTTGCAGACCGGCAGTATGATAAAAATAACTTCCTTGTGCATGATTATTTTTTTGCAAAAACACTGGATAAGGTCAGACCGGGCGGTGTGATCGCATTTGTCACAAGCAAGGGGACAATGGATAAGAAAAATTCGGAAGTCAGAAAATACCTTGCACAGAGGGCGGAGCTTTTGGGTGCGATCCGGCTTCCGAACACAGCGTTTCAGGAAAATGCAGGAACAGAGGTCACTTCGGACATTCTTTTCTTAAAAAAGCGTGACAGGTTAATGAACATTGAGCCGGACTGGGTGCATCTGACGGAAAATGACGATGGCATTGTCATGAACCAGTATTTTGCAGACCACCCGGAAATGGTCATGGGAAAAATGGAAATGGTGTCCGGGGCGTATGGCATGGAAAGCACCTGTGTGCCGGATACGTCCAGACCGTTATCGGAGCAGTTGCAGGAAGCTGTCGCAAACATCGAGGGCAGCATAGATGAAATCGAATGGGACGATCTGACCGAGGAACAGAATAATGAGAGAATCCCTGCAGATCCGTCCGTGAAGAATTACAGTTATACCGTTGTGGATGACGGTGTGTATTACAGGGAAAATTCCATGATGAAGCCTGTGGACGTACCGGAAATCACAAAACAGCGTATCAAGGGCATGGTGCAGATCCGTAACTGCACACAGGAATTGATCGACTTTCAGCTTGATGAGTACCCGGAGAGCATGATAAAAGATAAGCAGGCAGAATTGAACCAGCTTTATGATGCGTTTTCTAAAAAATATGGTCTGCTCAATGCCACTGCAAACAAGAGAGCTTTTAATCAGGATGCAAGTTACAGTCTGCTTAGTTCACTGGAAAAATTAGACGATGAGGGCAACTTCAAGGGCAAGGCGGATATGTTTACCAGGCGTACCATAAAAAAGCAGGAAGTGGTCACAAGCGTGGACACGACAAGCGAAGCACTGGCGGTATCACTGGGAGAAAAAGCAAGAGTAGACCTTGCCTATATGTCGGAACTTTCCGGCAAAAGCGAGGAGGAAGTGACAAAGGAGCTTGCCGGAGTCATTTTTCAAAATCCGGTGACGGAAAAATGGGAAACAGCAGATGAATATTTGAGCGGGAATGTCAGGGAAAAGCTGGCTACTGCAAAAGTATTTGCCGAGAACCGCCCGGAGTATGCGATCAATGTGAGTGCGCTGGAGAGGGTGCAGCCGAAAGAACTGGACGCAAGTGAGATCGAGGTGCGGATCGGTGCAACATGGATTGACACAAAGTACATCGAGGACTTCATGCGTGAAACTTTTCAGACACCGGACTATCTGTTTGACCGTAACATTGTGGGCATACAGTATTCTGATGTGACCGGACAGTGGAACGTAAAGGGAAAAAATGCAGACAGGGGAAATTCCCTTGTCAACATGACCTATGGAACCGGCAGGGCAAATGCCTATAAGATTTTGGAGGATTCCTTAAATCTGCGTGATACCCGCATTTTTGATACGATTGATGAGGATGGATATGAAAAACGAGTCTTAAATAAAAAGGAAACCATGCTTGCCAGCCAGAAACAGGAAGCCATAAGGGAAGCCTTTAAGGACTGGGTATTCCGTGATCCTGACCGCAGGCAGGTGCTTTGTAAAAAATATAATGAAATATTCAATTCCACCAGACCGAGGGAATATGACGGTTCGCACCTGAAATTCCCCGGCATGACACCGGACATCGCACTCCGCCCGCATCAGCTTAATGCGGTGGCACATCAGTTGTATGGAAATAATACGTTGCTTGCCCATTGTGTAGGTGCGGGAAAGACCTTTGAAATGATTGCTGCGGCAATGGAGAGCAAACGGCTTGGGTTGTGTCAAAAGAGCCTGTTTGTCGTGCCGAACCATCTGACGGAGCAGTGGGCGGGCGATTTTTTAAGGCTTTATCCGGGTGCAAATATCCTTGCAGCCACAAAAAAAGACTTTGAGCCAGCCAACCGCAAAAGGTTCTGTTCCCGTATCGCAACCGGGGAATATGATGCCGTTATCATCGGTCACAGCCAGTTTGAAAAAATCCCGCTTTCGGTTGAAAGACAGACGGCGATCATAGAAAAACAGATTGCAGAGATCGAGATTGCCATAGAAGCAGCAAAGGCAGAAAAAGGGGAGCGTTATACCATCAAACAGATGGAAAAAACAAAAAAATCCTTGAGTACAAGACTTGCAAAATTGAATGACAGTTCCCGCAAGGATAATGTCGTTACCTTTGAGCAGTTGGGCGTGGACAGGCTGTTTGTGGACGAGTCGCATTGGTACAAAAATTTGTTCCTTTATACAAAAATGAGAAATGTTGCGGGCATTGCGCAGACGGAAGCGCAGAAGTCCTCGGATATGTTTGCAAAGTGCCAGTACATGGACGAATTAACAGGTGGAAAGGGTATCACTTTTGCAACAGGAACGCCGATTTCCAACAGTATGACGGAGCTTTACACCAACATGAGGTACTTACAGTATGATACGCTCCAGAAATTGGGACTTGGCAATTTTGACAGTTGGGCAGCTACTTTCGGGGAAACACAGACCGCCATAGAACTTGCACCGGAGGGGACAGGTTACCGGGCAAAGACGAGATTTGCAAAGTTTTTCAATCTGCCGGAGTTAATCAGTCTTTTTAAAGAAAGTGCCGACATTCAGACACCGGATATGTTAAAACTTCCGATACCGGAAGCAGAGTACGAAAATGTTGTCTTAAAGCCGAGTGAATACCAGAAAGAAATGGTACAGTCCCTTGCGGATCGTGCGGAAAGAATCCGTAACAGGGAAGTTGAGCCATATTTCGATAATATGTTGAAGGTCACCAACGATGGAAGAAAACTGGCACTTGACCAGCGTCTGATCAATGATATGCTGCCGGATGATGAAAATTCAAAGGCTTCAACCTGTGTCAGTAAGGCATTTGAGATATGGGAGAAAACAAAAGAGCAGAGGGCGACACAGCTTATCTTCTGCGACCTGTCCACACCAAAAGGGGACGGGACATTCAATGTTTATGAGGACATCAAAAATAAACTCATGGGGAAAGGCGTACCAGAAAATGAAATTGCATTTATCCATCAGGCGAATACAGAGAACCAGAAAGCGGAGCTGTTTGCAAAAGTAAGAAGCGGACAGGTTCGTTTTTTATTGGGATCAACCGCAAAAATGGGAGCCGGGACAAATGTGCAGGACAGGCTGATCGCACTCCACCACATAGATGTGCCGTGGAGACCTTCGGACATCGAACAGCAGGAAGGACGTATTCTGCGACAGGGCAATCTCAATCCGAAGGTCAAGATTTTCCGCTATGTGACAGAAAATACCTTCGATTCATATTCTTGGCAGCTCATAGAGAACAAGCAGAAATTTATCGGTCAGATCATGACAAGCAAATCCCCTGTGCGTAGCTGTGAGGATATTGATGAAGCGGCACTTTCCTATGCGGAGGTAAAGGCACTTGCAACCGGCAATCCCTACATAAAAGAAAAGATGGATCTCGATATACAGGTGTCAAAGCTGAAACTTTTAAAGGCAAACCATACCAGCCAGCGTTACCGTTTGGAAGATAATATCACAAAAAATTATCCGACGCAGATCGCAACCATGAAAGAACGACTTGAGGGGTATCGTGCGGATATACAGACGTACCAGGAACATAAGCCTGTGGACAAAGACAGTTTTTCCATGAAAATCGGAAACCGTATCTATACGGACAAAAAAGAAGCGGGGGCAGCACTGATTGATATGTGCCGGAGTGCGAAACAGCCGAACATGGCAGTTACCATCGGGGAATATCAGGGTTTCCGCATGAAAGTGTCTTACGATACTTTTTTCTCAAAATTCACCATCAATCTCAAAGGGCAGTTGAGCCATGATGTGGAGATCGGCGCTGATCCGCTTGGAAATCTGCAAAGGCTTTCCAATGTCTTAGAGGGCATGGCAGGAAGAATGGAAGATGTAAAACAGAAACTTTCCAATGTGGAACACCAGCTTGAAACCGCCAAAATCGAGGTAAAAAAGCCATTTGCACAGGAACAGGAGCTTGCGGAGAAGCTGGAGCGTTTAACAGAATTAAATGCCCTGTTAAATATGGATGAAAAAGGCGATAACATGGCAGATTTAGGCGGGGACGAGCCGGAAAGCGGAGGAACAGGCGGTCAGAGTGTTGCAGACAGCAGGCATGACCGTATTTCCGTGAAAGAAAAACTTGCGGAAATGAAACAGAAGCTGTGTGGACAGAAATCTATGCAGAAACCGGAGATCACAAAGGAAAAGGGCAGGGAGGAAAGCCGCTAACCCTTTTCCGTACCAGAAAATCATACATTCAGGAGGTCATTATGGAAACAAACCAGACAGTCGATGAGCAGACAATAAACCGGCAGGACACCGCAGAAAATGATGCGGTCAGATTGCTCTTAGAGCTATTGGAACAGCAGAAAGCACCGTCACAGAATTTTATGGAAGTGTTGCAGTATGTCGCAGGGATGCAGATGCAGCTTAATGTAATGGTAAACGAGCTGCAAAGCTTAAAAGAACAGCTTGGGAAGATGCAGGAGAGCCAGCCGGAGGAAAAAAAGCATCCCCTGTTGGAAAAATTATCCCACCTGCAGGAGAAGGTAACAAATCTTGCCACACATTTATCAGAGATAAAAGACCAGTTAGTGGACACCGCTGTGCAGGCGGTGTCTGCTTTTAAGGAAAAGGGCAGGGAAGAAATGAACAAAGTCCTTCAGAAAGGACTCTCCGGCGTGAAAGAGGCACTATTGGGACACCGGGAGCGCCTGCTTGGCACACTTACCAGTTATGAGCAGACTGCAAACCAGATTGACAGCATTGGTGATGAATTAAAGCAGATTGGTAACAGTGCCGCCAATGTGGGCAGACTCCTGTCCGGGAAAGGGACAAAAGAGGTTTCCGGGGAAGAACCGGGGATTGCGGTCACAAGAGCCATCAATGCACCCGTCAAAAAGCATATCGCAAAATTAAAAAAACAGATGGATGGGATTGATCGGACGATTGAGAAGATAGATGGTATTTCATCTTCCCTCAGTGCCGGAAAAAATGTGGAAAAAGATGCAGAAAAAAATGTGGAAAAAGATGCAGAAAAAAATGAAGAAAAAGGTGCAAGGGTGTCCGTAAAGGAAAAATTATCGCAGATGAGAGCAAAATCGCAACAGCAGAAAGCACCGGAAATGCCGAAAGCGAAAAGCAAAGAGGAATGCTTATAAAAGTTTGGAGAGAGCAGGTAGAGAAATCTATCTGCTTTTTCTGTGGGAAAAAGGAGGAAATTTATCATGGCAGATGATTACACGAACGCAGGAAAACAGACAGAAAAGCAGAAAGTACAGGAGATCACACAAAAGCTGGAGGAAGGTATCAAAGATGTGTTTGAGAGTGAAAAATATAAGGAATATCTTACCACCATGTCAAAATTTCATCATTACAGTTTTAACAATACCATGCTGATCGCTATGCAGAAGCCGGATGCCACACTTGTTGCAGGCTATCAGGCATGGCAGAAAAACTTTGACCGCCATGTAAAGCGTGGGGAAAAGGGTATCCGTATCCTTGCACCCGCACCGTATAAGGTAAAGGAAGAACAGGAAAAGACTGATCCGGTGACGGGGGAGCTTGTGCTGGATAAAAACGGGATGCCGGTGATCGAGGAAGTAGAAATAAAAATCCCTGCTTTTCGTGTTGTCCCGGTCTTTGATGTGTCGCAGACAGAAGGAAAGGAACTGCCGGACATTGGGGTAAGTGAATTGTCCGGAAGCGTGGAAGATTATGAGGATTTTATGCAGGCACTCACAGAAATCTCCCCTGTGCCGATCGGATATGAGCAGATCGACGGGGATGCAAAGGGATATTTCGATACAGAGGAACACAGGATTGCTTTGCAGGAGGGCATGAGCCAGAGCCAGACCGTAAAAACGGCTGTCCATGAGGTTGTCCATGCAAAACTCCATGACAGGGAATTAAACAGTGATTTAGAGGAAAGCATACCAAAAGACCGCAACACCAAAGAAGTAGAAGCGGAGAGTGTCGCCTATACGGTATGCCAGCACTTCGGGATAGATACCTCAGATTATTCCTTTGGATATATCGCAGGCTGGAGCAGCGGAAAAGACATGAAAGAACTGAAATCTTCCCTTGATACCATAAGAAAGACCGCATCAGAACTGATTACAGGCATTTCCGAACGGTTACAGGAATTAAAAAGGGACAGGGGACAAGAACAGGACAAAGAAAATCTTCTCCTGATAGAAAACAGCGACCTCACAAAATACAGTCTTTTGCGTGTCAGTGGAATGGATGTAGAGCAGATTGCGGAAGCACTCTCTGTGATGAGCGAAGATGATAAGCTGAGTATTGCGGCATATCTGGAGAGCAGGGGTGCATGGACTGCGGAGATCGGAAACGAGGACACAAAGGAATTTGGTGTTTACCATCTTGATGTCCGTTACAATACGGATACCAGTGAAATAAAGACATTTTCGGATAAACATACGATAGAGCAGGAATTAGAGCAAAATCCGGCAGGAAAGGAAGGGGAAAACATGAATTTGGATCAGGTGTCTTATTATGTGATAGCAGATATTTCTACATGGGCAGATAACAGCCAGAACAGAAGTAAACTGGAGCGTTACGACAGTCTTTCGGACGCAATGGAGCAGTTTGGAAAGTACCGGGCAGATGTTACCGATGAGAGTGAGGACAGGGCGAAAACGACGCTCGGAGCAAGTGTAAACGGCATAGAATTTGATGTAGCTTATGCGATAAAGAGTGAAAATGTCCTGTCCCTTGATTTTACACACAGCCAGACAGCACAGGAGAGCAGCCACTTCATGGAAGCCTTGCAGACCTTGTGTGCAGAACTTCCGGTAGACAAGGTGCGTGTGCATAGGACGATGACACCGGAGGAAAAGAAAGAGTTTGTAAAGCAGCGTTTCCACAACCAGTTAAAGCGGAGTGGGATTGAGGATGACAGCTTTTACATGACAAGATTTGATATGCTGTATGAGCAGGGAAAAATGAATGACCTTATGACGACAGCCAACCAACAGCAGCTTGTGGAGGATGTGCCATATACAGAATGGGACAATCCCTATTTCCAGATGGACGAGCCGGAGCAGGAAAAGAACGCTGTTGCCGAAACAGAAAAAGTACCGGAAAAAACGATTACATGGACAGTTGCGGAATGTGGGGAATTTCACGAACTGGGAGAACTGCATGAAAATGTTGAAACGGTAGAGCAGGCAATCGACCTTTACAACAAAATCCCGCCTGAGAGGATGCATGGCATTCCGAGCATTGGTATCCGGATGCACACAGAGGGAACAGAAGAATACGAGGATGTGCAGATGGATCTCTTTTCCGGTGGGGTGGCAGACCTTGAAATGCTTGAATATGTACCGGACATAACCGACGATCCGAAAGCGGTTGCAATGATACAGGAATTGATAGATAAGCTGCCGGACATTGAGGTGAGGGGTTCACTGGAAAAATGGCAGGCAGGTTTTCTTGCTGCCGAGATCGACCAGCTTTCCTACGACTATGATACCTACCAGTATAAAGACACTGTAGAGGACAGGGAAGCACAGGTAGCCAATATCACAGAAGATATACGAAGCGGCAATGTCGGATACCTCAATGACTTTTTAAATGCGATCATCGCAGAAGAAGTCAGGGAGGGCATTACAGACATTTTCGGGCAGGGAACGGAGATTTCAGACAGTGAAGCAGTGCAGACCGCAAGAAAGGCAAAGGAACTGCTTGACAAGCTGGCAGAATATAAGCCGCTGGCAAAAATCGAGGAACTGGAAGAACAGAATTATAACATGATAGATAATGTCTTAAATAACGGTGCAGAAAAGAAAGAAGATGAAAAGGCAAAGACCAGAGTATCCGTCAAGGAAAAGTTGGCGGAGAAAAAAGCAGTCATAGAAAAGCGGGATAAGGCAGAGAAAAACTGTCCGGGAAAGGATACCGAGAAAAAGGCACACAGAGAGATGTAAAAATATAATTCATTTTGCAGGACATAAGAAAAGAGAGGATGTTTTGACAGGCATCCTCTCTAACAATATATGCAGGTATGTCTAAAATAAGGTCTGCACATAGTTAATCATTGGTTACTGCTCCAAAAAAATTTATGATTTCTTCTTTTGATAAATCTCTGGAAGATACTTTCTTAGGAGTTATCTTATCAGCGGCATCGGCAGCATTTTCTAAAGCAGTTACAAATGCTTCGGCAGTTTTAGAGTCCTGAATAATGATATTGTGAAAAATACTTTGTGTTGCCATGAAATTCACTCCCTGGTACTTCTATCGTAAATTATTCTTGATAAGAAATGATCTTAAACAAGCACAGCTTTTTTGCCCTCAATAATGGCAATTACATCGTCTATATCTGTACCTGTATATGTGGCAATCTGTTCTGCCGTAAGCCCATTTTTGTGCATATTAAGAATAATTCTAGCTTCGCCCTCGGCAAGTCCAATCGCAATGCCATCTTCTTTAATACCCTGACTTAAATTGCACATAATGTTCACATCCCTTCTAAAATTTTCCTCAACAGGAATATCGTATTCATCGCCGATAATCGTCAGCTTTTGATCTATCGTCAGTTCTTTGGATAATAATGCCCCTAACAGGCGGTGCAGCTCATACATTTCATCGTGTTCCGGAAGCTCTTTTGCAAGACCTAACATGACGATATTTAACAGGTCGAGATTTCCTTTCCAGTGATAAGTATCTATAATATCATCTTTGGTGAGGTGGATATGGCTCATACTGTTTTTGTCCATGTTCATACACACCCAGATGGAATAGACACGGCGTATGTCATTATAGTTTGAATTTTCAAAATCCCGCCCTTTTTGTGAGGAGATCATCCTGCTGACATAAAAGATTGCCCGGTTTAAAATATCATATTCCGTCGGTTCTGATTTCTGTGCTTCCACATTTACGATTATCTGCGATAATTCGCCTTTTATGCCACTTTTGGATGGCATACGGACATAAAAGATAATGTCAAATCGTATCAGTCCCTCATTGATTTCTGCGTTTTCCCCATTCAGACCGATTAAGCGTTCTCCGTTGTTTTCGGTGGCGGTATTCGTAAGTCCCGGCTCAATCGGAACGGTACTGATACAAGGCTCACCCTCAATCAGCGGAACAATGTCTTTGGGGTTCATTCCCATAAATTCATGGACTGTTTTTACTAAAATATGTGCCAGTATGTGTTTCTGTCCCAATAAACGCTTGGCACTGGCATCATATTGGGCATCTTTATCCGTTGATGCTACTGCATTTTTTAATTCTGTGTTCACAGGTTTCCTCCTTTTTGTAGGATATAGTCATCTACAAGGAGTATCTGACCACATCCTCATTATAACTTATTTTCAGGGGTAAAACAACTCGGAAAAATTTCTCGAAGTGCATATACTTTTCGGCACCTATTTTCATTGGGATATGTCAGAAGAACGCTGCTTTTTGGTGCTTTGTTCCATCTGCACGTCCCGTCCGAGATACCGGTCAAGATTTTCCTGTTTCCGCTTCAAATCCTGCACCTCTTTTTCACAGTTTTTGTAGGTTGCGGTCAGTTCTTTTTTCTGCGTTTCCAATGCCTGGTATTCGGCTCGCAGCTTATCCACATTCAATCCTTTTAGCTTGATGCCTGCCTGCTCAAGCATCCGTCTTGCGCCGCCATAGAGGATGATCTGGCTCTCGTATCTCCGAAAATAAGCGTCCGGGTTCTTGGCTTTCTTGTAGGCGATATGATAGGAGCGGTTGTCTTTGTACTGCTCGGCATATTTGATGATTTCAGCAAGGTCTTTCATGCGGTGTTCCAGTTCCACAACGCTCTGTTTGACGGACTTGCCCGCTTCGGTTTTTACAGTAATTTTATGCTCCAGATCGGAGAGAGAACCAGCTTCATTATAGCTTTGTGCGGCGATTTTCAGATTCTCGATTGCCGCCCACTGTTGCAGTCCGGGACTGTTTTGGAATTTCTCGTCCGAGGTGTCAATGATCCTGCGGGCGGAGTAGTCTTTTTTCGGGATAACTGCCTTTCGTTCCCGTTTCTTTTCGATGCGTTCCCGGATACGTTCCTTTGTGTATTCTTTCCCTAAAGACCTCGTACTGCCACGGACAAAACGCTCCTTGTCCAGAGGTCGGAAAGAGATATATTTTGCAGCATCTTCTCCAAAAGTTTCCCCTTTGATTTCATATCCTTTGGCTCTCATTAAAAGCAGAAATTCTTCATAAGTGGAAGCCGACTTGATGCAAAAATTGATGTCCCGTCTGAGCTGTGTTTTCCAGGTCGAACCATTCTGATCAGACTGCCATTCCTTGTATTTTTTGCCACGTTCACCGCCGGGAATGATGACAGAAAGATTGTGTTCTTTGCACAG
>DJNY01000042.1:0-4569 GCA_002441865.1 Lachnospiraceae bacterium UBA6452 | reverse complement strand
TTGTGTATATGCCCCTTATCAATATGCGTGGTAACAACATACGAATATTTTCCCTCTAAAACCTTGTCTGCAAGCTCTTTTCCGATGCGGTGTGCTTCCTCATAACCGACCTCGCCCGGAGCAAAAGCCTGTATCAGATGATAGGCTTTGTTGGGACTGTTTTCCCTGCAATGGTCAAGCGTATATTTAAAGTCAATCGCCGCAGTTTCGGGCGCACACGCATAAGACGAAACATAGATTTGTTCATCGGTTTTGTCCGGGTTGCAGATATATTCTATGGCTTTATCAACGGTTGCTTTGATAGCATGGATTTTTGTGTATGCCATACCTCATTCATCAACTCCTTTACTTCATTTATGTCCTCCTGATAAATGTTTCCGGTGCTGTTTACCCTCTTTGCGATCTGGTTTAAATTGGAGCTGATACGTCCCAACTCCGTATTATAATTTCGCAGGTAACTGTAATCAACATCATACACATATCCATATAAGATCAGCTTGCGCAGGAACGCAGACATACTCTTCATGCCGGATGCTTTGAATTTGGTGTTGAGGATGTACTGCTCATCATCGCTGAGATAAAATTGCACCGGATTGGTGCGGTTTCGCTTTGCCATTTCTGCCACTTCCTTTCTGATTTTGGGTACAAAAAAACTGCTGTAAAATGTTCGATTTTTACAACAGTTCGTTTCAAGTTTTGTTCAGTTTTGGGCACAATCACCCACAGCAAATTGTAGCAAAAGCGGCAGGAAAGGTCAAGGTATTCCACAGGAAAATCGAAGAAAAAATAAAAGAGGGTTAGGGATACTTCCCTATGGAAATTCACACGCACAGACGATAGGAAAGTGTGGGAAATTTCGCCTGTGTCATGACACAGGCAGTGCTTGCTACGAGAGTTTTTTGCCACTCCCGGAGGGTGTGGCAGTTCTTTTCCCTACTGGTAAAATGTTACCCGCTATGCTAAAATAGCAACCATTAAAAAAGGAGTGACCTACGATGCCAGATAAAAAAATCATAAAAATAACTTCCATCGTCCTGCCAGCCTTAGCCGTCCTTGTGCTGGCTATACTGCTTGTGACCATATCGCAGACAGAGGACATATCCGTTACCGGGACAAGAAGCAGTTCCGGCTTTGCGGCAGTGGAAAATGTGACGGAAACAGAACTTACACAGGAAGATGCCCCCATTGGGGTGCAAAAGGAATACATATTCACACTTGGCGATACTATACCGCATGACACAAGCCTTGCGTTCTACACCGTCCACCAGTATGTGACCGTCTACTTGGACGGAGAGGAAATCTACAGCTTAAAGCCAGCAGGCAGTCACCGTTTCACAAAGACAGCCGGGAGCAACTGGGTGATGATACCGCTGTATGCAGAGGACAGCGGAAAAGAAGTAAAAGTAGACATCACACCCGTTTATGAGAGTTTCCGGAACAGGGAAGTGACCTTCCTCATCGGTTCCCCGCTTGCCATATACCGCAACCGTCTTGCAAAAGACCTGCCGCAGATTATCCTTGCCAGTATCGCAATCTTAATGGGATTTACATTTGTGTGCGTGGCGGGTTACAGCCATCTCAAAAAGCGTCCGGGAAAAAGACTTGCTATTCTTGGAATATTTTCTGTCATGCTCGGACTCTGGAGATTGATGGATACAAGATTTACACCGTTCATGGATGGCGGTCATCCAGTGCTTTTTTATTACATCGCAATCACCATGCCGATGCTTGGAATGCTGCCGCTGGTGCAGTGGACAAAAGACTCTTTTTCGGAAAAGGGACGGAAAGTGATAAGCGGTTACGAGGCAGGAATAGCCATTCTCTGCCTGTTGCAGTTTACACTACAATGGCTTGGAATCTGTGACCTGAGAGAGTCCATGACCGCCACCCATGTTTCAATGGGGATCGGGGCAGCAATCCTTGTCGGACTTGCAGTGAAAGAGCGGAAGAAAATGCAGACACCGCTTGCGCTTTTATGTGTGGCAGGTATCCTTGCAGATGTGGCAGCTTTTTATATCAAGGGCAATTCCTCCGGTCTGTTATTCTCCCTCATGGCATTTGTCATCTATATCATGATTATGGGTGTAAGTACCATGTTTGAATACAGCAGACAACAGGTGCAGATTGCAAAATTAGACCGGGAGCTTGCGGAGAAAGACAGAGAGCTTGCAGCGCAGGAGCGGGAACTGACGGACAGCAGGATAAAAGCCATGATGAGCCAGATACGCAGCCACTTTATTTTCAATGTGCTTTCAACGATAAGCAGTTACTGTAAAGTTGATCCGAAAGAGGCTGATCAGGCACTGATCACGTTTTCAAGATATTTGAGAAGAAATATCCAGAACATTGAGGAAGATGGACTGATTGACTTTGCTACGGAACTGGAACAGGTAAAAGATTATGTGGCACTGGAAAAACTTCGGTTTATGGACAGGATTCTGTTTGAGACAGACATTGAAACGACCAGTTTCCAGATACCGCCCCTTACCATACAGCCGATTGTTGAAAATGCAATCAAGCATGGTATTATAGAACATGGTAAAAGCGGGGTTATCATACTGCAAACAAGAAGAAGTGAGAATTTCATTGAAATTACAGTGACGGATAATGGTGTGGGATTTGACTTAAAGCTGCTTGAAAAAAATGAGTCTGTGGGCATCCGAAATGTCCGCTATCGGGTAGAAAATATGTTAGATGGAACAATGGAGTACCACAGCGTCATAGGGGAGGGTACGACAGTAACCATTAAGATACCGCAAATAAGTGATACCATGTAAACCGCTTTTAGGGAAAGGATAGCAAAATGAATGTAATATATGTAGACGATGAACCAATGCAGATAAAAAACTTCTGTCTCACAGTGGAAAGAATGAGATACATAGACAGTCTGGAAACCTTTGAAAGAGGGCAGGACGCTTTGGAATGGATAAACACACATTCCGTAGATGCGGCATTTCTTGATATTGAGATGCCCGTGATGAATGGAATCGAGCTGGCAAAGAAATTAAGGGAGATAAACATCAATATCCGGATCATATTTGTGACAGCCTATGAGAAATACGCATTAGACGCTTGGGGAGTGGATGCCATCGGGTATCTCTTAAAACCATATACCAGTGCAGATGTGGAAAAGCAACTGAAGCGAGCCTTTTATATGAGGGAACTTCCGAAAAAAGAAATACGGATAAAGACCATGCCAAATCTCCAGATATGGGTGGATGGAAATCCGCTGGTGTTGGGACAGACAAAACAGATAGAACTGCTGGCATATTTTATAGATCATGGAGAGAAAGGGGTAACAAAGATAGATGCCATAGAGACGCTCTGGGTGGGATACTCGACAGAGAGCGTGTACTGGACAACCATGTCAAGACTGAAATCACTGCTGGATGATGCAGGAATATCCAATCTCATCATATCAAGAGGGCAGGCAAAATGTATCAACATGGGGATTGTGGATTGTGACCTGTATCGTATGCTAAATGGGGATGAGACGGTAATTGATCAGTACAATGGGGAATATCTGGAAGAATATGTGTGGGCAAAAGAGAGAAAAACAGAATTGGACAGAATAAAGCAAAACAGATAGCTGATGAATATTTTGGCAGGGACTGCGGACGAAAAAGAAACGTCTGCGGTCCTTTTCTTATGCAAAAGTGTAAGGTTTCTGTAAGGGACAGCGCAGGAAAAGCATGGTAAGGTATATATGGTACTATGTTCAGAAGAAACCACATAAAAAGGACGGTGGTGATATGCGGATAGCAGTGGTAGATGATGAACCATTATGCAGGGCGAATTTAGTTTCGGCACTCTGCACACAATATCAGAATGTTCAGATAGAAGAATATGATGATGGTACACCTGCATGGCAGGCAATACAGCAGGATAACAGATTCGATCTTGTGATTACGGATATGAGCATGATAACGATGGACGGTCTGGAATTGTCAAAGAAGATTCACGAAAAATATCCTGAGATACAGATACTCTATCAGACCGGAGAATTAGAAAAGCAGATAAAACAAATGGGGGTACAGACAGAAAGATGTCTGTTCAAGCCGGTTGATGGATTGGAATTAAAGCAAAAACTTGACAATCTTTCAGCACTGCCACCGTTTGAAATAAAATCGAAACAGCAGGAAAAAGAGGAGCCTGTAATAAAATCCCCGCCTCATAAGGAACGAAGAGGATTTTTTAGCAGACTATTTAAGACGAAAGGAAAGAGAGCATATGAACAAGCGACTTTTTAAGGAACGTATCCAGGGAAGCCTTGCGGTTGTCCTTGCATTTGCACTTATTCTTACCAACATGAATATGACAGCATTTGCGGCAGAGCCACAGGGGACAGAGAACGACCAGAAAATCATTACGAAAGTGAAAGAGCCGGACAGTTCTGTTTTATCGCAGACACTATCCGTCGGGGCAGAGGAAAGTGATATACAGTTCCCCGAAAGTCTGACCGTAACGGTCACAAAAGAGCCGGAAAGTGAAACTCCGGCAGAACCGGAAACAGAGAAAGAAACTGTACCGGAAACCGAGCAGTCAGAAGTGACAGAAACCGAGGAAAAA
>DJNY01000016.1 GCA_002441865.1 Lachnospiraceae bacterium UBA6452 | reverse complement strand
CCTTTACATCAATAATAAAGTCAGTGAATACAATAAAGTAGAGGGGTTTAAAAGACAGCCTGTTGATACACAAGCGATTTTATTAGAGCTGAATATTGCGGATGATTACTTCAAAGCGAAAAAACAGATCTCTCTGTTAGAAGAAGATCTGGCCGCAAAGGAAAAAGAGTTATATGACTTAAAACATGAGCTTGTTTCTGCGCAGATCAAGTTGGAAAGCACGGAAAAAGCAATGAAATCCATGCAGGATGACCGTAGCAGAGAAAGCAAAAAATAATAGCTGCCTTCGGGCAGCTCTTTTTATGGAGAATCACTATGTCTGTTGAATTATTGGCACCTGCGGGAAATATGGAATGCTTTATGGCAGCACTCTCTGCGGGGGCAGATGCGGTCTATGTGGGCGGAAGCAGCTTCGGAGCACGTGCTTATGCGAAAAATTTTGCAGAGGAAGACCTTTTGTCCGCGATCAGGATTGCGCATCTATATGGAAAAAAAGTATATATGACAGTCAATACGCTTGTAAAAGAAACGGAGATTACGCAGCTTCCGGCTTTTCTAAAGCCTTATTATGAGGAAGGACTGGATGGTGTGATCGTGCAGGATCTGGGAGCGGTCAGTCTGATCCGGCGTCTTTTCCCGGATCTGGAGATCCATGCAAGTACGCAGATGACGATCACCGGCTCCGGTGCAGCAAATTATCTGAAAAATTACGGTGTGACAAGAATCGTGCCTGCCCGGGAACTGTCTCTTACGGAACTGAAGCGGCTGAAAGCGGAAACCGGTCTGGAAATGGAAACATTTATCCATGGCAGTATGTGTTACTGTTATTCCGGACAATGTCTGTATTCGAGCATGCTTGGCCCGAGAAGCGGTAACAGGGGGCGCTGCGCCGGCCCGTGCAGACTTCCTTATCAGGTACAGGCGGACGGACGCATGATCAGTGCAAAGGAAGAGCCGTATCAGCTCAGTCTGAAAGATCTTTGTACATTGCCGATCCTGCCGGAGCTGATCGGAGCGGGAATTGATTCCTTTAAAATAGAAGGCAGGATGAAAACTGCCGCTTACGTTTCTTTTGTTACGGGGATGTACCGGAAATATATCGATCTGTATGAAAAAGACCCGGCTGCTTATAAAGTGGATCCGCAGGATATCCGTATGCTGCAGGATAAGTTCAGCCGTGGAAGCAGCCAGATGGGCTGCTATATGCAGCATAACGGCAGAGAATTGTTGTCCCTGAAAAAAGCAGGCTATCAGACCTTCTCACCGGAAGATGGCACGGAACAGGCTCAGGCAGTACCTGTAAAGCAGTCTGCCGAAAAAAAATTGCCTGTGACCGGCAGCTTTTTTGCATATCCCGGACAGCCTGTGACACTGACGCTGACAAGGGATACGGTTTCCATGACCGTGTCGGGTGCGGTTCCTGAAAAAGCGGCAAACAGAGCTGCCACACTGGAAGATGTGAAAAAACAGTTACAAAAAATGGGAAATACACCTTTTGTACTGAAAGAGCTTACATGTGATATGGCAGATACCCTGTTTTTGCCGAATAAAGAATTAAATGAGCTGCGCAGGCTGGCTGTCTGTCAGTTGGAAAATGCGCTGTTATCCGGCAGAAGAAGGACGATGCAGGAAGAAAATGTAAAAGCCGTCAGGGAGATCAGCGGTAAAACATCTGCAAGATTAAATCCTGACAAAAAAGCACTGACAGAGAAAAAGAGACCATTGCAGGTGCAGGTTGCACATCCGTATCTGCTCCGGGCTTTACAGCCGGATGATCTGCTTGACAGAATATATGTAACATATGACTGTCTGCAGGAACTGACGGATCCGGCGGCTATAGAAGGAGTGTTAAAGCGTTTTCGCGAAAAACATATCCTCGTATATCTGACATTTCCTGCTGTGACAAGGCAACAGGTCATTGACCGTATCGGCCAACAATGGAGCAATATCGAAAAACTGGCATTTGACGGGTATTGCGCCGGCAATCTGGAAATGGTAACATTTTTAAGAGACAGAGCACCGCAAAAACCATGTATCACGGACAGCAGCTGTTATGTTTTTCAGATGGAAACGGCTGCATTTTATGATAAAATAGGTGTGACAGAGCATATTTTGCCATATGAACTGCACAGATCAGAGGCAAAAGCATTAGCCTGTGGCAGTCATGCCTGCATTTTGCCGGTGTATGGCTATATTCCGGTCATGGAAACGGCAAACTGTCTTTTAAAGACGAACCAGCGTTGTCTGAAACAGACAAAGGCGAAAGCACCGTCGGAGCTTATGCTGGTTGACCGGCAGAAGAAAAAACTGCGTGTCTGTCTGCATTGTGACAGATGTGAAAATACGATCTATAATGCAGTGCCGCTTTCTCTGCATAAGGAAATGAATGAGATATTGCACATGCCGATGGAGGCAGCCCTGCTGCGGTTTACGGAAGAAACTGCCGGTCGGATGCAAAAGATCTATGAGATGTATGCCGCACTTTGCAGAGGTGAACAGGGCATACAGCCGGTGATAACCGAATTTACGAAAGGACACTTTTTAAAAGGTGTGGAATAGGTAACCTATGGGACACGTTATTTCTGATTTGTCTAAATATGTCATTACAGTTTTTATGATACTTTATACGCTGGAATGTTTTGTGGCGGTAGCGGCAAAAAAAGGGCATGAACGGGGCGGTGTTTATATCCGTCAGATCATCTGTATGTTCATGGTGCATTTCCTGGGATTTGCCGCGATCTGTCTGGAGACGGAAGATGTTTCTTATATTATCTTTTACGGATTCCAGCAGATTCTGTTGTTTGCTACGATCGCCCTGTTCCGCGTGGCATATCCGGAAGCGGATAAACTCGTGATCAACAATATGTGTATGCTTCTGACGATCAGTTTTATCATGCTGACACGTATTTCTTACCAGAAATCGATCCGTCAGTTTATCATTGTTACAGTATCATTGATCGTCGGACTGTTTGTACCGTTTCTGGTGTCAAAGCTGAAGTTTTTGAAACATCTGACCTGGATCTACGGTATGGTCGGTGTTTTTGCACTTTTGGTCGTTGCCATACTGGGCAGTGTGACGCACGGTTCTAAAATATCGTATACGATCAACGGCTTTACGTTCCAGCCTTCGGAATTTGTCAAGATCCTGTTTGTCTTTTTCATTGCGGGGCTGCTGACAGAATCCAAAAGTCTAGGACAGGTTGTGATCTCGGCGGTGGCGGCTGCGGCCCATGTGATCATCCTGGTATTTTCCAAGGATCTTGGCAGCGCGGTCATCTTTTTTGCGGGCTATCTGATCATGGTATTTGTTGCAACAAAAAATTATTTCTATCTGTTTGCGGGACTGCTGGGCGGTGCAGGAGCTTCGGTCATTGCCTACCATATGTTTTCCCATGTCAGGACGAGAGTGATCGCTTTTCTGCATCCGTGGAGCAATATCAATGATTCCGGGTATCAGATCACGCAGTCCTTATTTGCGATCGGTACAGGCGGCTGGTTCGGGCTAGGTATCGATCAGGGAGATCCGACTTCGATCCCTTACGTGGAGCAGGATTTTATCTTTTCCGCAGTGGCAGAAGAGATGGGCGTTCTATTCGGACTTTGCCTGATCCTTGTCTGTGTCAGCTGCTTTATCGTATTTATGAAGATCGCCATGCAGCTGAAAGAAGAATTTTACAGATATATTGCAGTCGGACTCAGTACGATCTACATATTTCAGGTATTTCTGACGATCGGCGGCGGAACGCGATTTATTCCGCTGACCGGCGTAACACTTCCGCTTGTCAGCTACGGCGGAAGCAGTGTACTGACAACGATCATTATGTTCAGTATCATACAGGGACTTTATTGTATACAGTCACAGGAAGGAAAACGGAATGTTCGGAAAGAAAGACGAAGAACTGCAGAGCAGGAAGCAGGAGAAGAATAGAAAAAAGAAAGAAAGAGTGCGGAACCGGGAAATTGTGATCGTGACCTGTTTTTTCAGCCTGCTGATGCTGGCGGTTATGGGAAATATTGTCCATTTCATGGTAAAGGACAGCGAAGAAGCAATCAACAATGCCTATAACCCAAGGCAGGAACTGCTTGCGACAAGAAACGTCCGCGGTAATATTTATTCCGCAGACGGCGAGGTGCTTGCCCAGACAGTAAGAGCGGCGGACGGAACAGAGGTACGTAATTACCCGTATCAGAATATGTTTGCCCATGTGGTTGGTTATGCGTCCAAGGGAAGAACCGGTATTGAAGCAACAGAAAACATGAATATGCTGAATTCCCATGCTTCCATTACCAATAAGATCCAGAATGAGCTCAAAGAAGAAAAAAATTACGGGGACAATGTCATCACGACACTGGATACGGCATTGCAGCAGACTGCTTATACGGCACTTGGTGTTTATCAGGGGGCGGTCATTGTGACAGAGCCTTCCACCGGCAAGGTGCTGGCAATGGTATCCAAACCTGATTTTGATCCGAACCAGATTTCTGATATCTGGGATGATCTGGTCAATGATTCCAAAAGCAGCGTACTCTTAAACCGTGCAACACAGGGCTTATATCCGCCGGGCAGTACGTTTAAGATCGTCACCGCACTGGAATATTACAGAGAGCATGACGGAGATGTGTCGGATTATTCTTTTTCCTGCAACGGCAGTTTTTCCTATGAAGGGCACAAGATCCGCTGTTATCATGGGCAGAGCCACGGTTCGGTCGATTTTACAAAGAGTTTTGCAAAATCCTGTAATTCCTCTTTTGCAAATATCGGTGTTCAGCTTTCTATCCCGGATCTGCAAAAGACATGCAGACAGCTTCTGTTTAATACAGATCTGAAAACAGAACTTGTTTATAAAAAAAGCAGCTTTACCTTATCGGAATACGACACAAGCTATGCGGTCATGCAGACTGCCATCGGACAGGGGCAGACGACAGTTACACCGCTGGAGCTGAACCTGATCACGGCGGCGATTGCCAACAAGGGAAAAGCTATGACACCTTATGTGGTAGACCGGATCGAAAGTGCAACCGGTGCGACTGTAAAAAGAACCTCTCCACAGACGGAAGCTGTTATGATGACAGAAGAGGAAGCAGGCTTTATGACAGGACTGATGAAAGAGGTTGTTGAAAATGGTACAGCCTCCAAGTTAAAAGGACTTTCCTATACTGCCGCAGGTAAAACGGGTTCTGCTGAATTCAGCGGAAACAAGTCGGATTCCCATGCCTGGTTTACAGGCTTTGCACCTGCGGAAGATCCGCAGATCTGTGTAACGATCATAGTCGAAAGTGCAGGTTCCGGCGGTGATTATGCGGTTCCGATCGCACGGCGGATATTTGATACATATTTTGGAACAAATGACTAAAAAATCTGAAAAAAGAGGAATTTTATTCTATCTTTTTTACGAAATGTATAGTATACTGGTTAAGAAAACACGTGCAAGATTGGTTTCTTGTAAGAATCCTGTACAAAATGCACAATAAATATCTTACATAAATAAATGGGAGGAATTACATATGTTTGATCAGATTTTTGGGAATTATCTGGTAAAATCCGGAGCAATTACCAAAGAACAACTGTCTGATGTAATAGAAAGCGAAAGCAAGGTTCGCGTAAAGCTCGGACTGATCGCTGTGGCAGAAAAGCTGATGACGACAGAGCAGGCTGATGAAGTGAATAAGTTACAGGCGATCATGGATCGCAGATTCGGTGATATTGCCGTAGAGAAAGGGTATCTGACAGAGGCACAGGTAGGCAGTCTGTTAAAGAAACAGGGAAATATCTATATGATCTTTGTGCAGAATCTCATTGATAAAGGGCTGATGACTCTGGAACAGATCGATGAAGCATTGAAAAATTATCAGGATCAGCAGGGCTTTACCCACAGCGATATGGATGATCTTGTAAGCGGAGATATAGACCGTACGGTTAAGTTATTCCTGCCTTCCAACACAGAACTTTGTGACAAGCACTGCGGTATTGCGATCCGTACATTCCTGCGTATCATCAATTCCGGAGCCTATGTATCCAAGGCATATCTGACAGACACATTAAAAATCGATAATTTTGCTATGCAGCAGCTTACAGGCGACCACAATATCTATGCAGGCTTTGCAGGCAGGGGAAACAGTCTTCTGGTGATCGCTGATCCTTTCGCAGATGAAGAATTTGAGTCAGTTGATCTGGACGCACTGGATGCTGTCGGTGAATTTACAAACTGCATCAACGGATTATTCGCATCTGAGCTTGGCAATGAGGGCGTTGATCTGGACATGCTTCCGCCGGCTTTCTATGAAAAAGCAAACAGGATCACAGGCAGTCAGTTCTGCGTCTTCCCGATCCATGTGGGTGAACAGGAGATTTTCTTTATCTTAGCAATTGATTCAACAATTTCTGTAAATTAGGAGGCTTATTAAAATGGCAAAGATTTTAATCGTAGATGACTCACGTACATCCCGTAAGATGTTACGCAATATCTTAGAGTCCAACGGACATGAAATCATAGATGAAGCTGTAAACGGACAGGAAGGTGTGCAGAAGTTCCAGGCGTTAAAGCCGGATGTTGTTACACTGGATATTACAATGCCGGTCGTAGACGGTGTAGAAGCATTAAAGATGATCAAAGCACTGGATCCTGACTCCAAGGTTGTCATGGTAACTGCAGCAGGACAGAAAAATAAAATGATCGAATGTATCAAGGCAGGTGCCAATGAATTTCTGACAAAGCCTTTTGAACAGCAGGAAATTGTAGACGTGATCAACAAAATGTCAAATTAAAACGGGCGGATCCCAATTCCTTCTTGCATGATGGTACAAACTGTTTTATACTGAATGCATATGAGACACACCAGACAGGAGGGTTTGCAATGATTGAAGCAACAAGCTGTGGCGGTGTGGTTATTTTCAGAGGTAAGATATTACTCCTTTATAAGAATATCAAAAATAAATATGAAGGCTGGGTCTTACCGAAAGGAACTGTGGAACCGGGCGAAGAATATAAGGATACTGCACTTCGAGAAGTTCTTGAAGAGTCCGGGGCGAAAGCGTCCATCATAAAATATGTAGGTAAGAGCGATTATACTTTTACCGTGCCAGAGGATACGGTGTCCAAGAGTGTGCACTGGTATCTGATGATGGCAGACAGCTATTACAGCAAACCACAACGTGAAGAATTCTTTGTAGATTCCGGATATTATAAGTATCACGAAGCATATCATCTGCTGAAATTTGCAAATGAAAAACAGATTCTGGAACGTGCATATGCAGAGTATCTGGATCTGAAGCACAGTAATCTATGGGGAAGCAAGAAGTACTTTTAGAAAAAGAGAAGGCAGTAACTGCCTTCTTTTTTTAAATCGGGGTCGCTATGTATATTTATAAGGATCTGGTAACAGACGAGGCATGTGAAAAAAATAAAAATAAAATACTGCGTAAGCTCAGAATGCATGCAGGTATGGTTGATGTCTATCTGATCTGTCTGGCAAACGGAGCCGATAATTTTGATATTTATGACAGTGCCTGCCTGAAACAAAAAGCATTTCCGAGAGATACGATCTATCTGGTCGGTCTGGCAAAAGGAAAAGAAAGCGCATTACAGTTGTCGATCGATTTATACTTGTCTTTGTCTCAAAAATGGGATACTTTATTAATAAAACAGGTATTTGAAAAGCAAAAAGCAGAGCTGTTTCGGAGATATTGATGTCTATATTACTTACAATCTTAAAAATAATCGGAATTATATTACTTGTTCTGCTGGCAGTGGTAATCGTTCTTCTGGTGCTGCTTCTTTTTGCACCGTTTTGCTACAGAGTACAGGGAAATTTTGCGGATGGAAAACCTGCGGGAAAAGCAGAGATACGATATTTGTTTCCGCTGCTGCGAGTTTCTTTTTCGTATGAGGAAAATGAAAAGACCGGCGTGATCCGGCTTCTGGGTATCAAAATATTCGATTTTTTTGCACCGCCTAAGCAGAAGAAAGCGAAGAAACATAAAAAAGAAAAGCAAAAAAGTCAGAAAAAAAAGAAGAAAACCGGACGCGTGCAAAAAACAAACGAAATGACAGGATCTGATGCGCAGGATCAGAAGAGACCGGAAACGCATGGAAATGAGCAGTCAGCAGAACAACCGGAGCGAATAAACCCGGAAACGGCTGCTGCAGATTCGACGGAAAATAAAATGCAAGAGATCGTAGCCACGAAAGCAGATACAGCGGAGGCAGAGGAAAAGCAATCGCTGCTACAGAAGATCCGGCTCTTGATCTCTAAGATAAAAGAATGGGCAAAAAAGCTGTGGCATACGCTCAGCGGATTGTATCACAAAACGATCTCCCTGCGGCAGAAATGGGAAAGCATCAGGACTGTCTATTCCTATTATGCGGATATACTGAAAAAGGAAGAAACGAAATCTGCACTCAGACTTGCGAAAAACACATTGTTAAAATTGTGGAAGAGCGTAGGACCTCGGAAGGGACGGCTCCGTGTGCACTTTGGAACGGGAGATCCGGGAAGCTGCGGCGAGATTTGTGCCTTTCTTGGTATGG
>DJNY01000149.1:11017-17998 GCA_002441865.1 Lachnospiraceae bacterium UBA6452 | reverse complement strand
TGCCAGCCGTCAAAATCCTGTCCTTCCGGTCTGAAGAGCGGCCCGAGCAGGTTGATGATCGTTGTCAGCAGAAACAGGAAGATCAAAACGCCTGCCACTGTCTTCAGCACTTTTTTTCTTGTTGTACTCATTTTTGTTCCTCCGTCTAAAACTGCTCATAAATGAATGTCGCACCTGCGCCTGCTCCGTACACACCAAAGCAGAGGATCAGCAGAACACCTGCAAGAAGCACAGCACCTCTGAAGATCACATTTCTGTTTCCAAGCCAGTCACGGATCGTCATATCGATCCCGCGGCGTTCCAGTATTTCCTGCGCGATCGAAACCGCAAGCAGAAGCAGCATGCAGGCAAGTACAAAAGCCCATTCTTTCCTGCGCAGCACAAACAGTTTCATTGTATAAGCAGCCTGTGGCCTGCAAAAAGCAGAACCGATCATATAAAAGGAATCGGAAAGTCCGTTTCCGAGGAAGATCAGTCGTCCGATCAGACACAGGAAAAAGGTTCTGAGCATCTGGAACACCTGAAATGCCATATGACCGGTATTGATCTTTGCCTTTTCCATCAGATTTTTGATCGGCTGTTCAAACATGGCGGATAAACAGATCAGAATACCATGGTAAACGCCCCATCCGATATAATTCCAGTTTGCCCCGTGCCAGACACCGGTCAGAATCCAGACACATAAAATAGGCAGACAAGAAGCAATGTTCCTGCCCCATTCATTTCCAAACCGTTTTCTGCCCGCTGTATTCAGTTTCAGGAACAGCGCAGAGGTAGAAACCGGATAAAATACATTTTCCCGGAAAAATTCACCGAGCGAAATATGCCAGCGTCTCCAGAACTCGGGCATATTGCGTGAGAAGTACGGGCGGCGGAAGTTTTCCTTTAAGCGGATGCCCAGACATTCGGAAGAACCGCGGACAATATCCATACACCCGGAAAAGTCACAGTATATCTGGATGGAGTAGATCACACCGACCAGTAAAAAGACCGGGCCGGAATAATCCGGTGCATTTTTGATCACTGTAGTGACAAAAGGAGCGATCCGGTCTGCGATCACAAGTTTTTTGAAATAGCCCCAGATCATCAGCCAGACACCTTTCCGGAACATATCATAATTGAATCTGTGCTCTGCAAACATTTCCGTTCCGAGCGGATCATATCTGCCGATCGGTCCCTGCGTGATATGCGGAAAATACAGTACATAAGTCAGATACTTCAGGAAATTTTTCTGTGCACTGATCCGTCCGTGATACAGATCGGCCAGATAGGCGATCATCATGAACGAATAAAATGAAATGCCCAGCGGTGCAACCAGCTTCCACGCACTGATCTGTGTATGTACGGTATGGGAAAGCAGAACATTTATATTTTCGATCAGGAAATCACTTCCCTTAAACAGCACCAGAATACCGATCACAATGATCAGTCCGCATACAAGCACCCGTTTCCGTTTATGCTTCATTTCATTTTTGATCTTTCTGGCAGTCTTCCGGTCAACATCCTGCAGCATCACTTCCTGCTGGTCCAGATTTTTCTGCATCAGCAGCGAACAGATATAAACCGCAAGTGCCGTCAGTCCCACTATTGCCAGATAAGATACGCCTGCGCCGGCATAAAATACAATACCTGCCACAAACAAAACAACCCACTGCCATCTTTTCGGTACGATATAATAGACCAGACAGACGATCAGTAAAAACAATAAAAATGCATACGATACAACAGACATCTGTATCTTTCCTCCAACTCGTAATTTATGATTTGCAAACAGTTTACAGCCGGATCGTAAAACAGATTTCCCCATCCGCAGGACTATAAGCTGTTATTTTTCCTTTATGAAGTTCCACAATGGTCTGCGCACTGGATAAACCGATCCCCTGTCCGCCGGTTGCGGAATTATGGGAAGTATCCGCCCTGTAAAACCGCTCGAACAGATCCATATGCTTCCCTTTTTTCATATTTTCTGCCGGATTTCTGACTTCCACCAGTATATATTTACCATTCCTTTTGGCACTGACACTGATCCCGGCTTTTTCGTCCGCGTATTTTATGGCATTATCCAGTAATATGGAAAATAGCCGTTCCAGCATTGCTTCATCCCCATACACCCAGAGATTCTGCTGCAGATCCCACCCCAGCTCTTTTCCATGTGTTTTTGCTACGGTTTCAAATTGCTCACAGGCATCCTGCAAAAGATCTGACAGCTGTATTTTCTGTGGGCCGGTAAGCTGCTCTATTTCCTGCAGCTTTGCAAGCCCCACCAGCTCTTCTGTCAGCTTTGTCAGTCTTCTGATCTGATTCCGGATACTTTTCGTCCACTCTGTCTCACCGCTTGTCAGCTCAATGACATCGGTATTGGCATCTATGATGGTCAGCGGTGTTTTGATCTCATGCCCGGCATTTGTGATAAATGCCTTCTGCTTCTCAACACTTTCCTGCACCGGTCTGACAACAGCCCGGGAAAAGAAATAAACCGGGAAGAAAACCGCGATCAGCTCCAGGATCGCACTAAGCAGGCTTGTTTTCAGGAAATTATTGCATTCCCGCAGCTTCCGCTTGCAGTTGACAAAAACGTAGATCAGATCATTGCCTGATGAAACCGCTCTGTACCGGCTGTACTTTCCGTAGCCGTCCGTTTTCCCTTTCCGATGCAGGTCGAGTGCGATCTCCGCAGCCCGCCGGGCATCTACCGTATTGGTATTTTTTGTATTCGTCCGGATCACATTTCCCTCTGCATCCAGCGTCACCGTAAAAAAGCGGACGCCACTTAAAATGGCATCAATATCTTCTTTCGTATCGGCATCTTCCGCATATACATAGTTATCCTCTGTGTCCTTCCGCCCGTAGTTCCATTTCCAGTTCTTTTCCGTCTGCTGGATCACATCCAGATTTTCCAGTACAACCGACAGATTTTCCTCGATTTCCTTCTTCGCACGTACATAGTTCAGTACATTGGTAAGTCCTACGATCAAAAAAACCACAATACAGAAAGATAGCATGGCAATTTTAATAAACCGTCTTTGCAGCTGCTTAATCATCATCTTTCTCCAGCGCAAACCCGATTCCTTTCGCCGTCC
This sequence comes from Lachnospiraceae bacterium UBA6452, assembly GCA_002441865.1. GTDB lineage: Bacteria > Bacillota > Clostridia > Lachnospirales > Lachnospiraceae > CAG-194. Next base: position 14,918 of record DJNY01000149.1, on the reverse strand, counting down.
GGATGACCGTGCGGGAATCAAGCTGCTTTAAAACCCTGCGCAGTCTGGATATATAGGTCCAGACCACATTATTTTCCACATCACTTTCATAGCCCCAGATTGCCTCAATAAACTGTTCGGCAGAAAGGACACATCTGGGATTTTTCAAAAGCATTTCCATCATCTGATATTCCTTGTTGGCAAGATACAGCCATTCTCCCCTGCAGCCAAGCTGAAAGGAAGTTACGGAAAGCTCCAGATCCTCAAAATGCAGGTTTTGTTCCATCACATTTTCCCTGCGCCTTGTCATCGCGCGTATACGCGCAAGGAGTTCCTTTGTTGCAAACGGCTTTGTCAGATAATCATCTGCCCCACAATCCAGTCCGTTTACCTTGTCCTCCAGTGCCGATCTCGCTGACAGGATCAATACAGGAACCTGATTTCCCTGTGCTCTTATTTTTTTCAGGACAGAAATTCCATCCAGCTTTGGCATCATAATATCCAGGATCACACCGTCATAGCTTCCGTGTTCCAGATATACCAGTGCCTGCTCCCCGTCATACACTTCATCTACAGAATAATGATTATAGGTCAGCACCGTCACAAGTGCCCTTGCCAGTTCCTTTTCATCTTCCGCCAGTAATAATCTCATTTTCCGCCTCCCAAGGCTTTATGGTAGCATATTCTTTTTTACTTTAAAATAGTTACTTAAAGAGAACTTAAATTCAGGCAGCAGAAAAGACCGGATCCTCTGCTGACCCGGTCTTTTCTGCGTTGTGTGGTAAAGGGCATTATCAGATTGCCCTGATCTTCACTTTTTTATTTAATCCTTTTTCTCTGAACAGCTTTCTGTATGTATCCACCTTACTCTTTGGCACTTTAATAACTGTCTTTTTACTGATTCCTTTAAATGCATGATCGGCCACTGTTTTCTCCGTCAGCTTTTTAGACTTGATTGTTAAAGTTTTAAGCTTCGTACATCCGGAAAATGCTTCTGTTCCGATATAGATACAGCTTTTCGGAAGCGTGAGCTTTTTCAGCTTTTTATTTCCTTTGAATGCATGATCCGCAAGCTTTGTTACCTTGTATGTCTTCTTGCCGATCTTTACCTCTGCCGGTACTGTCAGTGATGTTTTGGTTTTCTTTGCCCCTGTATAACTGACTTCTTTTTTCTTCTTACTGATGATCGTAATACCGGAACCATCCTTCTGCCTGATCACTTCCGGCTTTACATCTGGCTCCTGACCCCCTTGCGGGTTCTTGCCCGGCTGTGGGTTCTGGCCCGGCTGTGGCTTCTGGCTTGGCTGCCCCTCCGGTGCTGTCAGCTTCGGGATCGCCAGCTCAGCATCTGTTACAGGCTTTGTCAGTGCCTGATCCGCAAATTTGCCGTCACAGTTTTTACAGGTGTAATATGCCTGCATTCCTGCCTGCTCTGTTGTTGCCTCTTTCTTTGCCACATAGCTCTTCAGCTTATGTCCGTGCTTTGTTGTCTTTACCTGATACGTATCTGTATAGGTCTGTGCGTTCCAGATCACCTTTGCGGTATAGGTAACAGTGCCGTCTGCTACGCAGGTTGTTGTATCCTTTCCCGCTTCTACGATAGCAGGGATATTCTGCCGGTAAGTACAATTATCATTATTGCAGTGGATCGGAAGTACTGCAGTTACCACCGGCTTACCATCCGCGCCGGTCACTTCTGTAAATTTCATGTTACCACCTGCAAGCGCATGCCCGGTTGCAGGCACTTTCACTTCTTTATCCGGTGCTTTATAAACATCGTCGTCGTCCTCTTCCAGCACTGCGGAATATACATATTTCCCGGACTGCATACAGGTACGTTCCTGTAAGACCGTTCTTGTTACTTCCATCTTTTTCGTCTGGATCGACTCACACTCATAACACTCGTATACAAGGTCACAGCTATTGTCCTTATTCCACTTGTATTTTTTCACTTCCCAGATCGTGTGCCCTGTACACGCTCCGGCTTCAAAGGTATGCTCCATGTCAAGCCTGTGACATCTTTTACAGATTGCAAAGTAAACAGCCTTCTCCTCACAGGTTGCTCCACTCTTCCTCTGTGCCTCCGGTGCAATTAATTCTTCTACATATGCATGGCTTTCCTGCTCCTGCGCATCAGAAATATTCAGTCCGCATACGTTGCAGAAGGTTGCTTCATAATCAACCGGAATACAGTCATTTGCAGATACAACTTTCTGATAAGGTTCCTCACGACTATGATCACACTCCTCATATTCATCACAGCCCGGATTCTGACAAACCCGTATTCCATCTCCATTTGCAGTCAGCTCCCAGCTGCCATACTTATGTCCGGTCGCAGGGATCGTCTCTTCCATGCTGCCTGTATAAGTTTTGCCATCTTTGGTCAGTGTTGCTGTATAAATAATCTCTCCATCCTCTTCACAGTCCGGCTCTATTCTTTCTATTGTTACTTCTGCAGGCTCTCCTATGAATTCCTTACAGTTCTCACAACGGAATACAGCATAAGCAGTAACCTCATTGCTTTCTGTCTTAAATTCCATATCTACATACCGGTATTTATGGACTTCCGGTGAAACAACAGTTCCTTCGGCATTTTCATAGAACTTCTTTCCTGTTTCACTGTCTGTCTTTTCATATACGACTGCATGCCCATCTGCTTCCGTTACCGGACGCAGATCTGAACCAATCGTCTGATACCAGATCGGATCTTCCGTATTGCCCTGATTTAACAGATAACACAATGCTCCGTTTTTGACCTGTTCTTCTGTCACGCCCGTAAGCTCCGGCTGCTCTTCGCACTGCTCTTCCACATAATAGCAGTTATCCGTCTGCAATGCTCCGCCAACTGTATCAATAGGGAGATCACCATATGAAGAATCCTTCTCTTCCGCATCATTATAACAGTTTGTTACTGTTCCCCTGCTATTTGAATCCGATTCGCGCGCATAAGCAAGTCCGTATATCTCTAACCCTTTATCCTGGTATACACCACGTCTGATCTCTCCGCTTACATAACAGTTATTGATCGTCATGTCCTGCGCATTTGCCAGTTCATTGGCTATACCCGATACGATCGTATTTTCAGATGTAATATCCATAACGCTTGTTACATGGCATCGATCGATCTGCAGGCTGTCAGCGTCAAAATATCCTACAAGCCCGGCAATACAGTTATCAGCGCCATTCGCAACCAGCATACCATTCATGCTGCTGTCACTGATCTGCAGGCTGCCTGCATCAACCCGGCCGACTAATCCACCTGCCCGCATGTCGCTTCCTTCTATATAGATATCCACATCAGAGCTGCAATGACTGATCAGGTTTTTTTCACCGCATACAATACCGGCAATACCACCAACCGCAATACTCCTGTCCTGCACTTGAATCCTGCCATCAATCGTCAGATTTTTGACAATTCCTGCCAGACGCTGAAACAGACCGGCAGCAGTTTTGTTATCTGCTTCGTCCACCGTCAGATCCAGTGTGATCGTATGGTTCTGCCCATCCAGCGTACCATAAAACGGACCGTCATTATAACCGGCTCTTACCATACTGTCTATTGTAATATCTTTTGTCAGCTTCAGATCTGCCTCAGATGCCTTCACACCGTTTTTCTGATAATCTTCAAATAATAACATTGAGTAGGCATTCAGGTCTTCTGCGGAATCGATCATAAATTCCAGATGATCCGCACTGTCCCCGCACCGCAGAGCCAACAGCTGCATAGACTTTTTCACAACCACCTTCTCTTTTCCCGGTCTGCAGTCATAAGCGGTTTGATAACTGCCATTTTCATATATCCCGATATAAAAGTATCCTTCCGGCAGAGAATCTCCCCGCGCAAACCGCTGCACTTCTCCATTGATCGTTACATCGATCCCGTAAGCTGTATCCGGCAAAAGCTCTACTGTCATATCTTCTG
>DJNY01000149.1:9996-10922 GCA_002441865.1 Lachnospiraceae bacterium UBA6452 | reverse complement strand
TCATTGGAAGGCCAGAGTTCCACGTTTCCACCGGGCACGCAATAGGCTCTGCCCACTTCATAGCCATCTTCCTCGTAAATGACTGTATAGTGTTCCTGTTTCGGTGCAACCTGCTTATATTCCCAAACTGCTTTGGAGAAGCGATAGCTGTAAAGTATTCCACCATCAAATAGAAACTCGACTGCCGGTGTATTGACACGATTCGCCATAAATTCTTCCATCCAGCCGTATTGTATCTGGATCTCCAGTCCGCTCACGTCATATTTCTGTCCGCCAAGCCATACACTTTCCAGTTCCAGATCCCTTGAAACCGTTCTTACATACGCCAATTCCAGTTCCTCATCTCTCTCCCCATCAACATACCTTGACCATAAAAGAGCATCCTTGATATGTACATAGGATACTTTAATTTCATTCACATGAAATACGCCGTCTTCACAGAACAGGGAACTGCCGTTATCGCCCCAGATAGCAGTTGCATAGGTATCATTTCCTTCCAGAAACGCTGTTCCCTGTAAAATTACCTCTGTATCACTTTCCAGAATAAGCGGCACATGATCTCTCTTTACAAGATCGCTCTGCTGCTCGTAAGTACTGATCGGTTCCTGCGAATCTGCCGCCAGTATAGTGGATTCCCCATAGACATTACGGATCACAACATCATCCATGATGAGCTTTACAGCATCCAGCCCACTTTCTACAAGGATATAAAAATTATACCCTGCTGCATTACTTCCCGTCAGACGATAAGTGCCATTCTTCCGGATCGTGAGCTCCTTATACCCATACTCTGCTTCGTCATTGAGAGACCAGCCATCTGCTTCGTCAAGTGTCCCCGCCGTGATATCGCAGACTGGTATCTCCTGCGTGGTTCCTGCATCTGATACTGTCACAGCATCAGCCGCATTCTCTGCAGCCGTCTCTGC
>DJNY01000149.1:3733-9962 GCA_002441865.1 Lachnospiraceae bacterium UBA6452 | reverse complement strand
CCGTCTCTGCTTCTGCTGCCTGCGCAGATACATCCACTGTTGTCACTTCCTCTGCAGATACCTGCATGACCGGCGTCAGCGATTGTACTGCCATGACCAGCATGCAAAGATATGCCTGCAACTGTTTTCTGATTTTCCGGTTTCTTTTCACTTTCTTTCTCCTTTACACATTTTTTCTATCTGAAATTTTTATATCAGCTGTCTCTTACGGGCTTCAGCGATCGCTGCTGCCTTTCCGTTGACACCCAGCTTTCTGTAATTTTCCCTGCAATGGTACTTGACTGTGCTGACACTGATATGCAGATCTTCTGCGATCATTTCATTGGAACGACCCAGTGCCTGCAGCTTTAAGATCTGAAGCGCCTTGTCCTCGATCGGTTCCTCCAGCTTTCCCTGAAAGCTCATATACCCCGGATACTGTTTTGCCATCTTCTCTGTTTCCGCATACAGCCGTTTTTTATACCTGTTATCCCAGAATGTCCAGCTTTTTGCTTTCAAAAGCCTGTACGCCAGACCTGCTTCCTGCGAAATGACTCTTGTAAAACCATAAATCTCTGCCTGACTGAGCAACTTCTGGAAATTTTCTTCCCAGGGCAGCCCCAGCTCCTTTTGCAGGATCGCGTCCAGAAGCTCACATTCCATTTGAATATAGGTTCTCCCATACATCCGTGCATAATACAACAGCTTCTGCAGCAGCGCATTTGCCGCATCATAATGCTTCATTGCCAGATAAATATGTACCTTTGTCAGATAACGATACCGTTCCATGCAGTAAAATTCCTGATTCTCATCCGGAGCCTGCAAGAGCCAGTTATCCACCTCTGTTTTCTGCTCTGTATACATGGCGATCTGACAGAGCACATTTTCAATGTTCCATACGATCTTCTGTTTTTCCGCTGCCCGCGCCCGCTCTTTAAAAGACGTCAGCAGTTCTACCGCATCCTCCGGATGCCCGTTATACAAATGCAGTCTTGCCATCAGTCCCGCTCCGACATAGCTTTGCTCCAGCCTGCCTGCCGCATCCGCCTTCATCTGTCCTTTGGCGATCAGGCGCATGACCTCATAATCATCCAGTCCCTTTTCAAAGCTGCTTTCCGCCAGTGCCAGCTCCACAAGACCTTCTCCTGCTTTTCCAAGGACAAGCGGAACGAATTTCCCCAGTGTATTTGCCAGCTCCTTATCATGTCTGCTCCATTCGCAGAAATCCTTCCCGCCATTCATCATCGTCGGTGCATTGGAGGTGATGGAAAATTCGGGCAGGGATATTTCCCGGTTCATAAGCAGAGTCGCTGATTTTTTAATCAGCGCCGCAATATTACTGCTTCCACGATGTGGCAGGGCAATATCCAGATAAGCCAGATAGCTTCTGGCAAGCCTCTTTGTCTTTCCCTCTGCCATACACTCTTTTTCCTGCAAAACGCTGTACCAGTATTCACTCTTTTCCACATCCAGACGCAGCGACTGGATCATACAAAGTCCGGCGATCAGCTCCACCCTGCCCTGAACTGTCTCTTCATCCATTTCCAGATAATATTTCCTGAGCTCATAAATATAGGTAACCGATGGATTATATTTTGCATTCTCGATCAGTATTTCACTGATCTGTCCAACATGGTGGCACTTCTGGAACATCTCCAGTGCCTGCACGATCTGCCCATGCTTTCGATAGTACAGGCCTGCAGTATAATACAGCTCATAAATCTGCTCCTGCGTCAGCTTCAGGTAACGCCTGCGTTCCATGCTCTGTACTACGTTTTCTTCAAAGCGATAAACATCTTTTTCTATTGTCACAAAGTTACCAATATTTACCGCTTCTTCCAGATAATAGCGTGTTCTCGCACTACCGGAGATCTCTGTGGCAAGCTCCAGTGTAAACTCCTGTACAATACTGATCTTCATAATAAAATCGATCAGTTCATCATCCCATTTCTGGTAAACCTCCCTGTCCACATAATCCCAGAACGTCAGTCTGGAACGTTCAAACAGGTCATGGTCAAACACATCCTGTCCCTTCAGGGGACGTCCTTCGATCAGTGCCTGATCGCATAAAAGGCGGATTGCAAGTCCATGTCCTCTGCAACAGGTTTCCACAAAACGGACATCATTCGGACTGCACTCATCCATTCCTCTTTCCTTTAAATATTTCCGTATTTCATCTTCGGAAAGCTCCAGATCTGTTTCTGTGATCGTACAGAAATTCCGGTATTTCAGGTAGGCACCGATCAGCCAGCCCGGACATTTGGATCTGGATATGAAGATCAGCCACAGATCCGGTTGTCTGATCAGCTCCAGCAGGCGGTCTTTGACAAACTCATCCTCCAGAAACTGCAGATTGTCCACCACCAGTATTGACTGCGTATGCAAGGTCTCAAGACAGGCAAGAGGGGATGAGGCCGCGTCAAAATACAGATATTTCTTTTTTCCAAGAAACTGCTCTACAAGCGCAGTTTTTCCATAGCCGACCATTCCGTAAATATAAACCGGCTGCTTTTCCATATATGCTTTCCGCAGCTTTGTCTTTGCCCGTTCGGGAAAGACATAAAACCCATCTCTTTCTTCTGACATACGCAGTCTCAACCCCTTTACACAATAAAACCATGCACGACTGTTCTCACAGATACATAATTTTATTCATTTTAGCAAAAAATATGCCTATCCGAAACTAACCAAAAGGATAGTTTTGGCTAAATTGCCTTCATCTTTACTTTTTTATCAAGTCCCTTTGCTCTGAATAACTTCCTGTATTTCTTCAGCTTGCTCTTTGGCACCCTGATCACGGTCTTTTTACTCATTCCCTGAAATGCATTGTCCGCAACTGTCTGCACGGTCAGTTTGGTGGATTTGATCGTCAGTGTTTTAAGCTTTGTGCAGCCGGAGAAAGCTTCCGTTCCGATGTAAGAGCAGTTTTTCGGAAGTGTCAGCTTTTTCAGCTTCCTGTTTCCTTTGAACGCATAGTCTGCAAGTTTTATCACCTGATATGTTTTCCTGCCGATTTTTACTTTTGCAGGTACTGTCAGCGATGCTTTGGTTTTCTTTGCCCCTGTATAGCTGACCTTCTTTTTCTTCTTATTGATAATGGTAATACCTGATCCATCCTTCTGCGTGATCACTTCCGGCTTTGTATCCGGCTTCTGATCCCCTTGCGGATTCTGTCCCGGCTGTGGGTTCTGGCTTGGCTGCCCTTCCGGCGCTGTCAGCTTCGGGATCGCCAGTTCTGCATCTGTTACGGGCTTTGTCAGTGCCTGATCCGCAAATTTACCGTTACAGGTTTCACATGTATAGTATGCCTGCATACCCGCCTGCTCTGTTGTTGCCTCTTTCTTTGCCACATGGTTCTTCAGCTTATGTCCAAGCTTTGCTGTCTTTATCTGATACGTATCTGTATAGGTCTGTGCGTTCCAGATCACCTTTGCGGTATAGATAACCGCACCGTCTGCCACGCAGGTGGCTGTATCTTTTCCTGCTTCTACGATAGCAGGGATATTCTGCCGGTAAGTACAATTTTCATTGCCGCAGTGGACCGGGAGCAGCGCAGTTACCATAGGCTTACCGTCTGCACCGGTCACTTCTGTAAATTTCATGCTGCCGCCTGCAAGTGCATGACCGGCTGCAGGCACTTTCACCTCCATGTCCGGTGCTTCATATTTGAAGTCATCTTCTTCCAGCACTGCGGAAAGTACATATTTCCCGGACTGCATACAGGTACGCTCCTGCAAGTCTTTTCTTGTTACCTCCATCTTTTTCGTCAGGGTTGACTTACACGCGTAGCATATATATACAAGGTCACAACTATCGTCCTTATTCCACCGATACTCCAGCGCCGGTCCCATCATGTGCGGTTCACACGCTCCGGCTTCAAATGTATGCTCCATGTCAAGTTTGTGACATCTTTTACAGATTGCATAGTAAACAGCTTTCTTCTCGCAGGTCGCTTCACTCTTCTTCTGCACCTCAGGGGCGATCAACTCTTCTACATACGCATGGTTTTCCTGCTCCTGTTCCTCGGAAATATTCAGTCCACATATGCTGCAGAAGGTGGCTTCATAGTCGGCGGGGATACAGTCATCTGCAGAAACCGTTTTTGTATAGGTGCTGCTTTCCGTCAATAACCTGAATTCGGATAACTGCATGATCAGTTTTCCATGAATCGCTGTAATTTCTAATTTGAAATAACGATACTTCTCCGCAGGTCTCGTCATAGCAAATGTATAAGCTTTGAAATTCTCATCCTGCATTGTCGTATCATCACTCACGGAAGCGATCTCTACCCAGCCTTCTGCATTTCGGTCAGGTGCAGTCTCTGCATTCATTGCATATAATTTCCATGACTTTGGATTTCTGCCCGGATCTGTTTTATTATCATTTCCGGTAGTCATAATATACCCGGTCGGTGCCACGGCATTTTCTGTTTGAAAGATCACATAGGCAGTAGTATTATCCGTACACCACTTTGTATGCACATCTCCATCAAAAAGACTGCTGCAGGACTCATTCTGACTGCAACCGACAGAGCCTTCCAATGCGTTCACTTTTTCCCTTGCCATATGATCGCATATTTCTTTTTTATCGCATGCCTTATTCTGGCATATTCTCACACCCGTTTTATCTGCTGCAAGCTCCCAGTTACCATATGTATGACCGGTTGCAGGAATCTTGACAGTTTTTATTCCTGTATAGGTTTTTCCATCTCTGGTAATTGTTGCTGTGTAATAGATACGGCTGTCTTCTTCACAGGCAGAGCCTTCCTGCTCTTCTGTGATCACAGCCTTCTCTGTCACAGAGTCCTTACAGTTTTTACAGCGGAAGCTGCCCTCTGCACGCACACTTCCTGCTCCGTCTTCAGACCAGTTCATGCCAAGGAACTGATAGGCATGCTCCTGTTCCTCTGCCGGCGCAGAAGTTTTTGCGGTTTTATCAGGCAGTGGATAAGCGTCTGTTCCAATTGTCTGATGCCAGATGGCAGGCTCTGTCCTTCCTGCATTTAACAGCCCGCAAAGCTCCCCGTTTTCCACCTGCTCCTTTGTTACTGTTTTTAATCCCAATACTGGCTGCGCATCCTTTTCCCATTGATATATATAACTGTTCTCAACAGTCTCTTCGTATACTGGTTCGTTATGTGAAACTACTGTCCCATCTGCATCCATTACCTTTAAGTAATCAAAGCAATTTTTCACAGTGCTGCCCTTCGTACCAGCTGTAATCCCAAATACGCTTGCTGCATCAGATAAAAGCGTCAGTTCTCCCGCTACGATACAGTCCTCTATCTGCAGATCAGATACTGATGATGTATCGGCAATTCCACTGATCATGTCTGCTGCTTCTATCCGGCTTTCTCCGAGCACACTGCAGCGTTCCGCCCTGAAATTGCTGTAATACGCATTCCCAACAATTCCACCAACATAGCTGACCGCTCCGGTCTGCCAGAGTTCCCCGTTTATACTGCAGTCAGAGACTTCCACCGTTCCTTTTGAAACTGCAACCAGACCTGCCAGCACAGAATTTATTCCTGCCATACTGATCAGACCTGTCATCTTACAGTTCCTGATCTGCAGCTCTCCGTCCGACACTCTTGCCTCACCAACCAGTCCACCTGCCTGTATATCTTCGCCGGAAAGATACATATTCACATCAGATATGCAGTTATCAATGGATGCATTGCTGCAGTCCATATAACCGGCAAGGGCTCCTACATTTGTCTCGGATAGCTCATCCATTTCTATGCTGCCGGCAATGGTCAGATTTTTAACAGTACCTTGCAGAACCTGAAACAGACCAACATCATGAAATTGCTTTGTTTTGTCTTTTGTCAGTTCCAGTGTGATCGTATGGTTCTGTCCGTCCAGCGTCCCACCAAATGACCTCAGCATATGATCTAATGTAATATCCGCTGTCAGTTTCAGGTATGCTTCAGATGCAGTTTCTCCCTCTGCACTATACCCTGTATTCAGTAAAGTTTCATAAGCATACAGACTTTCTGCAGAATCGATCAGAAATTCCAGATGGTCCGTTGCTTCTCCACATGGCAGAGCTAGCAGGTCAAGCGGTTTTTGGACAACAACAGTCTCCTTTCCCTTCCTGCAGTCATATACTGTTGGGTTTCCAAATTCCTTCTCTTCGATATAGAAATATCCTTCCGGCAGCGAAGTTCCTCTCGTAAACTGCTTTACTTCTCCATTGATCGTAACATCAATCTCATAAGCAGTATCCGGCAGAAGCTCTACTGTCATGT
>DJNY01000149.1:1235-3630 GCA_002441865.1 Lachnospiraceae bacterium UBA6452 | reverse complement strand
GCTCTTTCATTGGAAGGCCAGAGTTCCACATTTCCGCCGGGCACACAATAAACTCTGCCCACCTCATAGCCATCTTCCTCATAAATGACCGTGCAATGCTCCTGCGCCGGCTCAACTTGTTTATATTGCCGGATCGCTTTTAAATAACGATAGCTGTAAAGTATTCCACCATCAAACAAAAATGTGATCGACGGTGTATTGGTAAAATTTTGGCACAGAAGCAACTCGTTTTCTCTGGTTTGGATCCCCAGTCCGCTCACATCATAGTTCTGCCCGCCGATCCATACACTTTCCAGATCCAGTTTCTCTGAAATTGTATTAATATCATGACATACTGTGAGTTTCTCTGTCTCTGAGCCAGCATAAACTGCTCTAAGAAATAAGAGCGCATTTTGGATATCTAAATTGGACACATTCGCAGCCATCCCATAAAATACGCCCTCCTCAAAGATCAAAGAACTGCCTTCATCGCCCCAGACAGTAGCTCCCTCTTTTTCACTGCCTTCCATGGACGCTGTTCCCTGTAAGGTTACCTTTGTATCACTTTCCAGAACAAGCGGTATATGTTTTTCCTCCATGGGGCAGCTCTGCTGATAGGTGCTGACCGCTTCCTGCCCAGCTGCCGCCTGTGACGTTTCCGGTTCTATTCCCGGATAACCATAATATGGATTTCGGATCACGACATCATCCAGAATGAGTGTTACATCATCCAGCCCACTTTCTACATTGATATAAAAGTTATATCCTTCCAATGCATTACTTCCCGTCAGACGATAGGTGCCATTCTTCCGGATCGTAACCTGCTTATAACCAAACTCTGTGACATTTTTGAAAGACCAGCCATCTGCTTCTTCAAATGTGCCCTCCGTGATATTACATGCCGGTATCTCCTGCCTGATCCCTGCGTCCGATACTGTTTCAATATCTTCTGCTTTTTCTGCAGCCATTTTGGCTTCTGCTGCCTGTGTGGATACATCCACTGTTGTCACTTCTTCTGCAGACACCTGCACGGCCGGTGTCAGCGACTGTACCGCCATAGCCAGCATACACAGATATGCCTGCAATTGTTTTCTGATTCTCCCTTTACCTTTCATTTGCTTTCTCCTTCACACAATAAAGCTATGCACAATTGTCCTCACAGATACAATTTTATTTATTTTATCAGAAAAAATACCTGGCTAAAACTAACCCAAAGGATAGTTCTGGCTAAAAAAAATTATAGTGGCTTATAGGTAAAACCTATAGCCACTATAATTCCTATCCGATCGTCTGTATGATATGACTGCCTTTTTCGTTCTCTTCCACACGCAGCTTTGTCGGAATGCGCTCCTGCAAAAGCTGCACATGGGATATGATCCCCACCAGCCCGTTTGCCTGCTGGATACTGCCCAGGATCTGCATGGCATCCGTAATGGAATCCTCGTCGAGCGATCCAAAGCCTTCATCGACAAACAATGCTTCTATCCGGATCCCGCTTTTTTGTGCGATCGTTGACATACCGATCGACAAAGCAAGTGATGTCAGGAATTTTTCACCGCCTGACAAGGTGTTGACGAACCGGCCTTCATGCTCCTCACTGTTCTTATCGTACACTTTCAGCTCCAGTCCCCTCTTATTACTTCCCTGTGCCTTTTCATCCGACCGAAAGAGCCGGTATCTGCCGCCGTGCACCATGGAAAGCATACGGTTCGCCGCTGCGATCACGGAGGAGAACAGAATGCCCAGCACGTATCTCTGCAGTCCCGTTCCGGCGTCTCCGCGCAGTTTTTTAGCGAATGCCAGATCCTGCTCCGCCTCAAGCAGTTTTTCTTCGATCCCCTCGCCCGCCTGTGCAAGTTTTTCTGCTTTTTCGGAAAGCCGTCTGATCGTCTCCGAAAGGACCGCTGTTTCCTTTGCATAAATCTCCTGCTGCTTTTCCAGATGCGCCAGCTCCGTTCTGCAGGCATCCGCATCCGGTTCCTGCTGCCCGCCAAGCTCCTCCTGCAGACGCTTTACCTGTTCCTCTGCCGCCTTTTTGCCTGCATCAAAATCTGCGATCCGGCGCCGTAGTTCTTCCAGCTCCTTCTCGTCCATCAGCAGATGCTCCGCTTCCCCGGCGTCGGAAAACTCATTCTCAGAAAGCCCTTTTGCCAGTGCCTGCATGGCTGCTTCCTGCTTCTTCTGTGCCACCTCTGCCTCCTGATGTGCCAGCTCTGCTTTTGCTTCCGTCTCGGCTACTGCGTTATTTGCCTGCTCCTGCTGTCTGGTAAGCCGCTGCATTTCTTCCGTTGCTTTTTCGATCTCATCGGTAAGCTGCTGCAACTTCTTTTGCAGTGCTGCAAGTGATCCGATCTCCGGGATCAGATGATTTTGCATCTGCGCAAGCTTTGTATCGGCGGTTTCTTTTGCAAGCTGC
>DJNY01000149.1:530-1119 GCA_002441865.1 Lachnospiraceae bacterium UBA6452 | reverse complement strand
GCTTTTGCATCGTCTGCTGCAGCTTCTGATATATTTCATCCGCTTCGGCTCTTTTGGCTTCCACAACTTCCTTTGTCGTATCTGCCTCCGTCCGCTCTGCTTTCTGCGGATGCTCCCTGCTGCCACAGACCGGGCACGGCTCTCCTTCGATCAGGGAGGCTGCAAGTTCTCCGGTAATGCCTGCCAGATAAGCCGCAAGAAGGCTTCGATGCGCTTCCATGCTCTTTTCGTATGCTTCATGGAGCATGACCAGCTTTGGCGCATAGCTTTCATAGATCTGTTTTTCCCGCTCTGCCGCCTGCGCCGCTGCCTGCGCCGCCTTCCGCTGCTTCTCGCAGGTCTGCTCCTGCGCTGCTATGCCTTCATAATCTGCTGTTTTTGCCGCAAGCTGTATCTTCTGCGCTTTCTTTTCCTCGATCTGGGCGGTTTTCTGCTGCTGCGCCGTTACCTGCGCAAGTACCTGTTCTGCCTTTTGTTTTGCCAGTTCTGCTGCCTGATCTGCCTTTTGTGCTGCTGTCTTTCGCTGCACCCATGCAGTCTCTGCTGTATGAAGCTCGGAAAGAAGTGTCCTTACCTTTTCTGCTCTTTG
>DJNY01000149.1:0-403 GCA_002441865.1 Lachnospiraceae bacterium UBA6452 | reverse complement strand
CCCTTCTGCAGATCCTGGAATCTGCTGACAAGTGCCAGCCTGTCGCGCAGCTCTTTCATCTGCTTCTCGTAGGCATTTTCTTGGTACGATGCTTCCATTGCGGTAAGACTCTCTTTTTTCTGTGCAACGTTCTCTTCCAGTTCTTCCAGCGTTTCACAGGCTTCCTCCTGCAGACTGTTCCTGATCTGCTCCTGCAGACTCTTTAGCTGCTGCCTGCGCTCCGTTGCTTTCTCGAACATGATCTGTGCGATCGCCTGCCATTTTTCTTCGCCGAAAATACTTGTCAGTATCTTTTCCTTATCCGCCGAATCGGAGGTCAACAGTTTTTCAAACTGCCCCTGCGGCAATACGATGACCTGTCGAAACTGTTCATAGGAAAGCCCGATGATCTCCTCTGCCTTCT